>NZ_JAVRPS010000185.1:0-4162 GCF_032162105.1 Mycobacterium sp. | reverse complement strand
CATCGAGCTGCTGTGGAACTCGGCCAACAACGACGTCTCCACCCAGGCCAGCCAGGTCGACTCGCTGATCAACCAGGGCGTCGACGCGATCATCGTGGTTCCCGCGCAGGCGGATTCGCTTGGCCCGCAGGTCGCATCGGCCAAGGCGAAGAAGATCCCGCTGCTGGCCGTCAACGCGGCGTTGGAGAGCACCGAGCTGTCCGGGAACGTGCAGCCCGATGACGTGGCGGCCGGTGCGCAGGAGATGCAGATGATGGCCGACAAGCTCGGCGGCCGCGGCAACATCGTCGTCCTGCAAGGCCCGCTCGGTGGGTCCGGTGAGATCAACCGCGGCAAGGGCATCGACCAGGTGCTGGCGAAGTACCCCGACATCAAGGTGCTGGCCAAGGACACCGCCAACTGGAAGCGCGACGAGGCCGTCAACAAGACCAAGAACTGGATCTCCAGCTTTGGACCTCAGATCAACGGCGTTGTCGCGCAGAACGACGACATGGGCCTCGGCGCCCTGCAGGCGTTCAAGGAGGCGGGTCGCACAGGTATGCCGATCGTCGGCATCGACGGTATCGAGGACGGCCTGAACGCGGTCAAGAGCGGCGAGTTCATCGGCACCTCATTGCAGAACGGCACCGTCGAACTGTCTGCCGGGCTGGCCGTCGCCGACGCGTTGGTCAAGGGCGAGCAGGTCAAGACCGATCCGGTCTACATCATGCCTGCGATCACCAAGGACAACGTCGACGTCGCGATCCAGCACGTGGTGACCGAGCGGCAGAAGTTCCTCGACGGTCTGGTCGAGCTGACGAGGGCGAACCTGAAGACCGGTGACATCGCCTACGAGGGCATCCCCGGGCAGAAGCAGGTCTGACTACCTGGTGCTAAGCACGCCAAGGCGCCGGATCGCCTCCTCCATGGTGTCGTCGCGTTTGCAGAAGGCGAAGCGCACCAGGTGATTCCAGTCACCGACGTGCGGGGCGGCGGGATCGCAGAACGCCGACATCGGGATCGCCGCCACCCCCGCCCGCTCCGGTAGCTCGGCGCAGAACGTCGTGCTGTCGGCGTAGCCCAGCGGGCGTGGGTCGGCACACAGGAAGTAGGTGCCGAAGCTGTCGTGCACGTCGAAGCCGATGTCGGTGAGCGCGGAGGCCAGCCGGTAGCGCTTGGCCTGGAACGACTCCCGCAGGGCGGCCACCCACGCGTCCTCGGTGTCCAGTGCGTGGGCCACCGCGGGCTGGAAGGGTGCCCCGCCGACGTAGGTCAGGTACTGCTTGGCCGCGCGCACCCCGGCGATGAGTTCGCTTGCCCCGCAGGCCCACCCGATCTTCCATCCGGTGCAGTTGAACATCTTCGCGGCACTGGAGATGGTGATGGTGCGTCCGGCCATCCCTGGGTAGCCGGCCAACGGCAAATGGCGCCGCCCGTCGAACACCAGCTGCTCGTACACCTCGTCGGTGATCACCAGCAGATCGTGGGCCACCGCGACCTCCGCGATCGCGGCTAGCTCCGCGTCGGTGGCCACCATGCCGGTCGGGTTGTGTGGCGAGTTGACGATCAGCGCCCTGGTCCGTGGCGTGATCGCGGCGTGCAACGCGTCGACGTCGATGGCGAAGCCCCGCCCGTCGGCCACCAGCGGGACCGTCACCCGATGACACCCAGCCATCGCGACGACGGGGGAGTAGGAGTCGTAGAACGGCTCGAACAGCACGACCTCGGAGCCCGGCTCCACCAGGCCGATGACCGCCGCCGCGATCGCCTCGGTCGCGCCGACGGTGACGAGCACCTCGGTGTCCGGGTCGTACTCGACGCCGAAGTGGCGTTGCCGTTGCGCGGCGATCGCCTCGCGCAGCGGCGCGATGCCCAGGCCGGGCGGGTACTGGTTGACCCCTTCGGCGATGGCGTTCTCGGCGGTCTTCAGCATCGCGGGCGGGCCGTCCTCGTCCGGGAAGCCCTGCCCGAGATTCACCGCACCGATCCGGGCGGCCAGGGCCGACATCTCGGCGAAGATCGTGACTGCATAGGGCTCGAGGCGGCGCACGGTCATTGGGGACCAGCCTAGGCCGTCGCCTTCCTTGCTCGCGAGGATGGGCAACCTCCCAACCAGCCGGTTGGGAGAGACTGTTACGCTGCGGACATAGGGTCCCCCAGTCTGACGAACAGGAATTCACCATGTCCGAAGAAGCCTTCATCTACGAGGCGATCCGCACACCGCGCGGCAAGCAGCGCAACGGCGCCCTCAACGAGGTAAAGCCGATCAACCTGGTCGTGGGTCTCATCGACGAACTGCGCGTTCGCTTCCCCGACCTGGATGAGAACCTGATCAGCGACATCATCCTCGGCGTCGTCTCGCCCGTCGGCGACCAGGGCGGGGACATCGCCCGCACCGCCGTGCTTGCCGCGGGCCTGCCCGACACCGTCGGCGGCGTTCAGCTCAACCGCTTCTGCGCGTCCGGCCTGGAAGCCGTGAACACCGCGGCGCAGAAGGTGCGGTCCGGCTGGGATGACCTGGTGCTGGCAGGCGGCGTCGAGTCGATGAGCCGCGTTCCGATGGGCTCCGACGGCGGTGCCATGTTCAGCGACGTCGTGGTGGTCTATGACAACTACATCGCCCCGCAGGGCATCGGCGCCGACCTGATCGCCACCATCGAGGGCTTCTCCCGCGAGGACGTCGACGCCTATGCGGTCCGCTCACAGGAGAGGGCCGCCGCTGCGTGGTCGGGCGGCTACTTCGCCAAGTCGGTGGTCCCGGTCCGCGATCAGAACGGTCTGGTCATCCTCGACCACGACGAGCACATGCGGCCCGGCTCGACGGTGGAGAGCCTCGGCAAATTGCGCACCGCGTTCGACGGGATCGGCGAGATGGGCGGCTTCGACGACGTGGCGCTGCAGAAGTACCACTGGATCGAGAAGATCAACCACGTCCACACCGGCGGCAACAGTTCGGGCATCGTCGACGGTGCCGCGTTGGTGCTCGTCGGCTCCGAGTCGGCCGGTGCCTCGCAGGGGCTGACCCCGCGGGCCCGGATCGTGGCCACTGCCACCAGTGGTGCGGACGCGACGATCATGCTGACCGGCCCCACCCCGGCCACCCGCAAGGTGCTCGACCGCGCCGGACTGACCGTCGACGACATCGACTTGTTCGAGCTGAACGAGGCCTTCGCCTCGGTGGTGCTGAAGTTCCAGAAGGACCTCGACATCCCCGACGAGAAGCTCAACGTCAACGGTGGCGCCATCGCGATGGGCCACCCGCTCGGCGCCACCGGCGCCATGATCACCGGCACCATGGTCGACGAGCTGGAGCGTCGCGGTGCGCGGCGTGCGCTGATCACGCTGTGCATCGGCGGCGGCATGGGCGTCGCGACCATCATTGAACGCGTTTAAGAGAGGGTTCGAACAGAAATGGCAGAGAACACCATTCAGTGGGACAAGGATGCCGACGGCATCGTCACCCTGACGCTGGACGACCCGACCGGCTCGGCGAACGTGATGAACGAGCACTACACCGAGTCCATGGGCAAGGCCGTCGAACGCCTTGTCGCCGAGAAGGATTCGATTACCGGCGTGGTCATCACCAGCGCCAAGAAGACCTTCTTCGCCGGCGGCGACCTCAAGGGCATGATCAAGGCCCAGCCGGAGGACGCAGGCGAGTTCTTCAGCACCGTTGAGGGGATCAAGCGGGACCTGCGGGCCCTGGAGACGCTCGGCAAGCCCGTCGTCGCCGCGATCAACGGCGCCGCGCTTGGCGGTGGCCTGGAGATCGCGCTGGCGTGTCATCACCGCATCGCGGCCGACGCCAAGGGCAGCGTCCTGGGCCTGCCCGAGGTCACGCTGGGCCTGCTGCCCGGTGGCGGCGGCGTCACCCGCACCGTGCGCATGCTCGGCATCCAGAACGCCTTCATGACCGTGCTGAGCCAGGGCACCCGGTTCAAGCCGGCCAAGGCCGTCGAAATTGGGCTCGTGGATCGGCTCGTACCGACCGTGGATGAGCTCATCCCCGCTGCGAAGGCGTGGATCAAGGCCAACCCCGACGCGCACGAGCAGCCATGGGACAAAAAGGGTTACAAGATGCCGGGCGGCACCCCGTCCTCCCCGGCGCTGGCGGCCATCCTGCCGTCGTTCCCTGCGCTGCTGCGCAAGCAGCTCAAGGGTGCGAACATGCCTGCGCCCAGGG
>NZ_JAVRPS010000184.1:0-13919 GCF_032162105.1 Mycobacterium sp. | reverse complement strand
CTCGGGGATGGTCATGCCCAGCCAGCCGCCGCCGACGATGGCGTCGTAGAACTCCTGGGGAATTCGTGCTTCTGGTCCTTCTCCATCCAGTACTGATCGTCGAACTTCCCCGCCAGCTCTGCAACGGATTTGCGGATCAGCTCCTGATCCTCGGTCAGCTCGAAGTTCATCCCGCCCGTCACTGCACTCTCCTACACATCGAAAAACACTTGCACACAGTCGGGTTCGCCGGTACAAAAACGTCCGCACCGGCGGATCCGCACTCCTCCTCGTACAGCTCTGAGGTCGGCTACGGCGGCCCGACGAGGTTGCCGCGCCGGACGTTCTCCCGGCACGTCAGCCGGTCCTGGCCCGTTTCCTGGACGCACACCCGAACCTGTTGTTCGACGCCGGGCGTGTACGTCGGGTCACCCGGTGCCGGGACTGCGGTCGGGTCGGGCACCTGACCGGAGTACACGGACCACATGGCGTCACCGGTGCTCGGCAGTCGGGCGCAGTACGCGGGCTGACCGGTGGAGGTCTGTCCGGCGGCGCCGAGCGTTGCGCAGTCGGCCCCGATCAGGACCACCGGCACCACGGGAGGGTTCGGAGCGGGCGCACCCGGTACCTGGGTTGCGGAGCGCGCGGGCGGTGCTGCCGCGGACCCTTGCTCGTCCCGTCCGGTGATGAAGTACGCAGCGACACCAACGCCGAGCACGGCCAGTGCTGCCAGCACGGCGACCACCACCACCTGGCGTTGTCGCGGTTTCGGCGGACGGGTCCGGTGTGGCGACGACGCCGGTGCCCGTTGTGTCGCGTCGTTGACTCCGAGTTCCTCTGCAATGGTTCCGATGCGGGCGCGCAGCGCCGCGGCGAAGTCGGCGCAGGTGTCGTAACGATCATCGGGCGACTTCGCCAGTGCCTTCGAAAAGACCGGGCCGAGGTGAGACAACTCCGGCCGGCGCTTGGCGATTTCGGGTGGCGGTGCGGTGAGGTGCTTGCTGATCACGACCGCCGGATTGGCATCGTGGAACAACGGCATGCCGGTGAGGAGATGGAAAGCCGTGGCGGCCAACGCATACTGATCGGCCCGCCCGTCGATCTTGGTCCCCATCAGTTGTTCTGGCGCAGCATAGGCAACCGTCCCGACCGTCATGGTGGTCGCGGTCAGACGGGTGGCGTCGTCGAGGCGCCTGGCAATCCCGAAGTCGGCCAGGAGTGCGCGTGGCCGTCGCGAGTCGAGGTCGGTCAGCAAGATGTTGGCGGGCTTGACGTCGCGGTGCAGCAGAAGCTTTTGGTGCGCATAATCGAGCGCGCCCGCAACCTCGCCGACCAGCCGCACGACGTCGTCCGGCGGCATCCCGTGGCGATACCTCTCCTGCAGGAACTGCCCGGCGTCGGTGCCCTCCACATAGTCCATCGATATCCACAGTTGATCGTCGAACTCGCCGCGGTCGTGGATTCCCACGATGCTGGGGTGGTAGAGCCGGGCGACCATGTCGGCTTCGCGCTCGAACCGTTCACGGTATTCGTCGTCGGCGCTGACGTCCCTCCGCAGGATCTTGATGGCCTCTTGCCGGGGCAGTCGGGGATGCTCGGCGAGATACACCTCGCCCATTCCTCCCGTTCCCAGCTGCCTCACGATGGTGTACCCAGCGAAGGTCTGACCGGGCGCCAGCGGCATGCTTCCTCCTACTACGCGCCACGACGCGTTGGCCGGGAGTACCCATTCTGACTCGGGGACCTTCGCTGGGGAGCGGATCGGGACTCTACGCGACGTCAGCGGCCATGGGCCGTAGCGGACCAACCAGGCACGTGGGACGACGACGATGGCCGGTCCAGCGCCTCAATCTCCGGCGCCGTCAGGCGGCAAAACGGGCGGAACGTGCCTTTTCTCATAGGTCTTCTTTAATGGCGTGAATGAGAATAGTATTCTCGTCATGAGAAAGTTACAATCTCAGGCACGTTGGCTGCAAGGGGGTCTAGCACCGCAATGCCCAAGCGTTCTCCGGTACAGTTCATCCATGTTCTCCCCAATCAGCCCGCCTCCGAGCAGCTGGTGAGCAGCCCCAGCGAAGAACCGGCGTGGAAGCAGCGCGCAGTCGAACGGTCGATCAAGACGGCGAAACTGCGTGCCGCGCAACGGGTGCAGCGCTTCCTCGATGCGGCCCAGGCAATCATCATCGAGAAGGGCACCACGGACTTCACCGTGCAAGAAGTAGTCGACCGCTCCCGTCAGTCGCTGCGGAGCTTCTACCTGCAGTTCGACGGTAAGCACGAGTTGCTTCTCGCGTTGTTCGAGGATGCGCTCAGCCGGTCGGCCGAGCAGATCCGCGCCGCTACGGCCGGTCAGTCCGATCCCATTGAGCGGCTGAAGGTCGCCATCGAGCTGCTCTTCGAGTCATCGCGTCCCGACCCCGCGGCGAGAAGGCCACTGTTCACGGACTTCGCGCCGCGCCTTCTGGTGTCCCATCCGTCCGAGGTCAAGATCGCCCACGCGCCGCTGTTGGCGCTGCTCATCGAGCTGATGGAGGGTGCCGCCGAGGCTGGCAAGCTGCGCCCCGAGATCAATCCCAAGCGGTGGGCGGCCATGACCATGCAGACGGTGATGTTCGTCGCGCAGTACAGCGGTGAGGATGACGCCACGGTCGAGCCCATTTCGGCCGACGAAGTGTGGGATTTCTGCGCGAACGGATTCGCCGCCAGCTAGCGTGAGAATCGCATTCTCGCACCGGTAGAATTTCGCTTACAGTCAGTGCGTGCCCGATCTCCGGTCCGACCTGCTCGCCTCCCTGAACTTCGATGCGGCACCGTCCGACTCGCACTTCATTGCGCGCCGATCTGCCAGATGTTCCACACGCTACCCATTGATCGGCGCGGGCAGCTCCCTGAAGTAGCCGCTTCGCTCGTTACTGCTCAGTCGGCGACGTAATACAGCCGCTTGTTGGCGAATTCGTCCATCCCGAGCGGGCCGAGCTCACGACCGAAACCGCTGCGCTTGACGCCGCCGAACGGCACCTCTTGGCCTTCGTTGGCGGGGGTGTTGACGTTGGCCATGCCCGATTCCAGACGCTGGGCGATCTTCGCCGCACGCTCGCGATCTGTGCTGAACACTGCACCACCAAGCCCATAGTCGGAGTCGTTGGCCAGCGCGAGCGCCTCGTCGTCGCTGGCAACGGAGTAGACCACCGCGACGGGCCCGAACAGCTCCTCGCGGTAAGCCCGCATCTCGGGTGTGATGCCGGTCAGGACCGCGGGCGAATAGTAGGCCGCAGGGCCCTCGCCGAGCACTCCCCCGGCGTGCAGCGTCGCGCCCTTGGCGATGGCGTCCTGAACCTGCTCGTCCAGTGTCTCGGCCGCCTTGCGCGACGACAGCGGCGCGAATGTTCCGTCCGCGGCCTCTGCCGGATCACCCGGCTTGAGGGCCTTGGCCCGCTCGACCAGCCGACCGACGAAACCTTCGAAGATGTCGTTGGTGACGATCATCCGCTTGTTGGAGTTGCAGGCCTGCCCGGTGTTTCCAATTCTGGTGTCCCACGCCAGATCGGCCGACGCCGGCACGTCGTCGGAGTCGAGCACCACGTAAGCGTCGGACCCGCCGAGCTCGAGCACGCACTTCTTCAGGTTCTTGCCCGCGATTGCCGCCACCACCGAGCCGGCGCGCTCGGAACCGGTCAGCGAGACCCCGACGACACGACGGTCACCGATGATCTGTTCGACCTGCTCATAGGACGCGAACAGGTTGATGTACACGCCACGCGGAACCCCCGCCTCTTCCATGATCTCCTGGACGGCCAGCGCAGACTTGGGCACGGACTCGGCGTGCTTGAGGATTACGGTGTTGCCCAACACCAGGTTTGGGGCCGCGAATCGCGCGATCTGGTAGAAGGGGTAGTTCCAGGGCATGATGCCGAGCAACGGCCCGATCGGGAGCTTCTGGACATAGGCCTTGCCATGCGAGAGCGTCTTGATCTCCTGATCCGACACCAGCCCCGGACCCTCGGTGGCGAAGTAGTCGAAGATGTCGCCGCAGAAGTCGGCTTCGCCGACCGCTTCGGGCAGGGGCTTGCCCATCTCCTCGGTGGCGATGGCGCCGAGTCGGTTGGCGTGCTCCTTGAAGAGCTCCCCGACGCGGGCCACGATCCTCGCCCGTTCGCTGATCGGGACGGCCTGCCATGAGCGATACGCCGCCGCGGAGTCGGCGAGTGCCGCCTCGACCTCGTCGGCGCTGGCGATGTCGAATGTCTCGCCAACGGCACCGGTTGCCGGATTGACGACTTGGTACACGGGTTGGGTGGACACGGTAGCGGTCATGAATCGACTCCCTTGACGACTTGGTCTACCCAATCTAGCCGCGGAGGGAAGACCCGCAACGGGTACCCGGCATCCTCCAATGGCCCGATGACCAGAACGCTTGACTCCGCGCGATCGAAGCTATGGCGCCTCGGGCGTCTCGCCGGACGCCGGCTCGGCCTGTTGGGGCCGCAGCGGGCGCAGCAAGGCCCAGGCGAAGAAGACGGCCCCGATGGCGAGCAGGATGAGCCCCACCCACCAGTTCGCGTCGGTGCCGATGTACAGGTCGGTGCGGTCGTTCGCGGCGGCCGGATCGTTGTGGTCGCCAAGAATGGCGGGCACGAATCCGGCGATGGTGAGCAGCACGCCGTAGATGGCGAGCAATGCACCGACGATGTTGCGGATGTCGAACAGATGCAGCAACACCGGGCGGGGATGTGGTCGGGTCATGGTGGCTCCTCGCAGAGATCTCAGTGGAAGACGATGTTGAGGGCGATGACGAGGACGAGCATCACCGAGGCCAGCGGAACCGGCCGCTGGAACCACGGTCTGCCTGCGTCGGCCGGATCGGTGCGGATGTCCACCGGCGTCTCGGAGTAGACGAAGCCGACCAGATCGGCCGACGGTTTGGGTGTAGTCACCATGCTGACGGCGACGCTGACGGCGATGTCGACGATGAACGCGGCGGTGGCAGCCAGGAAGGGCATACCCTGCCCTGGCAGATCGATGATGCCGACCTTGGACAGGATGAACACGGTCACCGCGGCCAGCGTTCCGGCCACCAAGCCGGCCCAGCCGGCGGTGGCGGTCATCCGCTTCCAGAACATGCCAAGGATGAAGGTCGCGAACAGCGGTGCGTTGAAGAACCCGAACAGGGTCTGCAGGTAATCCATCAGGTTGGAGTAACCCGCGGCGATCAGGGCAGTGAAGATCGCCAGGATCGTCGCAGCCACCGTCGCGTACCGGCCCACCTTGATGTAGTAGTCGTCGGATCGGTCCTTGGCCACGTACTGCTGCCAGATGTCATAGCTCAGAACGGCATTGAACGCCGAGATGTTCGCGGCCATGCCCGCCATGAAGGACGCCATCAGACCGGCGACGGCAACGCCGATCAGACCGTTGGGCAGGATGTCGCGGATCATCAGCAGCATGGCGTCGTTGTAGGTGACGCCGCCCGAGCCGGTGGCCTTCAGATGGATCATGTCCCCGATCGTCGCGGCGGCGATCATGCCTGGCACCACCACCACGAAGGGGACCAGCATCTTGGGGAACGACGCGATGATCGGCGCGCGCCGTGCCGCCGACATCGAGTCCGATGCCATGGCGCGCTGGACCTCGACGAAGTTGGTCGTCCAATAGCCGAAGGACAGCACGAATCCGAGCCCGAACACGATCCCGATCACCGACCAGACCGGGCTACTGAAACCGCTGAGCGCCTGGCCTGGCCAAGAGGACAGCTGCTCGCCCACCGACGCGGTCACCGAGCCGTCGGACTTGGTGGCGTCGATGACCTTGTCCTTCAGCCCATTCCATCCGCCGACCTTGATCAGCCCGAACACGGTCAGCGGGATCAGCGCGGCGAGGATCACGAAGAACTGCAGCACTTCGTTGTAGATCGCCGCGGACAGGCCGCCCAACGCGGTGTAGGTCAACACGATTGCGGCGGCGATGATCAGCGATACCCAGCGTTCCCAGCCGAGCAGCACGTTGATGATGGTCGAGAGCAGGAACAGGTTGACTCCGGCGATGAGCACCTGGGCGACGGCGAAGCTGATGGCGTTCACCAGGTGTGCGCCGGTGCCGAAGCGGCGGCGCATGAACTCGGGAACGCTGCGCACCTTCGAGCCGTAGTAGAACGGCATCATCACCACGCCGAGGAACAGCATCGCCGGGACGGCGCCGATCCAGTAGTAGTGCACGGTCGCCAGCCCGACCTGGGCGCCGTTGGCCGACATGCCCATGATCTCGACGGCGCCCAGATTGGCCGATACGAACGCCACACCCGTGACCCAGGCGGGCAGACGGCGCCCGGACAGGAAGAAGTCGAGGCTCGAGGAGATCTGGCTGCGGGCCATGTAACCAATGCCGAGAACGAAGACGAAGTAGACCGCGATCAGCACGTAGTCCAGTACTCCGACGTTGACCCGCAGTACGTTCTCAGCTGCCAGCACGGTGGCCGTCATCGATGAACTCCATTCGTCGAGTGATGCGGATCACTTCACATGTTCTTACTTTAACAAACAGAAAGCAACACCTCGAACCGTGATCGTCTTCAGCTCGGGGGTTGTCATGTTTGTTATTGTTCGTTTTACCTGGGACTGTACGACCACAGCGCACAGGGAGGAGGCCTCCGGCGATGCTTGCCGACGAACGACGCGGCCTGATTCTGCGTGTCCTGCATTCCGCCGGTGCGGTCCGGGTGGCCGACCTGGCCGCCGATCTCGACGTGTCCGAGATGACCGTCCGCCGTGACCTCGATGCCCTGGACGCACAGGAACTGTTGCGCAAGGTGCACGGCGGCGCGGTGACCCGCCACAAGCGGGGCGAGGAACCATGGTCGTCGGTGAAGGCCGGTCAGCAGCGGGCGCAGAAGGCGGCCATCGCGGCGCTGGCCGCCGAATCCGTCGAGGACGGCATGACCATCGCGATCGGCGCAGGCACCACGACCACCGAACTGGCCCGCGTTCTGCGGCAGCGGCCTTCGATCACCGTGATCACCAACTCCATCAGCGTTTTCCGCGAAATGACCGATCCATCCGGTGCCGGCAGCGATGCTCCACTGGTCTACCTCAGCGGTGGTGTCCGCACTCCGTCGGATGCGCTGGTCGGGCCGGTCGCCGATGCGGCGATCGCGTCGTTCCGGGTGGACGCCACCTACCTGGGCGTGCACGGATTCGACCGCAAGGCCGGCTTGACGTCCCCGAATATCGCTGAGGCGCAGACGAACCGGGCACTGATCGACATCGCCGGCCGGCTGGTGGTGCTGGCCGATCACACCAAGTACTGCGAAGTCGGCACCAACGTGTTCGCGCGGCTGACGCAGGTCCACACGCTGATCGTCGACGACGGTCTGGCCGAGGATGATCGGGCCGCCGTCGGCGCGCAGGTCGGCTACCTCCTGATCGCCGAGGTGGGCGCAGCGCGATGACTGGCCACACGACCACCCCGACGGCGTGGACTCTGGCCGACGGCCGCGACCTGCTGTTCTTCGCACTGCCGGATCACCTCCCGGCACCGGTACGAGATCGACGGCCACTGCCGCAGCGGGTACATGACCAGTCCGAGTTACGTTTTGACCGCCAAACCGGTCAGTGGGTGATCATCGCGGCGCTGCGCCAGGACCGCACGTACAAGCCGGTCGCCGGCGACTGCCCGTTGTGCCCTGGCCCGTCCGGACTGACCAGCGAAGTGCCCGCCCCCGATTACGACGTCGTCGTCTTCGAGAACCGCTTCCCCAGCCTGGCCGGGGCGGACGGACCGGCCGCCGCGCCGCCCCGCATCGACGGCACCGGGTTCGTCACGGCGCCTGGTCACGGCCGCTGCGAGGTGATCTCGTTCTCTCCCAGCCACGACGCATCATTCGCCGAACTCGCACCCCGGCACGCCCGCCTGGTCGTGCAGGCCTGGCGGCACCGCACCGCCGACCTGATGAACCGCCCCGGAATCGAGCAGGTGTTCTGCTTCGAGAACCGCGGCGAGGAGATCGGGGTCACGCTGACCCATCCGCACGGGCAGATCTACGCCTACCCCCATCTGGCGCCGCGCGCCGCGGACATGCTGCGCCAGGCCCGGGCACACCGGGAACGCAACGGCACCAACCTGTTTGCCGACCTCCTCGCCCACGAGTTGACCGACGGCAGTCGTGTCATCGCACGAACCGCACTGTTCACCGCGTTCGTGCCGTTCGCCGCGCGCTGGCCGGTGGAGGTGCACATCTATCCGAACAGATTCGTGCACAACCTCACCGATCTCGATGACGCGGAATTGGACGGGTTCGCCGACATCTACCTCGACGTCCTGCGCCGGTTCGACCGAATGTATCCGACACCGCTGCCCTACATTTCGGCGCTGCATCAGTACGCCCACACCGATGTGCAACGGGACGGCTACTTTCACGTCGAGCTGATGTCGGTGCGGCGCAGCGCCACCAAACTGAAGTTCCTGGCCGGCTCCGAGTCGGCGATGGACGCGTTCATCAGCGACGTGACACCCGAGAGCGTCGCCGCGCGGTTGCGGGAGGTGTGAGCATCATCGATGCCAACCGCGTGATCACGTATTCGGCACCGGGCCGGATCAACTTAATCGGTGAGCACACCGACTACAACCTGGGTTTCGCCTTGCCCATCGCGCTTCCGGAGCGCACCGTGGCGACGTTCGAACCCGGCGACGGCGAGGCGATCACGGTGCGCAGTGACCGTGACGGCGGCGAGGTACGGATACCGCTCGACACCTCCCCGGGCGGGGTCACCGGCTGGGCGGCCTACGTCGCCGGGGTGGTGTGGGCACTGCGCCGCGCCGGGCACCGGGTCCCCGGAGGTGTCCTTGCGGTCACCAGTGGCGTGGAGATGGGATCGGGGCTGGCTTCGTCGGCGGCGCTGGAATGCGCGGCCCTCGGCGCGCTGGTCACCGCAGCAGGGGTCGGGGTGGACCGCATCGACATGGCGCGGATCGCGCAGCGCGCCGAGAATGACTACGTCGGCGCCCCAACGGGTCTGCTTGACCAACTGGCCTCGCTGTTCGGTGCGCCGCGCCACGCTCTGCTGATCGACTTCCTGGACACCACCGTCGCACCCGTGCTGTTCGATCCCGACGCCTCCGACGTCGCGTTGCTACTGATCAACTCCCGCGCCCCGCACCGCCACGCCGGCGGCGAATACGCCGAACGTCGCAAGGCCTGCGAACGCGTCGCCGCCGATCTGGGGCTCTCCTCCCTGCGTGAGGCGCAGCAGAGCGGGCCGTCGGCCCTGACTGCGGTGCACGACCCGGTCGATGCCCGCCGCGCCCGGCACATCCTCACCGACAACCAACGCGTCCTCGATGTCGTTGCAGCGCTGCGGGATTCCGACTTCACCGAGGTGGGCCGAAACTTCACCGCCTCCCAGGCGTCGATGCGTGATGACTTCGCCATCACCACAGACCACATCGATCTCATCGCCGATACCGCGGTAGCGGCCGGGGCACTGGGAGCACGCATGACCGGGGGTGGCTTCGGCGGGTGTGTGATCGCCCTGGTTCCCGCCTCCGAGCAGCAATCGGTCGCCGACGCGGTACGCCGGGCGACGCGCGACGCCGGATACGTCGAACCGGCCATCACCCGCACCCACGCCGGCGCAGGCGCAGGCCGGGAGAGCCGTTAGACCCGATCAGGACTGCGTGCCGGCGGGTCGGGCCACCAGACCGGCGGCGCGGGCGGTCCCGACGGTGTGCTCCCAGGAGAGCTGCCCGACGGCGAGCGCGGCGCACGCTGCGGCCAAAGTCATCACCGACGCGCCCCAGTGCACCCACCCCGCTCCGCTTTGCGGGTCGGCGAGCAGAAATAGCGAACTCCCGGCGGCGACCGCGACCATCACACCGAGCGCGATACGTTGCCGCCGCGGACGCGGCCTGTCGGAGGCGTCGGCGGGCGGCTGTGTCGGCGATGGCACAACAGCGGTCATGGTTCAACGGTGCCGGGGGCTCTTAGGCAAAGCCCAAGGCGCGGCTGAGAAGTGGCTGTGAGTGCTGCGCTCGTCGCTGGGCGTGGGGTTGCGGATTGCGCCCGCTAGCCGTCAGCCCTGACTTTGTCCTTGACCGAATTGACGACCGGCGGCGCCTCACGCCAGTTCGGGACACCGTCGGATTCGTTCGCGACCGGGAACCCACCACCATGCGCCTGCGACCAGTGGCTGTGGTTGAGCTGGTGCAGGGTGAAGCAGGCGTTGAGCGAGTTGTAGAAACCCTGGTTGTCCATGGTCTGGTTGACCGACTCCTTGATCAGCAGCGCCGCCATCGTGGGCACCTTCGCGATGCGGCGGGCGAACTCCAACGTGCGGTCGGCCAGTTCGTCGGCGGGGAACACCTTCGACACCATGCCGAGCTGATGGGCCTCGTCGACCGACAATGAATCGCCAGTGAGCATGAGTTCCTTGGTCTTTCGCGGCCCGAACTCCCAGGGGTGGGCAAAGTACTCGACGCCGCACATCCCGAGCCGAGTGCCGACGACGTCGGCGAAGCGCGTGTTGTCCGCGGCTACGATCAGGTCGCAGGCCCACATCAGCATCAGCGCCGCGGCGTACACCTCGCCGTGCACCTGGGCGACGGTGATCTTGCGCAGGTTGCGCCACCGGCGGGTGTTCTCGAAGAAGTGATGCCACTCCTGCAGCATGAGCTTCTCGGCGCCCTCGCGCGTCGCTCCGTTCACCTGGAAGCTGGGGTGCTGATCGGGACCGGGCGTGTACTCCGACATCGACTGCTTCGACCCCAGGTCGTGGCCCGAGGAGAACATCGGCCCGTTGCCGCCGAGGATCACGACGCGGACGTTGTCGTCGGCCTCCGCTTCGAGGAACGCTTCGTTGAGTTCGACGAGCAGACCGCGTTGCTGCGCGTTGCGCTGGTCGGGTCGGTTGAGCATGATCCGGGCGATGGTGCCCTCGTCGAGGGTCTCGTACGTGACGAAGCGGTAGTCGGCCATGAATCGCACGCTATTCCCTCGACGAGGGCATTACGGCAGGGGGTGTGTGATGTCTACGACCAAGGAGCCAGCATGATCAAGAACGGCAGCCGCCTGCTGAGCCAGGTATGCGACACCCAGGTGATCGTGGTGTGCAGCGCCGACAGCCTCGACGCGGCTTAGCACGATCTCAATCGTGCGACTCAGCCACGACGAACTAGTTTGGGTTGATGGCCGATACGGCGATCGAGATCGCCGACTACGACGCAGATTGGCAGAGGGCGTTCGCCGAGCAGCGTGACCGGGTATCGATGGCGTTGGGACGCTGGCTGTCAGCGCCGATAGAGCACGTCGGATCTACCTCGGTGCCAGGACTGGCATCCAAACCGATCGTCGACATGCTGGCCCCGGTCACGTCCCTGCCCGAAGCACACCGTGCGGTGCCGATCCTCGAGGAGGCCGGCTGGCTGTCGTGGCCATCGGATCCGAACCGTTCTTGGCGTCTCTGGTTCTTGCGTCCACGGCCGGATGCTCGAACCCATCACCTCTACCTCATCCAGCACGACGACCCGCACCTGCGGGAGTTACGTCTGTTTCGCGATCTCCTACGATCGCAACCCGAATTGCGTCAACGGTACGAACTGTTGAAATACCGTCTCGCCGAGGCGTATCGCGATGACCGCGAGGCGTATATGGAGGCAAAGGGCCGCTTCGTGGAAGCAGCGTTGCGAGAGGCGGGCACGGAGCCGCAACCGCGACTTCGGTCCTGGCAAGCGAACAGCTGTTAGCTGCCATGCGCGAATGCCTGAAACGAATCTGACCTTCAAGGTCATTCATGAGACCGGTGCGGCAAAATCGATTGCCAACGTCGGGGCCGAATTGTCACAATGAGTATTGCCGAGTACGACTGTGCGACTACAGCATCCTGTGGTCTGCCCGGTCCGGGAAAACCGAGGGGGATTCGGACAATGCGGTGTCGCAAGGGCGACGCAGTCACTGCGCGCCGACAGATCGAAGGCATGGACGTTCCGCTCGTACCCGTGGGCTGCCGCGGAACGGTGCTTACGACCACGACGTTCGGTAGACCCAAGAAGGTGTTCTTCGCCGTCTCTGACGGCTGGGGGCTCAAGCGATTCCACGTGAACGTGCGGCCAGGCGATGTGGAGTGGCGAGGTCGAGAACACTGACGAGTGTACTTCGGTCCGGCCAATGAGGCTGCCGGAGCTCATCACTCGACGATCAGGGTGTTAGCCGCAGTGTCCAGAGTCGCTACTGCTCCGAGTGGCACGGTTGCGGGGTGGTCGCCGTGGCCGAGCGGCAAACCGCCGAGTATCGGAACGCCCAACCGCGAGAGGTGGTCTCGCAGCAGGCTGACGATGGTTATGCCCTTGCTGGGCTTGAACTTCGTGAACTGACCAACTGCGACGCCGCTGGTCCCAGGACACTGATTACATCTGTGCGATGAGCTCGCGTGGGTCGAAGGTGACCCGGATTCGGGCGATCTTGCCGTCGACGATGTGCATCCAGTTGGCCGTCGGTGTCGGGGAGGCCCTCTCGGTGTGCAGGTTGAACCACGTCAGCACGTCGGTTTCTTCGACGAACACCTTGACGATGTCGATGTCGGTAAGCATCTGCGCCATGCGTTCGAGGCCGGCCACGCAGTCCTCTTTGCCGTCCGCTGTACCAAGCGGGCCGCGGAAGCTCACGTCATCGGCGAGGATCGACCGCAAGCTGTGGAAATCCCTGGTCTTCCAGGCGATGAAGTACCTGGCAGCTGTCGAACGCACGCCATCGCTCATTGGGTATCTCTCGATCGAGTGTTCGGCCGGTCGTTCACGGGCCCGCAGTGAACTCGGGTTGATCGAGTACACGTAGCCAGCTGCCGTCGGTCTGCCGGCGAACGACCTGGGCGCGGGCGCCGGCGTCATCCTTGGGCGCCGTTGAGGTCAGCGCGATGTCACCCACGATCAAGGTCGGCAGCGGCTCTTCCGGTTCGAAGTGTGGCCGGTTGGCCAGCACCTTCTCCCATAGGGTCTGAATCGCCGCTCTGCCCACGGTCTGCCCACCCGGAGGGTAGGCGAGCATCGCGTCTTCCTCGTAAAGCAGAGCGACTCCTTCGGCGTCGCCAGCGTTGGAGCGGTCGACGAAGAGTCGGGTCAAATCCTCAGGGCAGAGCGCCTTCTCGCGGGTTGTCATTGTCGTCCTTCCGTCTCGATTTCGTTCGATGACTCCACCTTGCACGGAGAATATTCAGAAGTCCAACAGATTGTTCTTCCACAAACTATAATCTCTTATTATGGAATTGCGGCAGTTGCAGTACTTCGTTGCGGTGGCGGAGGAGGCGAATTTCACTCGGGCGGCACAACGCGTTCACATCAGCCAATCGGGCGTCAGCGCCCAGATACGCCAGCTCGAGCGTGAGCTCGGCCATCAGCTGTTCGACCGTTCGACACGGATCGCGAGGTTGACGGCGGCCGGCGCGGCCGCACTCGAGCCCGCCCGTGCCGCACTTGCGGCAGCCTCAAGCGTGCAGGAGGCGGTGGACGAAGTCGCCGGCCTGTTGCGCGGGCGACTCAGCATCGGCATGGTGATCGGCTGCACCATAAGGCCGCTGTTCATCGCCATGGAGAAGTTCCACCGAGATCATCCAGGCGTGGAAATCGCCGTCCAGGAAGGCAATTCGGACCGAATGATCGACACGGTCCGCTCGGGTGAGCTCGATGTTGCACTGATCGGAGCCGCCGGTGAACCGCCCGACGGGCTCGAGGCGATGACCATTGTCAGTGAGAACCTGGCTGCTCTGGTGCCGTTGGGGCATCGACTGGCCAAACGACGGCGGCTGGCGCTGGATCAGCTGGACGGCGAGCCGATCGTGTCGATGCCCGTTGGCACCGGAATCCGTGCCGCCGTGGATATCGGCTGCGCAGCGGCGGGGTTCACCCCCGACATCACGATCGAGGCGAACGCAGCAGATACCGTGGCGGACCTCGCCGAACGC
>NZ_JAVRPS010000183.1:0-3563 GCF_032162105.1 Mycobacterium sp. | reverse complement strand
GAGGCATTCGGCGGCATCGACATCGTGATCAACAACGCAGGCGCACTCGATCTGCGCCCGACCGCGAGCCTGCCGCCGAAGAACCTACGCCGACTGCTGGAGATCAACGTTGAAGGGCCGTTCGCGGTCGTTCAGGCCGCGCTGCCCTACCTGCGCCGATCCGACAACGCGCACATCGTCAACGTCTCGCCACCGCTGGACCTGCACCCGAGGTGGGTCGGCGCCCACGTCGGCCACAGCGTCGGCAAGTACGCCGAGAGCCTGCTCACACTCGGCTGGGCCGAGGAGTTCGCCTTGGTGCCGATCGCGGTGAACTCGCTATGGCCGGCCACCACGATAGCGAGCACCGGGATGATGGTCACGATGGGCGACGAAGCGGTTCGCGCCCAGGCCCGCAGCCCGCAGATCATGGCCGACGCGGTGCACGCGCTGGTCGCTCGGCCCGCCGCGACGTGCACCGGCCACTTCTACACCGACGAGGAGATCCTCCGCGAAGAGGGTCGCCACGACCTGTCGGAATACCGGTTGGCCGCGCGCGAAGAGGACTTGACGCCCAACTTCTACCTTCCGTCGGCCCCGTTGCCCACGGCGTAGGGAGTCAAGCAGTGAGTTCGTTCGACGCATTGAGCGCCCGTGAGCCCGAATTGGTCAAACTGCGCTTCGCCGTGCGGGACTTCCTGCGGTCCGACCGCGCCGAATTCGGCTGGCAACCCGCGGTCGATTCTTGGCTCGGTCAATGGGACGAGGGGTTCTCGGCGCGCCTTGGTGCAGCCGGCTTCCTCGGTCTGACCATCCCCAAGCGGTACGGCGGCCACCAGCTGGGGCACCTGCACCGTTACGTGGTGACCGAGGAACTGATCGCGACGGGCGCGCCGGTGGCGGCGCATTGGACCGCCGACCGCCAGGTCGCGCCGGGCCTGCTGACGTATGGCACCGAAGCCCAGCGCGAGCGGTTGCTACCGCAAATCGTTGCGGGCAAGCTCTATTCGTCGATCGGCATGAGCGAACACGGCGCCGGATCCGATCTCGCTGCCGTGCAGACTCGGGCTGTTCGCACCGACGGCGGCTGGCAGCTTTCCGGCACGAAGGTGTGGACCAGCGGAGCACACCATGCGCACCAGGTCGTCGTGCTGGCCCGCACCAGCCCGCCGGACCCGCAGCACCGGCACGACGGATTCAGCCAGTTCCTGGTTCCGTGCTCCGCGCACGGCGTCCGCATCGAGCCCATCGTGTTGATGTCGGGCGCGCACCACTTCAACGAGGTGATCTTCGATCAGGTCTTCGTCCCCGACGACGACGTGCTCGGCGAGGTCGGCAACGGTTGGCACCAGGTCACCTCGGAGTTGTCCTTCGAACGCAGCGGGCCGGAGCGCATCCTGTCCACCGGCCCGCTCCTGCTCGCCGCGATCCGCGCACTCGGTGCGGGGCCGTCGCCCGACGACCACACGGCGGGGCTCATCGGCGACCTGCTCGCCCGGCTGATCTCGCTGCGCCAGCTGTCCTTGTCGGTGGCCCGCGCACTCACCGGCGGCGGGGACGCGACGAACCTAGCGGCGCTGGTCAAGGATCTTGGCACCAGGTTCGAGACCGAATCCGTCGAGTTGATCGCCGACCTGCTGGAGGGATCAGTGCCGAACCCGGAGCTGGAGGCAATGCTGACCACCGCCTGGCTGCACAAGCCCATGTTCACGCTGCGCGGCGGCACCAACGAGGTGCTGCGCGGTGTGGTCGCGCGAGGCCTGGGGTTGCGATGAGCGCTTGCGCGAAGAGCGGAGGTTCGAGTTGAGCGCGCTCGCCGGCGGCGTCTTCGCCGTCAACGACACCGAGGACGACGACGCCGAACTGCGCCAACTCGTCGACGACATCGGGCGGCGCTCCTACGACGCCGGGTTGGGCCGCCGCGGCGTACCCGACCAGTTCGACGCCGAACTGTGGCGCAACCTCGAGGACACCGGCCTGGCCCAGCTGACCAGTACACCGGACATGGAGGCTGGGCCCCGCGAGCTGGCGGTCGCGCTCTACGGTGTGGCCCGCCACGCCGGCGCGGTGCCATTGGCCGAATCCGATGTCCTGGCAGGCTGGCTCGGGCGGCAGGCGGGCATCGACCTTCCCGACGGTCCGTTGACCGTCGCGATTGCCGACGCCGAGACCGAAGGCGCGCGTGTCACCGGCACTGCGCAATCCGTGCCGTGGGCGCGGGCGTGCACGACGGTGCTTGCGGTTCGCGGTCGCGACGGCCTGCGCGTCGGTGTCATCGACGGGGCGTCCAGCACCCTGCACGAAGGCCACAACCTGGCCGGCGAACCGCGCGATGCGATCACGTTCGACGTGGCCGCCGACCAGCTGAAGACCCTGGACGCCGCCGTGGGTGGCGAGCTTGCGCGGCGCGGCGCCTGGTCACGCTGCGTGCAGATCATCGGCGTCCTGGACGCGGCCGCGGCGCTGTCGGTGGAGCACACCCGTCAGCGCATCCAGTTCGGTCGCGCACTCAGTGCGTTCCAGTCCGTCCAGCAGTCCCTGGCTGGCATGGCGGGAGAGATCGAAAGGGCGCGCGCCGCTGTCGAACTGGCCGTCGCGGCGGCGGCCGAACACGGTTTCGACTCCCAACACACCGACTACGCTGTCACCGTCGCCAAGATCGCGGTCGGCCGCGTCGTCGGCCCGGTCACCACCGTCGCCCACCAGCTGCACGGCGCGATCGGCGTCACCGGCGAGCATCCGCTGTGGTTGTTCACGCTGCGCGCCCAAAGCTGGGCCGGGGACTACGGGACCACCAATCACTTCGCGCGCCGGCTGGGCCGAATGGCCCTGGCTGCAGCGGTTCCGTGGGACCTGGTGACGGGCGATCTGACCCAACTCGAAAACAACAATTAGCAAGGAGGACCGGTGACGGTACAGCAATTCGAAGGTGCGTCGGCGATTGTCAGTGGCGGCGCAGGCGGCCTCGGTGAGGCGACGGTACGTCGGCTGCACGCCGACGGTCTGGGTGTGGTGATCGCCGATCTCGCCGCCGACAAGGGCAAGGCGCTGGCCGACGAGCTGGGCAGCCGAGCGCTGTTCGTCAGCACCGACGTGACGAGTGACGACAGCATCCTGGGCGCCATCGAGCAGGCCAACCAGCTCGGTCAGCTGCGCTACGCGGTGGTCGCGCACGGCGGTTTCGGTGTCGCACAACGGATCGTGCAGCGCGACGGCAGCCCTGCCGACATGGGCGGCTTCACCAAGACCATCGACCTCTACCTGAACGGCACGTACAACCTGACCCGTCTGGTGGCGGCATCGGTGGCCACTGCCGAACCACGCGACGGAGGTGAACGGGGTGCCATCGTGATGACTGCCTCGGTGGCGGGTTACGAAGGCCAGATCGGGCAGACCGCCTATGCCGCGGCGAAAGCCGGCGTGATCGGGTTGACCATCGCGGCCGCCCGCGACCTCAGTTCGGTGGGCATTCGGGTCAACACCATCGCGCCGGGCACCATGAAGACACCGATCATGGAATCGGTCGGCGAAGAGGCCATCGCGAAGTTCGCCGCCAACGTCCCGTTCCCGAAGCGGCTGGGCAC
>NZ_JAVRPS010000182.1:0-9123 GCF_032162105.1 Mycobacterium sp. | reverse complement strand
ACGTCCCGCTGCCGCTGGCGGAGCTCAACGTCAACGAGGTCTCGCTGAGCCTCGTCAACCGGTACAACCACACCTGGCCACTGGCGATCGAGTTGGTGTCGTCGGGCCGGATCGACGTCAGCGAGCTCATCACGCACCACTTCCCGCTCGCCGAATCCGCCGACGCGCTGACCCTGGCCAGCCGCGTCAAGGACTCGATCAAGGCGGTGATCCACCCGCAGCAGTGACCCTCAAGCCATGACGAGTACTCGGCCTAGACGTCGGCCAGCACGGTGAGGGCGTCGGTGGGCGACACCTGCAAACCGCAACGATCCTTGAAGGCGGCCAGCGGAGCCTGGATGGCACGAAGGTCGTCGGCCTGGTCCGGATGGTCCTTGAAGTAACCGTCGAACTGTCCGACCGCGACGAACGCCGGCTGCCGGGTCGCGTCGATCAGCGCCTCGTTGACGTCGGGATGGGCCGCGAAGTACGTCGAAAGCGACGCCGTCACCGAGCTGATGGTCGTCGCCAGCCCGGCGGCGTTGCAGTCGTCTGCGGCGGAGGCGGCGGGAGCGGCCGCAACGCTAGGCGTCGTCGGTTCCGTGGTCGCCGTGGGTTCGGCAGGGTCGGCGGGATCGGCGCTGGCCGAGGGCAACGTCAGTGCCGCGCAGGCGGCGCCCGCGACGAGCACTCCGAGTGCGGATCGCCGAATCACGGTCTTGGCTGTGATTGTCGGGAAGGCCATGGGCAAATGCTCCTTCGTTCGGCCAACCCCTTATGACTCGGCCACTGCACATGACTTCGCTGGATCTCCGCGCGGTGTTACCAATGTGATGGGCGAGGCCCCTGAGCATCTCTAGCTGGTGCTGGCCAGCGCGAAGGGCAGCACGTCCGGTGCGCCGGCCGCCCGCACCACACGGGCAGCCATCGTCAGCGTCCACCCGGTGTCGGTCACGTCATCGACCAGCAGCACCGGCCCGCCCGCCGTGCCGATCACGGCCGGGTCCGGCGGCAGCCACGACCCGTGCAGCGCGGCGACGCGGTACGCCGAGTTGGCGGCGGTCACGGGCCGGCGTTCCGGTGCATATTGCAGCGTGCCGAGGTCGGTCAGCCTGCCGACTCTGGCGAGTTCGCGGGCCAGCGACGTGATCAGCTTCGGATGGTTGTCCGAGTCGAGCGCCAGCACCGCGGTGGGCCGCGTCGCCCACTCCCAGGACGCCAGCACCTTCACGGCCGCCTGCACGACGTCATCGGACACCTCGCCGTCGGGTTCGTCGAGCAGACGCCGCAACCGGGCGCCCCAGCCGAGGTCCGTCAGCCTGCCGATGACCCGCCCCGGCGAGGGCCCGTCGCCGATGCGTCCGCTCAGGTCGACGCCGAGCTTGCCAAGGCCCGACGGCCACTGTTTGCGCGGGGTGATCTCCACCCCGGGACGCATCAGGCGCTGCCGGGTGTCCTCGGCCGCCGTCGCGTCCACCTCGGCGTCGTAGCGCGATCCCGTGCAGTTGTCGCAGCGACCGCAGCGCTCGCCTTCGGCGAGCTCGGGATCGTCGAGTTGGCCCCGCAGGAAGGCCATCCGGCAGCCGTCGATGGCCTGATAGTCGAGCATGGCCTGCTGCTCGCGCTTGCGGGCCTCGTCGAGCTTGCGGTACCTCGCCTCGTCGTACTCCCATGGCTCACCGGTGCCGATCCAACCGCCCTTGACGCGCCGCACCGCCCCGTCGACGTCGAGCACCTTGAGCACCATCTCCAGCCGCGTCCTGCCGAGGTCGACCAGCGGTTCGAGCGCCGGTGTGGACTGCGGGCGGTCGGGCTCGAGTGCCCGAATGACGTTGCGCACCATCAATTCCGACGGGAACGCCACGGACGAGAAATAACGCCAGACCTCCTGATCCTCGCGGCCGGGCAGCAACACCACCTCGGCACTGGCCGTCGACCGCCCGGCGCGACCGACCTGCTGGTAGTACGCGATGGGCGAGGACGGGGCACCCAGATGGACGACGAACCCGAGGTCGGGCTTGTCGAATCCCATGCCCAACGCCGACGTGGCGACCAGCGCCTTCACCCGGTTGGCGAGCAGGTCGGCCTCGAGTTGTTCACGCTCGGCCGTCTCGGTCGAACCGGTGTAGGCCGCCACCGGGTGGCCCTGCTCGCGCAGCAGTGCCGCGACGTCGTGTGCCTGCGCGACGGTCAGCGTGTAGACGATGCCCGAGCCCGGCAGTGAATCAATGTGTGCGGCAAGCCATGCCGCGCGTTGCGCCGGGTTGCCCGCGTTCACCACCGACAGCCGCAGCGATTCGCGGTCCAGCCCGCCACGCAACACCAGGGTGTCGCGACCGCCCACACCCAGCTGACTGGCCACGTCGTCGACCACGCGGTCGTTGGCGGTGGCCGTGGTGGCCAGCACAGGGACGTTCGTTCCGAGCTCGGCGATCAGCGTGCGGATGCGGCGGTAGTCCGGCCGGAAGTCGTGGCCCCAGTCCGATACGCAGTGCGCCTCGTCGACCACCACCAGGCCGGCGTCGTGCGCCAGCGCGGGAAGGACCTGGTCGCGAAAGTCGGGGTTGTTCAACCGTTCCGGGCTGACCAGCAGGACGTCGAGATCACCACGGCGCACCCGTTCGTGGATCTCGGCCCAGTCGGCGACGTTGCTCGAGTTGATGGTGGCCGCGTGGACGCCGGCCCGCTCGGCGGCCGCCACCTGGTTGCGCATCAACGCCAGCAGCGGCGACACGATCACCGTGGGCCCGTGACCGGTGGCGCGCAGCAGCTTGGCGGCGATGAAGTAGACCGCCGACTTGCCCCAGCCGGTGCGCTGCACCACCAGCGCGCGACGCCGCTGCACGACCAGGGCTTCGATCGCCACCCACTGGTCGTCGCGCAGCACCGCCTGCGGTCCGGCCAACTGCTCGAGGATCGCCTGGGCCTGATCGCGGGTCGCCATGCCGCAATAGTGCCCGCCGGGTCTGACGGCTAGTGATCCAGGCAGCGCCGGAGCGCAGCGGTCAGGTCGTTGGCGCGTCGATCGCGCCCCCCGCCGATCAGGTTGTTGACGTACCCGAAGCCGGTCCGGCTCACGGCGTCGGCGAAGCCGAGGCTGCCGCTCGCACCGTCGTGGCCGAACGACGAGTCCGACAGCAGTGGTCGGTACGGGATGCCGTTGACAAGGAATCCGGTCGAGAAGCGGATGCCAGGCGGATTGAGTGCCGCGTGCCATCCGGGGCCGGCGGAACGCACCTTGACGGCATCGGCGATCGAATCGTCCGTCAGCAGTTGCACACCGTTCACCGAGGACACCGCCGCGGCGTAGATGGTCGCCAGCGCTCGAGCGTCGAGAATGGCATTGGCCGCGGGGATCTGGGCGGAATGCACCGCCGGGGAGTTGAAATCGCCCGCGCAGCCGTCGATCAACGAGAAGGGGAACGCCGCCCCCATCGTGACTGCCCGCACCGCGGTCGCCCTGCCGATTCGCTGCAGGATCTTCGGCAGCACGCGGTAGGCGGTGCGCCGGATCCTCGAGCGAGGGGCATGCATCCGGGCCACCCGGTGCTGCTCGTCGGCGGGCAGCCCTATCCAGGCGTTCACAGCGAGGTCGTCGGCGAGGTAGTCGGCGAGCAGCGCACTCGGCATCTTGCCCGTGGCGCGGCGAAGGATCTCGCCGGTGAGCCATCCGAAGGTCAGCGCGTGGTAGGAGTACGCCGTTCCCGGCGTCCACAGCGGTCGCTGCGCCTCGATGGCCCGGATCACGGGCTCCCAGTTCAGGACGTCATCCAGGGTCAGCACCGCATCGAGGGCCATCAGTCCGGCCCGGTGCGAGAACACGTCGCGAATCACGATGTCCCGCTTGCCGTTCCCGGCGAATTCCGGCCACACCGTGGCGACCGGAGCGTCGAAGTCCAGGAGTCCGCGCTGCTGGGCCAGGTAGCCGCATAGCGCCATCAAGCCCTTGGACACGGAGAAGCCGATCGTCAGGGTGTCGGCCGTCCACGGTGTCGACGTAGCAGCGTCGGCGGTGCCGCCGTACAGGTCGACGACCAGTCGGCCGTCGTGGTACACGGCGCACCCCGCGCCCATCTCGCTGCCCCGGCGGAAATTCTCGACGAACGCGTCGGCGACCGGTCCGAAGCCCTCGTCGGCGAAGCCGGGGAAGGTGATCACGGGCGTCATCCAAACATGGTTAGTACGCGTAGGTGTTGGCCGGCTTGTCGATGCGGGTCACGCTCGCGACCGACATCGTGGGGATGAAGCCGTCGCCGGCCTGCGCCGAACCGGGCAGGATCTCGCCCAGAATCCGCAGCCAGGTGTCGTCGGGATAGCCGGTCGCCGCCGCGGCGCCGGGACCGGTGAGGTGGATGCGGGCGAGTTGCGCGTCGGCCGCGCAGCACACGATGACGACCCGGCCCAGGTCGACGCCGCCGGGGTGGTGCAGCGTGAAACCGGTCAGGGTGATCGACCTGCCATCCAGCGAGTTGGTGGAGTCGGCGGCCGCTCGCATCACCGTCTCCGGCAGTGACACCACGGGCGCGGGTCCAGGCGGCAGCGGAGGGAACGGCCTGCGCTGCGGTGCGCTGACGGCGGCCTGCGGGCTCGCCCCGCGGGCGTCGAGGGCGGGCGGCACCACGAACGCCACCATCGCGATCGGAATCAGCAGCAGCCACGCCAGCCACGGCTGGTGCTTATGACCGTGCTCGTCGTGATCGCCGTCGGCGCCTGCCGCCTGCCGGAGGTCGCGA
The DNA here is from genome assembly GCF_032162105.1 of Mycobacterium sp. GTDB lineage: Bacteria > Actinomycetota > Actinomycetes > Mycobacteriales > Mycobacteriaceae > Mycobacterium. The sequence continues at coordinate 4,411 of NZ_JAVRPS010000182.1, read as the reverse complement.
ACCACTGCCACCAGCCCGAGGACGACGAGCACCGCCGCGGCCGCGATCAGCCACGGCAGCAGTCCCGGTTTCACGTAGTTCAGGTACGTGCCCTTGACGAGCATCACCGCGGTGCTCAGCCCGACCAGCAGGAGGACGACGTTCTGGGTGCCCCGGCTCACGTGCCACCACCCAGCAGCGCCAGCCCCACGACCGTCGCGATCACCGTGGCCACCACGAACGTGACGGGGCCGAACCGCACCGCGAACTGGCGGCCGAACATGCCCGCCTGCATGGCTGCGAGCTTCACGTCGAACGCGGGTCCGACGACCAAGAACACCAACCGCGGCACCAGCGGAAGCATCGTCAGGCTGGCCGCCACGAACGCGTCGGCCTCCGAGCAGAGCGCCAGCACGACCGCCAGCAGGCCCATCGTCACCACCCCGATGAGCAGGTTGCCCGCAAGGTGCTCGAAGACCCAGGCGGGGACAAGCACGCGCATCGCCGCCGCGGCGGCGGCCCCCACCACGAGGTAGGACGCGGCCTGCAGGAAGTCGTGGCGTGCCGCCTCGGTGAAGACGGTCCACCGGGACGACCCCTCGGCGGGCGGCTCGGGAAGATCGCGGGTCACCCATTCGTCGCGACCGAAGCGCGACCACAGCAGCCCCATCGCGACCGCGGTGGCCAGCGAGGCCACGCACCGAGCCAGCACCAGCGCGGGCTGGCCGGGAAACGCGACGGCGGTGGCGACCAGCACGACCGGGTTGATCGCGGGCGCCGAGAGCATGAACGTGAGCGCGGCCGCCCCGTTCGTACCCGGGCCGAAGAGTCGACGCGCCACCGGAACGGATCCGCACTCGCACCCGGGTAGTGCGGCACCGCCGACTCCGGCGATGGCCACGGCCAACGCGGGCCTGTGCGGCAACCAGCGCGACAACCGCTCTGCGCTGACGAACGCGGCGATCAGCCCGCTGACGACGACGCCGAGCACCAGGAACGGCAACGCCTGGACGAACACGCCGCAAAACACGGTCGCCGCCGTGCTCAGGTCTGGATCACCGGCCACGAACGCACTCATCGCGCCAGCGGAAACCGCCAGCGCGATGAGGCTCAACAGCAAGATCTCGAGGGAACCGACGCGTCGCTTGTGCTCGGTCGGGACGGCGGTCACCGCCCCATCTTGCCTCCGTTGTCTGTCAGTGGAACCCGTGGGTTAGATCGACTTCAGTGCGTCGGTCACCGCATTCGGCGATACCTGGGTATCGCACTGCGTGGCCAGCTCTGTAACGGGCTGCTGAATCACCTTGAGCTCGTCAGCCACCTTCGGGTTGCCCTCGAAGTAGGTCCGGTAGGACACCTCGGCCTGGCCGGGCGACTGCTTGGAGATGTCAGTCAGCGCCTGGTTGGTGTCGGGATGGGTCTGCAGGTACGTGCTCATGGACAGCGACACCGAACTCTGGGTGGTGGCCATGCCGCTGGCACTGCACTCGTCCGGCGCGGCGTTTGCGCTCGGCATGACGATCGCGGCGGATGCGATGCCTCCCAGCAGGCCACCGGCGAGGACGCCGTACAGGCCGCGACGGGCGGTCATTGTGGTCTTCTTCGAATTCATCGAATGCCTTCCTTTGATCTGCGATGGTTTCATCGCATCCCAAGGCCTAGCCGTTCGATCGCGGACTAAACACTCGCCCGGCGCCGCGGAGCGTCGATCCGCCGCCATCGGCGCAGGACACGCCGTACTAATCGGCGTTTTCAGAAATCTTGGTTAGCCCGGCTAGATTGCCTCGCATGCCGGTGCCGATGTGGCAAACCAGCGGTTACGATCCGTTGACCATGACGCATAGCGCTGAGCCGGACGAAGAGCAGCCAGATGGCCCGGCAGCGCACCCGCAGCCAGATTCAGATGACGCACCGGCCCATCCCAAACCGCGCATCGTGTGGCGCTTGGCCACCGTCGTACCCACGGTGATCTCGATCGTCGCGCTGGGGATTGCGATCTGGGCGCTGACGCGCCCGTCGTCCAACACCCCTCCATCACCAACTGCGCAGCAGATCGCCGAGGCCAAGGGACGTGCGTGCGATGCCTACGGCCGCGTCCGCACCGCGGTCGCCCTGCAAACTGGTGCCGACATGGGCACGGATCCGATCGCGGTGCAGGCAGTCGCTGCCAACGCGCGCTTGGCGATGGCCGTCGGTAGCCAGCATCTCGTCGACAATCTGAATCCTGCAGTTCCGTCCGAGTTGGCTGGATTACTGCGTTCGGTCGCGACCGACCTTCAAGACCTCGCGATCAACGCATTGGCCGGGACCACCGATGGCGACGCCGGCCAGGTCGCGCGCCTCCATGATCTCGAGGCGACCAGCGTGAGAGTCGTCGAGCTGTGCAAGTGAGTTGCCGGGTACGTCCGGCCTAACCCTCTCCGGATCCGTCGGCGCCGGTCGACTCGGTGCCACTAGCTGTCTTGGGGCGGGTGCCGGTGACGGCGCCGATCTCATTCGCGAAGGCGCCGACCCCATTGGTGAAGGCGCCGATCCCATTGTTGAGCGCGTCGGTGACCGGCGTGAACTGAGCGCCTCCGGCAACTCCGGATGTACCGGCGCCAGATGTACCGGTCGGTGTCTTGGCGAGGGGAGCCCCGTTGACCCCAGGTATCACGACCGTTGGCGTCGAGGCGCTCATCCGGGAGGCCTCGGGCATCGGCGTCTCGCTTCCGTCAACGCGGGCCGCCGGTGCCGGATCGCTGACGGCCAGAGGGCTCACGGCCGGAGCGCTGAGTGCCGCCGGAATCGGAAGCCCGCCACCAGGCTGGACCACGCCAGGCGTCGGCGGAGTGAATGGCGCGAACGGGGTGTTGCCAGCGGTCATGTCGGGCGCGAGCGAGAACGAGATGCCAGGCGGACCGAGACTGGTGGTGATGGCGGGCAGGACGTTGAAGTCGAAGGTCATCGGACCAACCTGCGTCGTGGTGTGCAGGCCGCCGGTCCGGAAGTCGTTTGGAGGGCCACCGGTGAAGTTGTCCGAGGTAACGAAGCCCGTGGTGCCGGTGTTGGTGATGACTCCAGGTATTCCGGCTGACCACCGGCCGATGTCAACGGCACTGAAGTTGTCATTCAGACCATTGGGCAGAGGCAGAAGGCCGCCGCCCGGGGCTTGGGTGAAGCCGATGGCCTTGAGGACGTTGAGGTTGAAGAAGGCTGGGCCGACTTGGTTGGCGGTTTGTAGGACGCCGGCGTGGGTGCCGTTTATGGGGTCCCACGCGGCGACGTTGTCGGTGAAGCCCAACGCGCCGGTGCTGCTGGCCAGGCCGGGCACCCCGGTCACCCATTGGTCCATGTCGGTGTAGTTGCCCGTGGCCGTGTTGCTACCGGGCGGCGGTTGGCTGGCACTGAATGCTCTTATCGAGTTGAGATCGAACGCGAGCGGACCCAATTGATTGACGGTCTGCAGGGCGCCATTCCCTGCCACCTGTAGGGCGCCACCGGCGGCAGTCAAAGCGGCGGCAGACAAGTCGACGGCGCCAGCACTGCTGGTCGACGGCCCCGGCGCAACCACCCACGGATAGATCTCGGCGAAGCTGAAGGCCGCAGGCCGGACCTCGGGAATAGCGCGAGGTGCGGGGTTAGCGGTGAACAAACCGGAGTGAGTTAACAGCAACGCCCCCGCACCGACCGCGGCGATGCCAACACTACTGAAACAGCAAACGGTTCTGATCATGATTTCCTCCTCCGACCCCGACGCGGTGACAAAGCAGTGAAGAGCAACACTCCCGTTTCGGCCACCAAGCGATTTATGTCAGCTAATGACAAGAGAGCTTGATTTCGCTTCGCTGATGGTACTACCGATACGCCAACTTTGCTGCCCACAACGCAGAAAATCGCGGAGGCAGTCACCGCCATCGAGGGCCAGCTAGGCCGACGCCGCCGCGTCCTGCTCGCGCTTGATCTCCAGCGCGATGTCGATCAGCTGGTCCTCCTGACCGCCGATCAGCTTGCGCTGCCCGGCCCGGTGCAGCAGCTTGTGCGCCGGCACGCCATAGCGGTCCGCCTGACGGATGGCGTGCTTGAGGAAGCTCGAGTACACCCCGGAGTAGCCCATGACCAGTGCGTTGCGGTCGAGCAGGCACTCGGCGGGCATCGCGGGCCGCACGACGTCCTCCGCGGCGTCGGCGATCTCGAAGAAGTCGATGCCGGTCTTCACGCCGATCTTGTCGAACACGCCGATCATGGCTTCGACCGGCGCGTTGCCAGCGCCCGCGCCGAACCTGCGGGTGCTTCCGTCGATCTGCTTGGCGCCCGCACGCACCGCCTCCACGGAGTTCGCCACGCCGAGGCCAAGGTTCTCGTGGCCGTGGAAGCCCACTTGCGCATCCGACCCCAACTCGGCGACCAGCGCGGCGACCCTGTCGGCCACGCCCTCGAGCACCAGCGCGCC
>NZ_JAVRPS010000181.1:0-4589 GCF_032162105.1 Mycobacterium sp. | reverse complement strand
GCACGACTTACCCTTGTCGCCGGTCCGAAGATCGTAGGGCTGGAAGTGGGCTCCGTCGGCACCGCTGGTCTCACCGACCCAAAGTGTGGTGCCGATGAGCTGCATTCCGTTGGGTCGCTCACCGCCGAGGTCGAGGAGCTTGTCGCCGTTGGGGCCGTATATGCCGATGTGTTTACGGTCTTCCAGCACTGCCGTCAGGTTCCCGGTCGTGCCCCCCAGCAGGCCGGGGACGCGCTTTTCGTTGGTGGGTTCTTCTGCGTCGTCGAAGAACTGGGCGGCCGGTCGTTCCTTGCCGACGACGACGATGGCTGCGAAGCCGTCCTCGAAGAAGTTCACGTCCTCCAAATGTGTGTTGTCGGGAAGTGTTGGCGTGATGGTTTTACCGTCTTTGACCGAAATCAGATTGATCGCGTACGAACCCTTGGCTGATCCCTGGACGACGACATCGCCGCCCTTTTTGAAGACCTTCCCAATGCCGGGCGCGAACCACGTCGTCTCGGCATTGGGTCCCACGCCATAGATGCCTTGCCCATCGGTTGCGGCAACGATGTATCCACCCACCTGAGCGGCTTGCAACTTCGATGCATGCAGGCGTAGCTCGGTCGGCCCGCTGTAGGAGACGTGGCCGGTCTGCGCCTCGATGACCCATGCGGTGGCGGCTTGCCCATCGTCCGAAATGCACAAGACGGAGGGGCCGTTCGCAAAGCAGCTTGGTGCGATGGCTGCAACATTGAGCGCCACCGGTCGAAACAGCACGTGCCCATCGGCGAAGTTGACACCCGCCAACCACCACTGCGGTGCGGTTGGGCCGGGGCTGCTGGCAAGGAGGACGGCGCTGTGGTCCGGGGTTTCGATGAGGGGGCCAGGGACGCCAGAGTTCTGGTGACTCTTGGCAATCGTGGAGCCAGCGGGCAGTCCCAAGTCGGCGGCGCTCGTGTTCCAGCCTGAAACGGGGTGTACCCGCATGGACGACAGCAGCGCTTCCTTCGGCGGCTGCCACCTGGAGCGTGCCCAGTGCTCGGCACCTCCGGTGGACCACCATCCGACGGCGCCGACGATCGCTACGATAACGACAACGATGAGTGCGGCGACGATGAGCGGCCAGCGACGTCGCCGCCGACGCTGCGCTTGTTCGATCAAAGGGGTCAGTCCTCGTGTGCGTACCGGGTGCCGAAGATCTGCGCCTTATCGGCGAGGACCGTCTCCGGGGAGGGGAGTCCCAGCTCATACTCCACGTAGCTACGCGCGCTCACGGGATCTTCCCCCAACTGTTGAAGCATTCCCGAGGCGAGCAGGTGTTGACCGGCGCGGGCGTTTTGGCTGGCGAGCCGCGCGATCAGTGAAATCTCTTCGGCCAGTTCGCTTTCAGTCATATTGCACACTTGGGGTTCCAGCGTGACCTGGATGGGTCGGCCGTCCATCAGTGCAGTTGCCGAGACCGTGCCCGGTGGATTGGTCACAGTGAAGAACATTGTTTGGGGCCCACGTTCCTCATCGTCTGCCATTGTCGCGTCCAGGCCGACGTCGACGTAGTCGGCGGCGACCGGCGGGGAGAAGTCGAGCGCGGACAGCATCGACTCACCGGTGTCGTGGTCGTCCTCGTCGTCGTCCCACGAATCTTCGGACCAGTTGCCACTCATTCAGGCCTCGCACGCGTTGATGTCATTGGCTCCGGCGGCGTCGGTGGTCGTACCGTGCGGCAGCAGCATTGAGTTTCTCACCCAGCTCCGTCGACACCTTTAAGAGTGCGCCTCCAGCCGCCCGGCGTGCTTCCTCCGCCGCAGATACGGCGAGATTGGTTGCTCCACAGACCAATCCATGTGTGTCAAGAACGTTGCGCGCTGGGTCAACGATCGACCGGTTGGCACCGGTGATCTGATTGACCGCTTCCTGCTGTTTGGCTGCCAGATGTAGAATGTGGTCGGCCAGGACCTTCAGGTTCTTCTCTTGATCAGTGGACACGAGGTTCCGTTCGTCGTCAGCGGGGAGCGGCTGGGGCTGGCGCTCCGTATGGGGTGGCGGGTGCTTGGACGGGCGGTTCCTCGGGTCCTGGCACGGTGTATTGCGTGCCTGGCAACGACCGCTTTGGCTGGGTGGGTTCGCCCGGGTCGGGTAGCGGCGTCTCAGGGTTGGGACGGGGAAGTTCGTGCTGTTGGTCGGGTACGGAGAAGACCTCGCCGACACAGGGGTCCAAGGGGTTGCCAGACGTGTCTCTCGCCGCGTCCTCGTAGCGCTTCGCAGAGCCGCGAATGCGCGTCGCGTTCTCGAGAGAATTCTTGACCAGGACCGCCATCGTGGCCCCGGACACGTCCAATGCTCCTGCCGCGGCGGCGCAGTCGAGTGCAAACTTGAGGGCGCGAGTGGGCGGAGTCGCATTCATCCACATCGTCGCCAAGTCGCACTTGGTGAGTGAGTCCGACGACTCGTCGAGCGTGTTTCGGGTGCGGGTGACCTGACCGGCCTCGGTATCGATGTGGCCGGCGATCTCGACGTCCGCGGCCTGCACGTCCGAGGCGAGCCGTCTGTGCGATGCATTCGTCGCGTTGTAAACCTGCGAAGCGGTGCCATCCCAGCGATCATCGTGGGGCGCCGCATCGATGAGGGTGTTGACGACGTCTTCCAGGTGCTCGCTCGAACCTCGGAACTCCTGCCCGGTGCACGGAGTTCCGGAGCCCGTGGTCTTCTTCATGCCCTCGATCGCCAGTTGCGCGGCAGCCAGCACCTTGGATTCGGTGAACTTCGTTGCGGTGTTGTTCTCGAGAAAGCTTGGGATTGGCCCCAAGTTCGCGCCGAGGCTACTCAGGCCCAGGGCGATGTCCTTGCCGTCGCCGAGGACCTTGCGGCCGTCGACGAAGGCCTGTCCGAAGTCGCCGTGGGCGACGTCGTTCACCAGACTGGGCGCGTCGGTTACTGCGCCCTTGATGCCGGTAATGATGTCGATCGGGGTGGCGGTCTCGACTGCGCCCAGCACACTTCCCAGGTCATCTAGAAAAAACCCATGGGCGGCGCCCCCTCGCATGCCGCCAAAAAGCCTAACAGCGCTCCTCGGCGGTATCGGACGGTAATTCGGTCCATCGCAGAGCCGCCACCCGGGCCGGCGATCAATCCGGCAGCATGGGCATCTCCAGGCCAGGGTCCCGGCCGAGCAGAACGCCGCGCATGACCGAGCCGTTGCCGAAGCGCTGCCGCACCTCGTCCATGGCCGCGTCCAGCGCCACCACGTCCGCGACGGCGTCGAAGGGCAACTCCAACTGCTGGGCGCCGTCCCTGTCGATGTTGGACACCGCGAAACCCACCAGGGTCAGGCCCCGCTCGGCGATCAGCGGGCGCGCCGCGGCGACCAGGTCTCGCGCTGTTGCGAGGATGGCGTCCGTCGACGCCGTCGCCCGGGGCATGGTGCGTGAGCGCGTCGCCCGGCCGAAGTCGTCGAACCGCAACCGCAGCACCACCGTCCGCCCGGTGCGGCCCGCCTTGCGCATCCGGCGGGTGATGCGGTCGACGAGATTGATCACGACCGCGTCGATCTCGATGTCGGACATGGTGTTTCCGGTACGGCCCAGTGCCCGTTGCGCACCGACCGAGCGCCGTCGCACGCCCGTGACCACCCGCCGTCGGTCGACGTTGTGCGACAGCGCGAACAGTTGATGACCCATGCCGCCGCCGACCATCGAGTCCAGCATCGCTTCGCTGAGTTCGGCGACGTCGGCGACGGTGTGGATGCCGTGGGCGTGCAGCTTGTCGGCGGTCTTGGCGCCGACGCCCCACAGCCGGCGCACCGGCAGTGGATGCAGGAAGGCCAACTCGCGATCGGGCGGCACCAGCAGCAGCCCGTCGGGCTTGGCCTCCTGGCTGGCGACCTTGGCAAGGAACTTGGTGCGCGCGATCCCCACGGTGATGGGCAGGCCGACGCGGTCGCGGACGTCCGACCGCAGTTGCGCCGCGATCTGCACGGGGGTGCCCGAGACCCTGGCCAGCCCGCCGACGTCGAGGAAGGCCTCGTCGACCGACACCGGTTCGACCAGGGGAGTGGTGTCGCGGAACACCTCGAACACCGCGGCGCTGGCCTGCGAGTACGCCGACATCCGCGGCGGCACGATGAGGGCGTGCGGACACAATTGCCGCGCCTGGCGGCCGCCCATCGCGGTGCGCACGCCGTAGGCCTTGGCCTCGTAGCTGGCCGCGAGCACGACGCCACCGCCGACGATCACCGGTCGGTTGCGCAGGGAGGGGTCGTCGCGCTGCTCGACCGATGCGTAGAACGAATCGAGGTCAGCGTGCAGGATCGTGGAAGCGCTTCGCTCCTGCCGGCCGGACACGAACACATGTTCGCATCCCGGTACGACGAATCAGCGGCCGTTGCCGTAAATGCTGCTGACCCAGACGTGGGCGAGGGTGTCGACGATCCGGTCGTACGGAACCGACGACGTTTCGCCGGCGAAGGTGGCGAACATGGTCCGCTCATTCATCAGGTTCAGGGAGATGGCCAGGTCCTGCGCCGGAATGCCGTCCGGTGCGGCGCCCTTGTCCCGCTCCTCCTGGATCGATGCGGTCGTGTAGTCGATCCACTTCTGCATGAACGTCGTCCACGC
>NZ_JAVRPS010000180.1:0-8789 GCF_032162105.1 Mycobacterium sp. | reverse complement strand
GCCCTGTCAGAAAGGTGGCCATGGCCGAGAATCGATTCGTCGTCCTGAGCAATCCCATTGAGGGCGAAGACGACACCTTCAACAAGTGGTACGACGAGGTCCATGTACCGGAAGTGCTCGACGTTCCGGGCGTGGTCGCAGCACAGCGCTACGACCTCAGCGAACTGAAGGTCCCCGACGATCCGGACCTGCCCGCACAGCTGCCCCCGCCAACGCACCGCTATTTGGTGATCTACGAGCTCGATCGGGAGCCCGATGCCGTGATGGCGAACTTCCTCGAGCGGGTGATGTCCGGGAAGCTGTCGCTGGGTGAGACGCTCGACCTGACCACTGTCTCGATGACGGGCTGGACGCCTCGCGGTGAACGACGGGTGGCCGACTGACGTGACCGAGCTCCGAGCCGTGATGCGGGCGCAGCGCGCCTGCAGGCGATTCGACCCGGATGGCAAGGTGCTCGACTCCGACATCGAGCAGATGCTGCAGACCGCGGTGCACGCGCCGAGCGCCGAGAACACCCAGCCCTGGTCGTTCATCGTGGTCCGCGACGAGGAGAGCCGGAAGCTGCTGGCCGACTGGTGGACCGAGACGTGGAATGCCGGCGGTGGCGACTTCATCAAGGGCAGCCTGGACGACCAGGCCCTGATCAACGACCTCGAATACGGCTTCAACCGCGGCGGATTCGCCGCCGCACCGGTCGTCATCGTGGTCTGCGCCGACACCGAACGAGTCATGGAGATATACGCGGCGGCGTCGATCTACCCGGCTGTACAGAACCTGTTGCTGGCCGCGGCCGACTTCGGATACGGGTCCTGCCTGACCACCGGGCTGACCACGTTCGGTGTCGACCGCGTCCGGGGGCGCCTCGGACTGCCGGACACCCTGTTGCCGATGGCCGCCGTATACCTCGGGCCGCCGGCGAAGAGGCTGTCGGCACCCCGCCGTCGACCCGCCAGCGAGGTCACCTACCGCGAGAAGTTCGGCGCCGCATGGTAATTCGAGCTACGTAATTCGACCGATCCGACTCAAACTCAACAAGTGAGGCCGTCACATGCCGTTGGCACTAACCGAAGACCACCGCGCGCTGGCCGACGTCGCCAAGTCGATGGTGGCAGGCCGCGGCGGCGTCGCCAACGCCCGACGCATTCTGCTGGAGTCCGATGAGTCCGGCCGGTGGTGGGAGAACGACGGTCTGTGGAAGGAGATCGTCTCCACCGGGTGGTTGGGTCTTCACGTTGGTGAACAGTTCGGCGGGCAGGGCTACGGACTGCCCGAGCTGACCATCGTCGCGGAGCAACTCGGCCGTGCGGCGGTCGGCGGTCCGTTCCTTCCGACGGTGGCGGTGTCTGCCGTGATCGCCGAGGTCGGGACCGATGAGCAGCGTGCGCGGTGGCTCCCACGGCTCGTCTCGGGAGATGCAACCGCGGGCATCGGGACGGAAAGCGATGCCCGGCTGTCGGATTCGACCGTCAGCGTCACCGCCGTTGCGACACTCGGGGAGCTGAGTGCCGATCTGTTCCTGCTTCCGGTTGGCGAGGATCTTCTGCTCGTGGAAGCCGGCAACTCGGTCCGTGCGACCCGCGCCGAATCCGTGGATCAGCTGATGCGCCCGGTCACCGTCCTCGAATTATCGGACGTACCGGTTGCCGAGGTATTCGCGGGCGCGGCCACCGTCGCCGCCAGGATGACACGGTTGCTGGCCGCGGCTGAGGCGGCCGGCGGGCTGAGCGCCTGCACCGAGATGGCCACCGCGTACGCCGCCACCCGCGAGCAGTTCGGCCGGCCGATCGGCTCCTTCCAGTCGATCAAGCATCACTGCGCGAACATGCTCGTCGACACCGAGCTCGCCGTCGCCGCGACCTGGGATGCCGCGCGCGCCGTCGGCGCGGAGGCGGACCTGGCCGTCATGATGGCCGCGGGGCATGCTCTCACCGCCTATCAGCGGGTGGCGTTGCAGAACGTGCAGGTGCATGGCGGTATCGGCTACACCTGGGAGCACGACGCCCACCTCTACATCAGGCGAGCCACGGTGCTACAGGCCTTCGCCGGTGGCCAGGATGCGCTGCGGGACAAGGTCGTCGAGCTGCAGATCAGTGGGGTGCGTCGGGGCCACACGGTCGACCTGCCCGACGAGGCCGAGCAGTATCGGCAGGCTGCACTGGATTTCCGCTCGGAACTCGAGGTGGCCTACGCCGACGAACGCCAGAAGCTCTGGGCGCGCAGCGGTTACCTGCAGCCGCACTGGCCCACGCCCTACGGCCGGGGCGCCGACAGCGTCGAGCAACTGATCATCGAGGACACCCTGCACGGCCTGGACAAGCCCAGCCTCGGCCTCGGCGAATGGGTGGTGCCCACCCTGCTGCAGCACGGTAGCGCCGAACAGGTCGAGCGGCTGCTCTGGCCCAGCCTCGAGGGTGAGCTGCGGTGGTGCCAGCTGTTCAGCGAGCCCGGTGCCGGATCGGACGCCGCCGCGGTCGCCACGAAGGCCAAGCGTGTGGACGGGGGCTGGGTGTTGACCGGCCAGAAGGTGTGGACCAGCGACGCGGTGAACTGCCAGCGCGGTCTGGCCACCGTGCGCACCGATCCGAGTGTGGCCAAGCACAAGGGCATCACGACGATGATCATCGACCTCGCCGATCCGGCCGTGCAGATCCGCCCGCTCACCGAGATCACCGGCGAGACGCTGTTCAACGAGGTGTTCCTCAACGACGTGTTCGTGCCTGACCACGATGTGGTCGGGGCGGTGAACGCCGGCTGGACGGTGGCGATGGCGGCGTTCGGCAACGAGCGGGTGTCCATCGGCGGCGGTTCGGTCACCATGACCGCCGACGCGCTGATCGATCTGCTCACCCGCCACCGGGCAGGCGACACAGGCCTCGCGCGCGAAGTCGGTGCGCTGCTCACCGAGGCCTACACGCTGGCCACCCTGAACCTGCGGCAGGTGGCGCGGGCGGTGTTCGATGCCGGGCCGGGCATCGAAGGCAACATCGCCAAGCTCTTCGGCGCCGAGCACGCCCAGCGCGTTGCCGAGCTGGGATTGCGCATCGCCAGCCGGGCCATCCTGGTCGGCGGCGAGTCCGACGTCGTGCACGACTACCTGTTCAGCCGGTGCCTGACCATCGCAGGTGGCACGTCGGAGATCGTCAGAAACCTTATCGCCGAACGCATCCTCGGGCTGCCGCGCGATCCGGCACCGAAGCAGATCGGGGAATCGACATGACCTGTGCCGTAGTTGGAATCGGACGCACGACCTACAGCCGCAACTCGGGCCGAACCACCCGCGGGATGGCGGTGGCCGCCTGCCGGGATGCCATCGCCGATGCCGGTCTGACCACGGCGGACGTCGACGGAATCTGCACCTTCATGGCCAACGACTCCGAGCAGCCCATCTTCGTGGGCTGGGCGCTCGGCATCGAGGAGTTGGCCTGGGCCAACGCGATGTACGGCGGCGGCAATCTGGTGGCCGACCAGATCGCCACCGCCGCCGCGGTGATCGAGGCAGGCATGTGCAAGGCGGTGCTGGTGTACCGCTCGCTCAATGGCCGCTCGGGGTACCGCTTCGGCCACATCGAGGGCCCGATGCAGGTGCCCCACCACGACCAGTTCGACACTGCGTCGGGCTTCTTGGTGCCGCCACAGTGGTTCGCCATGTGGGCCCGGCGTCACCAACACGAATACGGCTCCACCTCAGAGGATCTCGGGCAGATCGCGATCACCCAGCGCGCACACGCCGGGCCCAATGAGCATGCGCTGCGGCGCGAGCCGCTGTCCATGGACGACTATCTCGCCGCCCGTTGGATCAACGAACCGTTCCGCGTGCTGGACTGCACGTCGGAGGTCGACGGCGCGGTGGCCATCCTGATCACCGGCGAGGACGTCGCCCGCAACGCCAAACAGCCCCCGATGTGGCTGGTCGGCTCGTCGAACTCGCAGGGCGGTGCGGGCTGGACCGAGTGGAGCGACCCCACCGAGATGTACTCGCAGACAGCCGGTCCGAAGATCTGGGACAAGACCGGCCTGAGCCCGGCCGACATGGATCTGGCTTGCATGTACGACTGCTTCACCTACACCGTGATGGCCACCATGGAGGGCTTCGGCTTCTGTGAGAAGGGGGAGGTGGGCAAGTACTTCTCGACCGGACGGGCGACGTACGGCGGTGACGTCGTGGTCAACCCGCACGGGGGCCTGTTGTCCGAGGGGTACATCCACGGCCTCAATCACCACTACGAAGCCGCGCTGCAACTGCGGCACGCAGCCGGCGTGCGCCAGGTCGACAATGCGCAACTCGCTCTGGTCACCGCGGGCGGCGGACCGTTCGGCGGCGCCAACGTCTACAGCAGGGAGAAGCCATGACATCCAATCCCGGTCTGTTGCCCCCGATTCCGGTCCCCGATCCCGATACCGCGCCGTACTGGGAGGGCCTCAAGAACGGCAAACTCGTGTTGTGCCGCTGCGACGACACCGGGAAGTGGATCCATCCACCCCTTGAGCGCAGTCGATTCACCGGTGGCCCCGTGCATTTCGAGGAGGTCAGTGGCGAAGGCACGATCTTCAGCTACATCGTCGTCCGCCAAGCGCTGGTACCCGGCCGGACGCCGCCGTACGTCGTCGGTCTGATCGAACTGGCCGAGCAGCCAGGGCTGCGGATCAACGCCGTCGTCGACGCCAATCCGGCCGACGTGCGAATCGGGCAGCAGGTCGAACTCCGCATCGTCGACCTCGGTGAAAGCGGCTACCGGATACCCGAATTCATTGTCACATAGCAAGCCCCCCCCTTTCGCGCGAGCGCTAGGAGGTGAGCAGCGCGCCGGTGCCGAGGTCGGCGTAAGCCTCTGCGAATCGGCCGAGCACGGTCTCGACGATCTCGACGGAGTACATCTGATCGGGCGTGATCGCCCACATGCAGAACCCCCATGCTGGGCTGCGCCGGTAGGCGGTCCACATCTGCTCGCGATCGGGTACCGCTACGCCCGCGTCGCGCAGTCGCCCCCGGTAGCCGTCGAGCAGGTCGCGTTCGTGGTTGCGGCGCAACTCGGGCGGCAACGCTCCGATCAACGCGTAGCCGACGTCGTGTGACCACGAGCCGCGCCGAACCAGTTGCCAGTCAAGGACACCCATCCGTCCGCCGGGCACAACGTAGGTGTTGCGCGGATGCGGGTCGCCGTGCAGCAGTGTGATCGGATCGCCGGCTGTGCCGGCGATATGTTCCTGCAGCTTCCAGAACGCCGCTTCCATCGAATCCGCGTCCTCGCCCGCGGCGTCCAGCAGCGCCTTCTTGTAGGGCAATTCGAGGAACGCCCGGATGATGCTGAACCCGTTGGCGCGCAGGAACTCCGCAAATCCGCCCGTGACGGGATGTTGCAGCCAGGACAGGTCACCGTCGTCCCTCAGCCGGGGGCTGTCCCAGAATGGCGCGTGGACCTGACTCAACGTGCGTAGCAGCTCGTCGACCTGCTCAACGGACAGCCCGGCGACCGCGTCAGGCACCTGCGCGCCGCGCAGGGTGATGTCCTCGGCGAGGATGAGGAACTGCGACGGGCCATCGAGATGCTCGGCGAAGTAGGTCGTCATTGTCTCGACGTCGAGGTCGTCGCGCAGGTCGCGGTAGAACGTCGTCTCGTCGTCGAGCAGCACTGCCCCACCGCCACCCTGGGAGAGCGATTCATCGACGGCGGCAGGCAGGTCGTGCACCGTGCTCAGTTGCGTCTTCACGAAAAGCCTTCGGGGCAAATCGTTGTCGGGTTCGGCGTAGTCGACGTCGACGTGCAGATGCGATGTGGTGCCCTGCCAGGTGCTGCGCACCCGGATCTCGGTGACCGTCACGCTGGGTCGGTGCCGGCGCAGCAGGGAGGTCAACACCTCGGGCGTCAGGTCGTCGGGGGAGTTCAGCATGACGGGCAGGGCTGGGCTGGTCATCAAGTGTCCTCGTCTCGAGCCAATGTGGCAGTCGACTGTCACAATAGCAGCGGCGGGCGTCGCCGACGCCCGAATGAGCGGGGCGGGATCAGGTAAGGGCCGGAACGGGACGGAACAGCGGCACCCACACCCGGCTGTCCTCCTCGCCCGACAGCGCGGTCCAGTCCTCGAAGAAGACCTCGACGGCCATGCCGACCCGGACGTCGTCCACGGGCACGCCCACGACGTTCGTGATGAGCCGGACGTCGGGCTCGTCGTCCAACTCGACCATGGCCACCACATAGGGCGGCTCGAAACCTGGAATCCAGTTCTGCCGGTTGACCGTATAGGCCGCAACGGTGGCCTTGCCGGACACCGGCTCCGGCGCGACGTCCATGCTGCGACAACGCCAGCACGCCGGCCCCGGCGGGTGGAAGAAATGCCCGCAACCGTGGCAGCGGGTGATCAGCAGTTCGCCGCGTTGGCCGCCAGTCCAGAATGCGCGGGACTCCGCTGTCGGGGTGGGCGCCAACCGCATCTGGGGTCGTTGGTATTCGGAGGCGGCCGTCACGAATCGGCCTGCCACTCGCAACCTGTCAATTCGGCCGACATGTCCCAGAGCCTCCTCGCGCTTTCCGGATCGACCGCCTTGTCCTTCAGAGCGGTCGGCTTCGGGGTGCCCCACTGGTGCATCAGCCCGCGCGGGGCAAGGTAGGTGCCGTTGGGCGGCGTGGTCGTGATCGCCTGAATCGTCGAGCGGGCGCCGTCAGCCGGGCGCTGGGCGACGTGCGGCGAGATCACCCGGCCTGCCCACTGCAGCACGCCGGAACCATCGCGGGTGATCGACGTGTTCGTCATCCCGGGATCCGAGGCGTACGCGGTCTTTCCCCGGGCCACCAATTCGCGCACGAACAGTAGGTTCGCGAGCTTGGACTCCCCGTATGCCGACCAGGGGTTGTACTTGCGGTGGTGATAGTTGAGGTCGTCGAAGTGGATGCGCGCAGTGTTGTAGTTGGTGCTGGACACCGCCACGACGCGATCTCGGATCCGGTCGCCGAGCAGACACGTCAGCGCGAAGTGCCCGAGGTGATTGATACCCATGTGTGCCTCGAAACCATCGGTCGTGCGGGTCAGCGGCAGGCCAAGCACACCGGCGTTGTTGACCAGCACGTCGACGGAGTCGACGGTGTCGGCGAACTTGCGCACGCTGGTGAGATCGGCCAGGTCCAGCTCGCGCACCTCGACGTCGCCTGGCATCGACGCCGCGGCCTCTTGCGCCTTGCTCAGGGTCCGGCACGCGATGACGACGTCGTGGCCTGCGGCGGCCATCGCGCTCGCGGTCGCCTTTCCGACGCCACTGTTTCCGCCCGTGACGATGATTCGCACGCTCCAATGGCCTCCTTCACACCGATGTCACCTAAACCGTAAACTATTTATCGCTTTATTTGTACCGGGGGCGGGTCGGAGACGCCAGTTCCCGCCAAATTCTTGAGCTGGCCATGTGGCCATTCGATGGTGTCGCCATGCTTCACTCTGTCAATACCTGCTGTTCGCTGGGGTGTGCAGCAGCAAGAGCATGGGCAGCCCTGACAGGTCGGTCACCATCGCGCATTCGGCCCCCTCAACGCCTTTGTGTCAGCTGGCGGGCATAGTTTCCTGATCAACGGTCAAGGCGCACTTCGCCCCTGGGAAAGGACCATCAGCATGAGCCAGCGCGATCACGATGAGTGAGCGCATCCGCGAGTTCGCCAACGACGGCTACACGTTCCCAGTGAGGGACGAGGGACCCGCCGACGGTGAGATCGTGGTTCTCCTGCACGGATTTCCGCAGACCTCGAAGTCGTGGGATGCGGTCACGCCGCGTCTGCACGCGGCCGGCTACCGCACCTTGGTCTTCGACCAACGGGGATACACGCCGACCGCCCGCCCGCGGGGCCGCTTCGCCCATCGGATCGGCGCGCTCGTCGGCGACGTCGCCGCACTGGTTGCCGCCGTGGGGGCACCGGTGCATCTCGTCGGCCACGACTGGGGTGCCGTTGTCGCGTGGGCGACTGCCGCCGGGCGCCCCGAACTCCTCAGGACTCTCACCGCGGTCTCCGTGCCTCATTCAAGGGCGTATCTGCGGTCTCTGCTCAGCAGCAGTCAGGCGCTGAAGTCGTACTACATGGCCATGTTCCAGATTCCATGGCTGCCCGACACCGTGCTGCGTCGCTTCCCGAAGCAAACCGATCGAATGCTGCGCGAGAGCGGAATGGATGCCGAAGCCATCCGGCAGGTACACACCGATGTCATCGAGAGCGGTGCGTTGACCCCGGCCATCAACTGGTACCGGGGGATACCCTTCAGTTCCCGGAGACACCTTCAAAGGGTCTCGCTACCAACCACATACGTGTGGAGCACCGATGACATCGCTCTCGGCCGCCGGTGCGCCGAGCTGTGCGAGCGTTACGTCACCGGCTCCTACCGGTTCGAGGTCGTCGGCGGCTCGCACTGGATCCCCGAGGAGCAGCCAGACCTGGTGGCGGACCTGATCGTGGATCGCGTCAAGGGAGGCTAGGTCCCCGGTCTGGTCCTCGACGAGCCAATGTAGCCACTCGACGGCGTCGTCATGCTTCACTCTGTGAATACCCGCTGTTCGCCGGGGCGCGCAGCAGCAAGAACTCGGGTTGGCGCTTAGGGAGGTGGGGCCATGGCGGCGGTCGGTGGGCAGTACCCCGAGGTCGGTCCAGGGGCGTTGCCGGTCAAGGACGTCGGCCGCTTGTTGCTGCGCTGCGGCGATCGGCCCGGACTGGTGGCGGCCGTCAGCGCCTTCCTGGCCGACGCCGGGGCAAACATCGTCTCGCTCGATCAGCATTCGACCGAACAGTCCGGTGGCACGTTCGTACAGCGCACCATCT
>NZ_JAVRPS010000179.1:0-11343 GCF_032162105.1 Mycobacterium sp. | reverse complement strand
TCGCGCTCAACGCGACGTTCACCTCGGCGCTCGGCATCACGCTCGGGCTGGCGACCGTGATCATCGGACACGCCACGTTCTGCATCGTCATCGTCTTCAACAACACCCAGGCCCGACTGCGCAGGCTGGGCACCAGCCTCGAGGAGGCCTCCGCCGACCTGGGCGCCTCGTCGTGGCAGACGTTCCGCTACATCACATTTCCGATGATGCGCGGCGCCTTGGTCGCAGGCGCGATCCTGGCCTTCGCGCTCAGCTTCGACGAGATCGTGGTGACCACGTTCACCGCGGGACCAACCGTGCAGACCCTGCCGATCTGGATCTTCGGAAACCTGTTCCGGCCCAACCAGGCTCCGGTCATCAACGTGGTCGCCGCCGCGCTGACGGTGCTGGCGATCATTCCGGTGTGGCTCGCGCAGCGGTTCGGCGGCGATCCCGCCACCACCAGGGTGTGACCGTCAGGGCGCGTTCGGATCCCAGTCTCCGCGAATCAGGTTTCCCGCGGCGTAGTCCGACACGGCGGTGATCAGCCCACGCCTCACGGCGGCGTCGAGGAGGTCGGAGACCACGTGGTTGCCGAGGTCGCGGTAATCGCCGACGGCACGACGCAACTCGGCCATGCCCTCGGGCCGCGGCACGTAGTTCGTGCCGAACCGGGCGCGGACCGATCCGACGAGGGCGTTCACCTTTGCGGCGGCCAGGTCGTCTATCGCATCACTCGCGACGTCGTGAACCCGCAGCATCGCCCGAAGGTAGTCGAGTGGTTGGTCGGCCCGGCCCACGATCTCAGCGACCGCGGGGTTGGTGAACGTCAACTGGCCGTCGACGACTTGGGCCAGCCCGCTCTCGCACAGCCGACGCGCCTCGGCGCCGGCCGGGTCGACCGGGATCGCCGTCGCCGTCGTCTGGGGACGGCGGCCGAAGATCGCCTCCTGCAGGCCTAGCCGGTCGGCCAGGTCGTGACCGTCGCGGATGCTGGTGAAGAACTCGGCGATGTGCGCGGAGCTGAAGCCCCTTCGCAGCAGATCGTTGATGACCTTCAACTGACCCAGGTGATGACCGTCGTAGTAGGCCGACCGTCCTTGGCGGCGCGGGGGATCGAGCAGACCGCGCTCGCGGTACGCGCGAATGTTGCGGACGCTAACTCCCGACAGCTGGGCCAGCTCGTCCAGCCGGTACTCAGCCAACCCGATACTTTCTCAACATGCCGGTCAGGGCTATGGAATTCTGCGTTCCGCAACACCGCATAGACATACTGTAGCCCTGAACTTGAAGTTTGCGAGAATTCACTGTTCGTGCAAGTTCTGGATATCGATTGGCCTTCAGAGCCGGTTGTGCGCGACGATTGATCGAGTGCGTGCGTGGATCATCTGGACGACGGGGTTGCTGGCCTACATCGTCGCCGTGCTGGACCGCACCACGCTTGGCGTCTCCGGGCTGAACGCCGCCGAGCGGTTCGCCGCCACCCCGGGCGTGCTGTCGACGTTCGTGGTGCTGCAGGTCGTGGTGTACGCCGCTGCTCAGGTTCCAGCCGGGCTGTTGCTCGATCGCTTCGGGTCACGGGCGCTGATCGTCGCCGGTGCCGCGCTGATGGCCACCGGCCAGCTCATCCTCGCGCTGACCTCGTCGCTGCCCCTGGCGATCGGGGCGCGCGCCGTCGTCGGACTCGGCGACGCCGTCACCTTCATCTCCGTGCTGCGTCTGGTGCCGCACTGGTTTCCGCCCCGGCGGGTTCCGCTGCTGACTCAGCTCACCGGTATCTGCGGCCAACTGGGTCAGGTGCTCTCCGCGCTGCCGTTCCTGGCCCTGCTCGCAGGGACCACCTGGGCGACCGCATACGTCTCGGTCGCGGCGTTCGGCGTGCTTGCGCTGGTGCTGGTGTTGGTGGTGGTCAAGGACGCTCCGCACGGCCGCGTCGTCACGACCGAAACCCCGTCGGTGCGCGCCACCCTGGCCAGCGTGAAGACGGTGTGGCTCCGTCCCGGTACCAGACTGGGCTTCTTCACTCACATGGGCACCCAGTTCTCCGTCACGGTCTTCGCCCTGATGTGGGGTGTCCCCTACCTGACGGTGGCCCAGGGCCAGTCCACCCACGTCGCCGGTGCAATGCTGACCGTCTCGGTCGTCGCCGCCATCTCATCCGGCATCGCCATCGGGATCTTCACCGGTCGGTATCCGCACCGGCGTTCCCGCATCGTGCTGGCGATCATCGCGAGCAACGCCCTGGTGTGGACGGTGGTGCTCGCGCTGCCCGGCCGATCACCGTTGTGGTTGCTAATCGTCCTGATCGTGGTGATCTCCGTTGGGGGCCCTGGGTCGATGGTCGGCTTCGACTTCGCCAGGACGTTCAATCCGAGCGCCACCCTCGGCACGGCGCAGGGCATGGTCAACATGGGCGGGTTCATCGCCTCGTTGTTGGTGATGCAGGCCATGGGCGTGATCCTCGGCACGATGGGCGGGTATTCGTTCGAGTCGTTCCGGGTGGCGTGGACCGTGCAGTACGCCATCTGGATCCTGGCCGTCGTCGGGATCCTGATCACCCGCAGGAAGACACGCAATCTGATGAAGGCCGAGCAGGAGCGCTCGCTGCTGGAGACCTTCGAGGCCGGCTGACCCGCTATCAGTCACCGATTCTGGTCAGAGATCCTGCGGTTGGCTTTCATGATCGCCGACACCAACTCGTCCTTGTTCATCGTGGATCGGCCCTCGACGTCGAGACGCCGGGCGACTTCCATCAGATGTTTCTTGGACGCGTTCGCATCGACGCCCTCGGCGGTCTCACCCGTGGGATTGGGCCCCCCGCTCTCGGCGCGCTCGTCCGACGGGCCCTTCTCGTCCTTGGGCTCCCAATGGTCGCCGACCTTTTCGAAGCTGTGCTTGACGGCGCTGTAGGCGGCTCGGTGCGCGCGTTCCCCTTCGCCGTACTGCTCGGCGGCCGCGTCGTGCACCTTCGCGAAAGTCCGCTGCGCCTTCGCGGGCGACTTCTTCAAAGTGCTGGGTAGTTCGCTCTGCTTCGCTTGCCCGCGCTTGGTCGTCTTCGGCATGGTGTGTGCTTACCCCGCACCGGGCCAGACGAAATCCCCTCCGGGGCTACGAGGTGTCGGCGAGGCGATCCGCGTACGCCGCTGCGGCGGCCTGATGCCCACGCACTTCGAAGCCCACCACGGTGACCACCGGCGCCAGCGTGACGACCAACAGGCACACCGCCATGGACACGCCGGCGCCGGCAAGAAGCACGGCGGTCACCAGTACCGCCGCGGTCAACGTCACCAGCAATAGGTGGAACCCGTCCCAGCCACCCACCAGCAATCCGTACAACACGTAGACCAGGCCGATGAACGCCCCGACGGGGATCGCCACCGCGAACACGGTGCCCACCTCGCCGAGTTCGGAGTGGTCCTCGACGTAGTAGGCGGCGGTGTGCAGCCCCGCGCCGGTGGCGACGATCGCGGCGAACACGGCCATGTGCAGGTAGCCGAACTTGAAGGAGACCTCGCGGCGGACGTGCAGGAGATCCGCGGCTGGCACCACGAAGTACACCCACCACATGCCGAAGGTGAGGCCGGTGCCTGCCACCACGAGGAGGATGGCGTCGGTGGTCCAGCCGTGTTCGCCCACCACGGCGGTGAGCGACGCGACGGTGCCGACGACGCCCTCACCGAGCGCGATGATCGCCAGCAGGCTGTAGCGCTCGGCGATGTGGTGGGCGTGCCACGGTGTGCCGCCCTTGCGGGTCTCGGCCAGCCACGGGCCCAGCATCTCGGAGAACGCCAGCAGCGCCCAGATCGTCAAGGAGATCGGCAAGGGTGCGTACAGGAAGATGGTGCCGATCCAGCCGACCTGCACGATGGTCACGACGGCGGCGTAGGTCAGGCAGGCCGACCGATGCTCGGGGTCCTGCTGCGCAGCGCGTAACCACTGCGCCACCAACGCGGTTCGCATCACGACGTACCCGGCCACCAGCACGCTGTTGTCGACGTGGTCGCCATGTTCGATGGAGGCGAAGAACTGCGGAAGACCCAGCGCGAGGATCAGCACGCCGACCATCTGCACCATGGTCATCAGCCGGTAGACCCAGTCATCGGTGTCATACGCCGACGCGAACCAGGTGAAGTTGATCCACGCCCAGCAGATCGCGAACGTCGCGAACAGGAAGGCCAGGAGCCCCGCGACCTCGTGGCCCGAGGCGAGCAGGTGGGAGTACTCCGACGCCGCGATGCCGAAGGCGATGACGAACGTCAGATCGAAGAGCAGTTCCAGCGGCGTGGCCACCCGGTGCTGCTCTTGCGGGTCGCGGCCCGTCATGCGGCGCAGGTGATGCGCGCGCGGCGCACCGGGCGGTGGGGGCTCTGGCTGATGTTCGGGCTGGTTCACGGACGCGCAGTCCTTTCTCGACGGCGGTGACCGTACCGGGTCGACGGTAAGCCCGCTACATTCACGCCATGGCTGGTCCGAAGAAACTGGTGATCGGGGCGAGCGGCTTCCTCGGCTCCCACGTCACGCGGGAGCTGGTGCAGCGCGGGGACGACGTCCGGGTGCTGGTGCGCCGGACGAGTTCCACCGCGGCGCTGGATGGCCTCGACGTCGAGTACCACTACGGCGACGTCTTCGACGACGAGGCGCTGCGAACGGCGATGTCCGGAGTCGACGACGTCTTCTACTGCGTGGTGGACGCCCGGGCGTGGCTGCGCGACCCGGCGCCATTGTTCCGCACGAACGTCGAAGGGCTGCAGCACGTCCTGGACGCTGCGGTCGACTCGGATCTGCGCCGGTTCGTGTTCACCAGCAGCATCGGCACGATCGGCATCCCCGGCGACGACAGGCTGGCCACCGAGAACGACGCGATGAACTGGGCGGACAGGGGCGGCGGCTACATCCAGTCCAGGGTGGACGCGGAGAACCGGGTGCTGCGCTACGCCGCCGAGCACGGTCTGCCCGCCGTCGCGCTGTGCGTGGCCAACACCTACGGCCCCGGCGACCATGCGCCCACTCCGCACGGCGCACTGCTCGCGGCGGCTGCGGCGGGCAAGATGCCGGTCTACATCAAGGGCACCGCCAGTGAGGTGGTCGGCGTCGAGGATGCCGCGACCGCCCTCCTGCTGGCCGCCGAGAAGGGCCGCACTGGTGAGCGGTACATCATCTCCGAACGGTTCATGTCGGCGCGCGAACTGTACGAGGCGGCGGCCGCCGCGGGTAGGTCGGCACCGCCGCGCTTCGGAATTCCGCTGTCCCTCGTGTATGCGATGGGTTACGCCGGCGACCTAGCCGCCAGGGTGCTGCGGCGCGACATGGAACTGTCCAGCCTGAGCGTGCGGCTGATGCACGTCATGCCGCCGATGGATCACGTCAAGGCCGAACGCGAATTGGGTTGGCAGCCTGAGCCGATACACGAGTCGATCAGGCGGGCGGCGGACTGGTACCGGGAGCACCGGCGTCGCAGGCGTGAGGTCGCTTAACTCTCAGAGGTTCGCCCGCGTGCCGCTGAACGAAATGCTGACAATCCGCGGCGTGTCGCCGGCAAACACGCACGCTCGCGGACAGGTGGAGGTACAACGTCGAACCTAGCGACCGCCGCCCATCCGTAGGGCGCTTCGGCGGGCGCGCTAGCGTGAGCGGATGCGCGCAGTGCCGGGAGCCGTCGGTGTCGTGCTGGCCGCGGGAATGGGCACGCGCGTCGGCGCCGACGGCAACAAGGCGTATCTGCCGCTGGCCGGCCGGAGCATGGTGTCGTGGTCTGTGGACGCCGTCGCGCGCACGCCGGAGATCGACCGCACGGTGCTGGTGTTCCGCAGCGGCGAGCGCGAACTGGCCGCCCGCATGCTCGACGCCGAGCTCGGTTGGGCCACCGTGGAACTCGTCGAGGGCGCCGACACCAGACACGGTTCGGAACTGAACGTGCTGCGGTATCTGGCGGCCGACATCGAATCGGGCGACGTCGACGTGGTGCTGATCCACGATGCCGCGCGACCGCTGGCCGGACCGGACTTGATGCGCACCGCGCTGGCCACGGCGCGCGAGTTCGGCGGCGCGGTGCCGGCCCTCCCCGCAGGCGACGTCGTCAGTGCTGCCGCGGACGGCGGCATCTCGCCGGCCGGCGACACCATCCTGATGCGGGTGCAGACCCCGCAGGCGTTCCGCGCGATGCCGCTACTCGCCGCGTACCGCGCCGCCGAACAGGACGGTTTCGACGGCACCGACACCTCGTCGTGCATCCAGCGGTTCACCGACGTCGAGGTACACGTGTTCCCCGGCGCAGCAGCGAATCTGAAGGTCACCTTCGCCGACGACGTGCGGGTGGCCGCACACATGCTGCGCGACCGGGTCAGCCAGGATGGTGCGTCGCGCTGACCGCGTCGAGTAGTCGTGCGTCGGTGGGCAATTCGGCTGCGAAGGCGTCGGCGTCACCGTCCACCGTGGCGATCGACGTGCCCGCGGTCAATGCGGCAACGAACTCGTCGGCGTCGCAGGCGACCAACTCGGACAGCAGCGAGCTCTCGTAGCCGCGGGGGTACTGGACCGTCCGCAGCGCGGTGCGGTCGACCGTGCCCACCACCGCGCCGCGGTCGTCGACGGCCTTGACCGTGTCGGTCATCGGCAGGACGGGGACGACGACGCGGTGACCGGCACGCAGTCCTGCGATCACGCGCTCGGTCACGTCGACCGGGGCGAGTGGATGCCGGTGATCGTGGATCAGCAACTTCGATGGTGGATGCGGTTCGCGGCCAAGGCGTTCGATGGCGGTGGCCAGGCATTGGCGCCGCATACCCGGCGCGCCGGATGCGATCACCGATACCGCCGACAACCCCGCCGAGTCGAGGCACGCGCGGGCTCCTGCGACGAGCGGTTCAGCGGCGACGACGACGACGCCCGACGTGGGCACCGGCCCGAGCAGCGCGCGGACGACGCGGACCAGCGCCACCTCTCCGGCCGCGGGCGCGAACGCCGCGGCGGCCTGCACGGCCGCGGGCAGCGGCACGATCGCGGCCAGCTCCATCAGCGGAACCTACGCAGGTATGCCGACCAGTTCCAGGTGGCGAGGAACTGTTCGGCCGCCGCGTAGCCGCTGGCGTAGAGCGCTTCGACTTCGTCGTCGGTGATGTCGAAGTCGAGGAACCCGACGTGGGTCGAGTCGACCCGGATCGCGCGGGCGCTGACCCACGGCTGATTCAGGTACGTCTGGTCACGCCCGACCAGCGCGGTCGTGATGACGTCCTCCAGCAAATGCGGCGGCCCGAGCAGGCGCAGCGCACCGAGCGCGGGGATCACCTTGTCGTTGCCGTCCGGCAGGTTGGGCAGCACCGTGACGCCGAAACTCGGCCAGCGCGGCGCCTCGCCGTCGGCGCGGTCGAGTGAGTCGATCGGGAAGTTCGACAGCACCCCTCCGTCGACCAGGGTCGAGGTGCGGCCTGCGGCGCTGGTCAGTGCCACCGGGCGGAAGAAGAACGGAATGGACATCGAGGCGCGGACGGCGTCGGCGACGGACTGTTCGTCGGGGTCGAGACCGTAAACCCGCCGGTAGTCCCACGGCAACCGCACCAGTTGGCCGGTGGTGACGTCGGCGACGGTGACCACCAGGCGGTACCTCTGCTCCTCGGGCAGCTCGTCATCGTCGACGGCGAGGTCGCCAAAGGTGCTCACACCGAGGCTGCGCAGCTGGCTGCGGACCCAGTCGTGGGCGTAGTCCCCCTTGTAGATGCCCGACCCGCGAACCAGGGCCACTGACGGGCCGAGCAGGGGCACGCGTTCGACCAGACCCGGATCGAGGAACTTCTGGTAGTCCAATTGCAGCGCAAGCTCTTTCACCTGCGCTCCGGTCATCTCACCGGTCTGCGCGGCGGCCGCGACGACCGCGCCGACGATCGATCCCGCCGACGTGCCCGATATCCGCTGCGGCAGGTAACCGGCGTCCATCAGGGCGACGACCGCACCCACCAGGCCGACGCCCTTGACACCGCCGCCCGACAGGACGAGGTCGGCGGGCTTCGACGAAGGTGGCATGGTGCGATTCTGCAACCAGCGCTGAAGAGGCCGACGCCGGGGGTTACCAGCTGTGGCCGGTTTGAGTGATCGTTAGTTGTCGGTGGTGTGTTGTAGGAACGGGTGTATGAGTCTGGCGGTCTGGGTTAAACGGGATGGTGTTGCGCGGGTTACTGCGTATCGCTGGTTGCGTGCGGGCCTGTTGCCGGTATCGGCGCGCAAGGTTGGCAGGCTGATTCTCATCGAAGACCCTTCTGTTGCAGCCGGCCCCCGATCACGGACTGCGGTGTATGTGCGTGGGGCTGCGTGGGCAACGGACCAGCAGATGCCGGTCGACAACGTCGTGACCGAGGTCGGGGTCTGCGGGCAACGGGCACCGTTGCAAGTTCCTCGCGCAGGGTCGAGGGCTTGTGGTGGTACCCGGCTGAGGTCGATGACGACCTGGTGCGGGATATGGCGGAGGTCCTGACCTCGATGTGGGCAAGGCTGTACGGGAAACGTGCCGCGGCGACCCGCGCCAGGTGCGTGGTCGACGCCGCAGCTGCTGCCGCTGACGGTGAGGTGGCCTGATGGCGCGTTTTGAGGTGCCCGAAGGCTGGACGGTTCAGGCGTTCCGGTTCACCCTGGATCCCACGGAGGATCAATCCCATTCGCTGGCACGGCATTTCGGCGCTCGCCGCAAGGCGTACAACTGGACAGTCGCCACTATGAAAGCCGATATCGACGCGTGGCGCCAGACCGGTACCGAGACCGCCAAGCCGTCCCTTCCGAGGCTGCGGAAACGCTGGAACACCGTCAAGGACGACGTGTGCGTCAACGCCGAGACGGGGGTGACTTGGTGGCCGGAATGCTCGAAGGAGGCCTATGCCGACGGGATTGCCGGTGCGGTGGACGGATACTGGAACTGGCAGACCTCCCACGCTGGTACGCGCGCTGGGAAGAACGTCGGTTTCCCACGGTTCAAGAAGAAGGGCCGCGACGCCGACCGTGTCTGTTTCACCACCGGAGCGATGCGGGTCGAACCCGACCGCAGGCACCTCACGCTGCCGGTGATCGGTTGCGTCCGCACCCACGAGAACACCCGCCGCATCGAACGCCTCATCCGTGCCGGTCGGGCGCGGGCGCTGGCGGTCTCGGTTCGCCGCAACGGTGATCGCCTGGATGCCAGTGTCCGGGTGCTGATCCAACGCCCCCAACACCCCAGCGTGGCGTTACCTGATTCGCGGGTCGGGGTTGATGTCGGGGTGCGGCGGTTGGCGACCGTGGCCCCCGGGGACGGCACCGTGATCGAACGTGTCGAGAACCCGCGCCCACTGGAAACAGCGCTGCGCGAGTTGCGGCACGTGTCGCGTGCCCGCTCCCGAGCCGTGAAGGGTTCCCGACGTTACCGGGAACGCACCACTGAACTGTCCCGGCTGCACCGCCGGGTCAACGATGTCCGCACCCACCACCTCCATGTCCTGACCACGAGACTGGCCAAAACTCACGGCCGGATCGTTGTCGAAGGCTTGGACGCGGCCGGGATGTTGCAGCAGAAGGGTCTGACAGGTGCGCGGGCACGTCGCCGCGGCCTGTCGGACTCGGCGCTGGGCGCAACGCGGCGCCACCTGTCCTATAAGACGGGCTGGTACGGGTCGCATCTGGTGACGGCGAACCGGTGGTTCCCGTCGTCGAAAACCTGTCATGCCTGCGGGCATGTGCAGGACATCGGATGGGCCGAACACTGGCAATGCGCCGACTGTTCGGTATCGCATCAGCGTGATGACTGTGCCGCCATCAACCTTGCACGCTACGAGGAACCCATTAGCGTCGTCGGTCCAGTCGGGGCCGCCGTCAAGCGTCGAGCCGACCGTAAGACGGAGCCACGCTCCGCAGGTGGCGATGAAGCGCGGAAGGGACGCAGCCACACGGCTGCCGAACAACCCCGAGACGGGGTGCGAGTCGCGTGACCACCAAAGATCACTCACTCGCAACGGCTACACCGGGTCGAACGCCGAGATGAACCAGGCGCCGTTCACCTTGGTCAGACTCACCTTCACGCTGCTCGCGGTGAACGAGCCGTCGACGTTCTCCTTGCTGGTGGTGGACTGGTTCAGGAAGACCAGGACCACCGCCGAGTCGGGCTTCAACTCGGAGACCGCGGCGCGGACGATCGCGGCCGACGTCTTGACCGACTTCTGCTTGGCTGCGGGCGTGACGATGTCCGTGGTGAACTTCGTGTAGTAGTCCAGGAAGTCGCCGGTGAGGTGCGTCTTGGCGGTCGCGAAGTCCTTGTCCAGCGTCTCCGGGGTGTACGACAGCAGCGCGACGGTTCCGTCGGAGGCCGCCTTGATGGTCTCGGCGGCCACGGCGGCGTCGGTCTGCCGATCGGGGCGCATCTGGGTCATGTACACCCAGGAGGCCAGCCCGGCCGAGCCGAGGAGCAGCACCGCGAGCACGATCGGCACCAGCAAGCGCTTGAGTGCCCGACGCCGGGGTGGCGTCTCGTCGAGTGCGGTCGCGTTCTCGTCGGCGTCCCCGCCGTCGATCGGCGCTGCGGGTTCGTCGATTTCCACGGCGGTCGTCACGTCGTCGGTCACGTTGTCCTCGTGGTCTGCGGTCACGGCACGAACTCGACTTTCGCCAGCTTGATCTGTCCGCCGTCGCGGGCCACGTCCACGCTGAGTCTCCAGGACCGGGGCGCCTGCTCCTTGCTGGCCACGTTGGAGACGCGGGTGGTCACGGCGATGAGGACGGTGGCGGTGTCCCGGGTCATCGACTGCACGGCGGTGGCGTTGACGGTGGCCTCGGTGATCACCTTCGAGTCCTGGGCCACCTTGGTGAAGTCGCCGGCCTGGCCTTCGAAGTCCTTCTTGAAGTCGCCCGTGGTGTTGTCGATGATGCGCTGCACGTCTTCCTTGGCGCGGCTGAAGTTCAGCGACATCAAAGTCACGACACCCTGGCGGGCCGCGGCGGCGAACTCCGCCGAGCGCTGCTGTTCGGCGACGGTCTGGCGGTGCTGCCAGATCATCCATCCGCTGGCACCCAGCAGCCCGAGCGACAGCACCACCACCAACGCGGCGGCGAGCACCTTCAACCCTGGTCGCTTGAGCCGGCGGCGTCGGGCGGGTTTCTCGTCGGTCTCGTCGGCATCGGAGTCGACGTCGGTGTCGTCGTCGGCGACGTCGGGTGCGGTCGGCTCGTCGAGCTCGACCGCTGCGGTCTCCTCGATCTCCTCGACATCGGCCGGCTTGGCGACCGTAGCCGCCTCCGCGGCAGTCGCTGCCTGTCTCCGCAGCCGGATGGCCCGCGCCCTGGCGCGTGCGGCGGCGGCGACGGCTTCCGCTTCGGCGGCCTCGGCCTCGGCCTCATCGGCCAGCGCGAGAGCGT
>NZ_JAVRPS010000178.1:0-3263 GCF_032162105.1 Mycobacterium sp. | reverse complement strand
GCCCTGGTCTACATCGCGGCCCGCGCGCCCGATGCCGGCGAGGACTACACCGCGCTCGCTGCCCAGTTCCCAACGCCACCTGCGAGTGCGGGCCTTATCAAGGCCGCAGACGGCTATGCGCAGTTGAGTGAGGAGGCGTTCCTGAAGGACTTCGCGCAAGACGTCGACCCGGCGCGGGCCAAAGCGTTGTACGCCGTGCAGGGCCGCATATCAGGTCAGCTGTTCAGCGGGAAGGTGACACAGGCAGCGTGGCGGAACAAACCATCGTTCTATGCGGTGTCGAAGTACGACCGCACGATCGATTCCGGTCTCGAGCGCTTCATGGCCGGTCGAATGAACGCCAAAACGATCGAGCTCGATGCCAGTCACCTGTCGATCATCTCGAAGGCGAAGGAGATCTCCGACCTCATTCTCGAGGCCACCGGGCGGTGACGAGCGTGCCGCCGAAGAGGCTTAGGCCTTCGAGCACATGCGCTTTCACGTTTGGGCATTGTCGCCTGACGGCGTCAGGTGTTCCCGCGATGACGCATTTGGGCGCTTGGGCGGGGCTGGGCAGCGGGCAGCAGACCAGCGAATCCTCCAGGTCTTCAACGGAGTTCGGGAAGAACGGTGACGCCGCGCGGCGGCGTCTGAATGCCAGTGCCACGGGCCATTGTTGTAAGCGGATTTGAGCCAGTCATGGGGCAGCAGGCTGCTGCTCGGCGGAGGTCATCACGGCGCCACCTCGTTTCAGCCTTACCACCGCTATGAGCGCTGCCACCCCACCGACGATGCTGTACAGGCCGAAATCCTCGGCGATGGTGATGGCGCCGATGTCAGGTTGGATTGCGAACGCCACACCCAGAGCCACGGAGATCACGCCGGTGATCCCCAGCAAGGCGCGATAGCCGGCCGGTTCGTGTACAGAGAAGGCGAGTATCACCTCGACGACTCCTGCGGCCACCGCCCAGACCGCGATAACAAGGACCAATGCGAGCGCCGTGATGCCAGGCCAGACCAGGGCGACGATACCCGCAGCCAAGTCGACTATGGCCAACAACAAGTGTCCGGCAACTGATCCCGCCTTGCGGGAACCGAATCCTCTGGCGACTTGCAGCCCTGCGGCGATGAAGGCGTAGACGGCGAACAAGATGACGAGCGCCGCGACGGTAAGGCCCGGCCATGCGACCGCAATCGCGCAGCTGATCTGGTGGACCGCCGCTCGGAAACGAAGTCGAACAATGTACAAGCGTTCGTGCCGAATCGCGGTGCCCGGCTTGGATCGCGCCGAGCAATTCCATCGTTGAATGAGTCGCCAGCCGCGTCGGTGGCCTTCATGACCACGTCAGCGACCAATCGCTGTGTCGGTGAACAACGTCGCTAGCAACCGCTTGAAAAGGTCGCCTTGCCGTGAAAGGCCGTCCCGTTCTGCGTCATACGCGCTTCGCGACAACAGCGGGCCTCAGCGATGACTGGCCCGCAGGTTCACCGTCGTGTCATTCATCCGCGCTGCCGAATCACCCTGGCCGGCGAGAACAATGGTCCGGTCATCCTCGGTAATGACATGCCGGGATGGCTGGTGACAGCATGCCACCTGACCGACGGCGTCGTCGACCATGCCGTGATTTCAGCAGCCCACCGCGCCAACAGTATCGGTTGTTGCCGCGACTAATCTTCAGTGGAAGATCATGTCTCGCCGAACAATGACGGCCAGTCACCGGGCACCGACGATCGACACGGTGGGCAGACAGCCCGCCGAGGGCGATAGAAGGGTTCCTGATGGAACGCACCGATCTCGGCACAGAGTTCGAGAAGATCTCCGACAAAGCGAAAACCGCGACAGACAAGCTAAAGGCTGCCAATCTGCGGAACAAGGATCAACTCGAGACTGACGTCGCGCGCGCGAGAGATAAAGCGGCTGCAACTGCCGATCAGTTCAAACACAAGGCAGATGCCGCCCACGATCAAGCGTCGTCGCAGTGGCAAGAGATCCGGGGCAAATGGCAGGCCCATGTCACCAAGGTAAGGACAAACGTCAAGAACAAGCAGGCCCGATTCGACGCGAAGGAGGCTGCGACGGACGCCGACATTGCCGAGGCGTACGCACTCGACGCCATCGACTTCGCCCAGGGCGCGATCGAGGAAGCCGAGTACGCGGCGCTCGATGCCATGTATGCGCGATCCGAGGCAGACGCGCTCAGTTCCTGACCGCGGATGGCGTCGGGTCACTCAGCATCGTTTCAACTGGCCCCGCATCCACCAACTTACGAAAGGTTTGTCATGCCAAAGAAAACCGAATACGAGCAGGGCACACCAAACTGGGTCGACTTGCAGACCACCGATCAGCCCGCCGCCAAGGAGTTCTATGCGTCGCTGCTCGGCTGGAGCTTCGACGACCAGCCGATGCCTCAGGGCGGCGTCTATTCCATGGCGATGTTGAGGGGGGAAACCGTGGCGGCGCTCGCGCCGATGCCGCCGGGTGCGCCGGAAGGGATGCCGCCGATGTGGAACACCTACATCGCGGTGGACGACGTCGACGCGACGGCTGAGAAGGTTGCACCCGCCGGCGGGCAGGTGCTGATGCCGGCCTTCGACGTCGCGGACGCCGGCAGGATGGCCTTCATCGCCGATCCGACCGGCGCCGTCGTGGGGCTGTGGCAGGCCAATAGGCACATCGGCGCGACGCTGGTCAACGAGCCCGGCGCACTCTTTTGGAACGAATTGATCACGGACAAACCGGATGCGGCGCTGGCGTTCTATGAAGCCGTGCTGGGCGTGACCCAGTCAAGTGCGGAGCTGGCTCCGGGCCAGAGGTACCACATGCTCAAGGTCGGGGGGCACGATGTCGGCGGCTGTGTGGAACCGCCGATGCCCGACGTGCCCAACCATTGGCGCGTCTACTTCGCGGTGGACGATGCCGACGCCACGGCGGCCAAGGCAGCCGCGGCGGGCGGGCGGGTCGCCGTGGAGCCGTTCGATATCCCCTGGGCCCGGCTGGTGGGGCGGGGCGGCGCGTCGGTTGGGCGAAGTGCCGTCTTGGCCGACCCGCAGGGTGCCGCTTTCAGCGTGGTGACGCTCCCACCGCAGCAGTAGGAGGTCCGTGCTCGGCTGGCTCTCCCGGCTACCGCCTACGCAGGTTTGACCCCGCGTGGCAACCTCGACGGCATGGGCGCCGCTCGGGTCGTCCGAGGACAACTCGGCAAGCCGAAATAAACCTGACATAACTGCGAAACGACGAATCAGTAGGCCGGCACAAGACGGCGCGTCCACGGTGTCTGGACGTC
>NZ_JAVRPS010000177.1:0-17852 GCF_032162105.1 Mycobacterium sp. | reverse complement strand
GCGGGGTGTCGGCCGACGGGGCGACGGTCAACGTTGCGGGCACGCTGTCGGGCCCGCAACTGGTGCAGAAGATCGTCCAGATCAACGGCCGCAACCTGGATCTGCGCGCGGAGGGCGTCAACCTCATCATCAACTACGCCGACCAGCCCGGTGCGCTCGGCAAGATCGGCACACTGCTCGGCGGTGCTGGCATCAACATCCTTGCCGCCCAACTCAGTCAGGACGCCGACGGTGTTGGCGCGACGATCATGCTGCGCATCGACCGTCAGGTGGCCGCCGACGTGCTGGCCGCGATCGGCACCGACGTCGGCGCCGTGACGCTGGAAGAGGTGGACCTGTCGTGAAGCTCGCAGTCATCGCCGGAGACGGCATCGGACCCGAGGTGATCGCCGAGGCGCTCAAGGTGCTCGACGTCCTGCTACCGGGGGTCGAGCGGACCGAGTACGACCTTGGTGCCCGGCGCTACCACGCGACGGGGGAGACGCTGCCCGAGGGCTTGGTCGACGAGCTGCGTGGGCACGACGCGATCCTGTTGGGCGCCATCGGTGATCCGTCGGTGCCCAGCGGTGTGCTGGAGCGCGGGCTGCTGCTCCGGTTGCGGTTCGAGCTCGACCATCACGTGAATCTGCGTCCGTCGCGGCTGTTTCCGGGTGTCGACAGCCCATTGGCAGGCAATCCCGCCATCGACTTCGTGGTCGTGCGCGAGGGCACCGAGGGCCCGTACACCGGCACCGGTGGCGCGATCCGCGTCGGCACGCCCCACGAGGTGGCCACCGAGGTGAGCCTGAACACCGCGTTCGGCGTGCAGCGCGTCGTACGCGACGCGTTCGCGCGGGCGGCCAAGCGGCGCAAGCACCTGACGCTGGTGCACAAGACCAACGTGCTGACCTTCGCCGGCTCGCTGTGGTCGCGGACCGTCGCCGAGGTCGGCGTGGACTTCCCCGGCGTCGAAGTGGCCTATCAGCACATCGACGCGGCGACGATTCACATGGTCACCGACCCCGGCCGCTTCGACGTCATCGTCACCGACAACCTGTTCGGCGACATCATCACCGACCTCGCGGCGGCCGTCTCCGGTGGTATCGGGCTGGCCGCAAGCGGCAACATCGATGCGACCAGGACCAATCCGTCGATGTTCGAGCCGGTGCACGGCAGCGCGCCCGACATCGCGGGGCAGGGCATCGCCGATCCCACTGCCGCGATCATGTCGGTGGCGCTGCTGCTCGCGCACGTCGGGCAGGACGCTGCCGCCGCGCGGGTGGACAAGGCGGTAGAGGAGCACCTGGCCACCCGGGGCGACGAGAAGCTGTCGACGACGGAGGTCGGCGCCAGGATCGTCAGCCTGCTGTAGCTCCTAGCGCTGGTGCACCGATTCGACGGTGTAGAGGTGCGGGTCGAAGCCCGACGCGAGGCCGGCGGCTTTTGCCATGTGTTCGCGCGCAGTGGGATCGGCCAGCATCGTCTCGAAGGCCTCGGAGCTCTCCCACTGTGCGTAGTTGACGACGCGCGTCCCATCGGTGCTGACGTGGATGTTGGCCGACACGAACCCCGGTAGGTGACGCATTACGTCATCGGTCGCGTCGCTCAGCAGCGCGGCGAGCGCGGGTGCCTGCTCTGGTTCGACGGTGAACACGTTGATCAGCGTGGCGTGCGGTCCGTGTTGCTCGATGGTGGTCATTTCGTTCTCCCCACGTGTCAGGTTCCGTACATACTCAACCATAGCGCAATGTAAGGTTCCTGTCATGCGGTCAATGGAAACCGAACACTCGGCGGGATACCTGATGAAGCGCGTGCAGCAGTCGCTGCGGCGCAGGTGCGACGCCGCGTTGCGGCCGACGGGGTTGTCGATGGCGCAGTACGCGGCACTGCGCGCGCTGGCCGACCTTCCCGAGGCGTCCGCCTCGGAACTGGCACGGCGGTGTTTCGTCACCCGGCAGTCCCTGCAGGATCTGCTGACGGGCCTGCGCTCCGCCGGCCTGATCACCGATGCGCCGGCGGCACCGCGGGGTCGGGCCCGCGCGCTCGCGCTGACCGCCACCGGCCTGAAGCGCCTGGCTGCCGGTGACGCCGCCGTCGACGCAGTGGACGTGGCCATGGTGGAAGGGTTGACGCAGCCGGAGCGCAACCGGCTCGCCGCGATGCTGGTCCAGTGCGCCGAGAATCTCGAGCGGGCGCCGTAGGCGTGCGCAGTCGGCTATCCGCGACGGTCACATTGACCCATCAATGCTGGCTGTTCGCAATCGGATCGACATTCTTCGCGACCGCGACGGCGCCCGGATTCGCCTGGCTCGCGGGAGCCGTAGCTGCGAACACCCTGTGCTTCGTTGGCTCGTGGTTCTTCACGAGTGCGGCGTGGATTCAGCTGGTTCGTTCGGGTCCCGAGGGAAGCGCCGAATGGCTTTCGGCGGCTACGCAGTTCGCCGGGACCGTGCTGTTCAACGTCAGCACCGGTACCGCCGTGTGGGCGCACGCGGTGCTGACCGAGCGTCGGCTGGTGTGGGCACCCGACGCCACCGGTTCACTCGCATTCCTGGTCAGTGGTGCGCTGGGCATCATCGCCGTCACCGCAGGGACCGGCGTCTGGCTGCCGAAGTCGCGGGACTGGCAGGCGCAGTGGGTCAACATGATCGGCTGCGTCGCGTTCGGCGTCAGTGCCGTCGGTGCGTTCGTCGGGATGTCGGGGACCACCGCAGACGAGGGCCTCGCCAATCTGGGCACCTTCGTCGGCGCACTCTGCTTTCTTGCCGCCGCCCTCTTGGTGCTGCCGCGCTCCCGGGTCGTCAGCACTGGACCTCTCGACCAGAACTCAGCCGGGTGAGGCGGGTGGCCCGCGTAAGGGATCGGCGTCGACCGGCACCAGTGGCAGTGCCACCAATGGGAACAGCGCGCACACCGCGAACGCCAGCGGGAACCCGGCCGCGGCGATCAGGGCGCCGAACACGGGCGGGACGATGCCGGCGGTGAGTAGTTGGCTGGTGTTCTGCGTGCCAAGGGCGCGACCGCTCCAGAACGGGCCGGCGATCTCGGCGATCGCAGTGAACGCCAGGCCGTTGTCGGAAACCGTGATGACGGAAGCGACCACCATCACCGCGATGCTGAGCGGTGAGTGCAGCAGATCGGTCAGCGCGAGCAGACCCATCGCGATCGCCGCGCCGATCGCGATGGTCCGGACGGGGTGCAGGCGCGAACCCACCTTGTCCGACCACCGGCCCGCGGCGATCCTGCCTGCCGCACCGAGGATCTGGGCGAAGGTCACCATCGCGCCCGCCGAAGCCGCCGACCACCCGCGGTCGGTCATCAGCCACACCAGCGTGAACGTCCAGACCAGGCACTGGGGCACGACCAGCAGTACTGACACGGCGTGAATGCGCCACAACACCGACGAGCCGCGGTACGGGTTCGCCAGGTCGTCGGCGTGTGCCTCGCCGCGGGGCGGCCGCGGCGGATCAAGAACGCCGACCGCGCTGATCACCGCGGCCAACGCACAGACGATCGCAGGAAAGAGCAGGGCGACCGCCACACCGTATGCCTGGGCCAGCTGCGGAATCACCAACGCGCCGAGGCCGACTCCCAGGGGCTGCGCGGTCTGGCGGATGCCCATCACCAGGCCGCGCTGGTCCGGTGGAAACCAGCCGACCACGAGACGGCCGCTCGCGGAGTTGCTGCTGGCGGCCGCCATGCCGCCGAGGAACAGGAAGACTCCCACGGTGATGAGGGAGTGCGACCAGGACGCCGCGAACGCCGCCGCCGCCGTCAGCGCGGAGCCAAGCGCCAGCACGATGCGTTCGCCGACGCGGTCGACCACGTAACCCCAGGCGATGAGGGTGACCACCATGCCGAAGCTGGGCAGCGACGACATCAGGCCGGCCTCGGCCAGATCCAGACCGCGCTCGGCGTGCAGGGTGGGAATCAGGAAGGCGACGCCGTTGATGAACACGTTGGCGCACAAGGTCGCGGTGAGCGCGATCACCAGCATCGACCACCGGCGCGCGGTGCCGATGGTCCAGCTGGTCATGCCGATCATGGTGGCACGGGGATCTCAACATGTTAAACCCGAATCCCAAAATATGAGAAATCGGTGATCGCTAGGGTGCCGCCGCGATGGTGTTCGGCGCTCATTAGGCTGTGATGAATGCGTCTCGGTCGAATTGCCAGTCCCGACGGCGTCGCCTTCGTCAGTATCGAAGGCGAGCCGAACAAAGAGATCTGCCGTGAGATCGCGGAGCAGTACCTGTCGCGCAATCCCACCTTCACGGGGCGCTCCTGGCAGTTGGCCGACGTCCGCCTGCTCGCCCCGATCCTGGCGCCCAAGGTGGTGTGCATGGGCAAGAACTACGCCGCGCACGCCCGCGAGATGGGGGGCGAGCCGCCGGAGGACCCGATCATCTTCCTCAAGCCCAACACCGCGATCATCGGCCCCAACGT
Organism: Mycobacterium sp.; assembly: GCF_032162105.1. Taxonomy (GTDB): domain Bacteria; phylum Actinomycetota; class Actinomycetes; order Mycobacteriales; family Mycobacteriaceae; genus Mycobacterium. The sequence continues at coordinate 13,427 of NZ_JAVRPS010000177.1, read as the reverse complement.
GGCCATCCAGTTGCCCGCCGACGCCCACCCGGTGCACCACGAGGGCGAGCTGGCCGCGGTCATCGAACGGCCATGCAAGGACGTGCCTGCGGCCAAGGCCGCGGAGGTCATCCTCGGCTACACCATCGCCAACGACGTCTCGGCGCGGGATCAGCAGAAGCAGGACGGGCAGTGGACGCGCGCCAAGGGCCACGACACGTTCTGCCCCACCGGACCGTGGATCGAAACCCAGATCGACCCGTCCGAGCTGGACCTGCGCACCGAGGTCAACGGTGAACTGCGCCAGCACAGCAACACCGCGCTGCTGCTGCACGACATCGGCGCGATCATCGAGTGGGCCTCGGCGGTGATGACGCTGCTTCCCGGTGACCTGATCCTGACCGGCACGCCCGAGGGCGTTGGGCCGATCGAGGACGGCGACATCGTGAGCGTCACCATCGAGGGCATCGGCACTCTGTCCAATCCCGTTGTGCGCAAGAAGAAATGATGACGCAACGAAACGTCCGGGTGCGCTTCTGTCCGTCGCCCACCGGCACCCCGCACGTCGGGTTGGTGCGGACGGCGCTCTTCAACTGGGCCTACGCCCGACACACGGGTGGCACCTTCGTGTTCCGCATCGAGGACACCGACGCCGCCCGCGACAGCGCGGAGAGTTACGCCGCCATCCTGGATGCGCTGCGCTGGCTGGGCCTGGACTGGGACGAGGGGCCCGAGGTCGGCGGCCCGTACGCGCCGTACCGGCAGTCCGAACGCAGTGAGCTCTACCGCGACGTCGTGGCCCGGCTGCGCGACGCGGGCGAGGTCTACGAGGCGTACTCGACCGCCGAGGAGGTCGAGGCCCGCCACGTCGCGGCCGGCCGCAATCCCAAGCTGGGCTACGACAACTACGACCGCACCCTGACTGACGTCCAGCGCGCACAGTTCGCCGCCGAAGGCCGCAAGCCGGTGCTACGACTGCGGATGCCAGACCACGACCTGACGTGGAACGACCTGGTGCGCGGGCCGACGACGTTCGCCGCGGGTACGGTGCCCGACTTCGCCATCACCCGCGGCAGCGGAGATCCGTTGTACACGTTGGTCAACCCGGTCGACGACGCGTTGATGAAGATCACCCACGTGCTGCGCGGTGAGGACATCCTGCCCTCGACGCCGCGGCAGATCGCGCTGTACGAGGCACTGATGCGGATCGGTGTCGCCGATCAGGTCCCCGAATTCGCTCATCTGCCAAGCGTTCTCGGCGATGGCAACAAGAAGCTGTCCAAGCGCGACCCGCAGTCGAATCTCTTCCTGCACCGCGACCGCGGGTTCATCCCCGAGGGCCTGCTGAACTACCTGGCGCTGTTGGGCTGGGGGATCGCCGACGATCACGACGTGTTCAGCCTCGACGAGATGGTGGCCGCGTTCGACGTCAAGGACGTCAACTCCAACCCGGCTCGCTTCGATCAGAAGAAGGCCGACGCGATCAACGCCGAGCACATTCGGCTGCTGGCCGAAGACGATTTCGCGGCACGGCTGCGCGACTACTTCACCGCACACGGGCACGACACCGGACTCGACGACGCCGGGTTCGCCGAGGCCGCCAGGCTGGTGCAGACCCGCATCGTCGTGCTCGGCGATGCGTGGGATCTGTTGAAGTTCCTCAACGACGCCGCGTTCACGCTCGACGAGAAGTCCGCGGCCAAGGAACTGCGCGCCGAGGCCGTCCCGGTGCTCGAGGCGGCGTTGGCGGCACTCGACGGGGTCGGGGACTGGTCGACGGCCGCGATCGAGGGTGCCCTGAAGGCCGTGCTGCTGGACACGCTCGAGCTCAAGCCCCGCAAGGCGTTCGGGCCGATCCGAGTGGCGGCCACCGGCTCCTCGATCAGCCCGCCGCTGTTCGAGTCGCTCGAGTTGCTCGGCCGCGACCGCAGCCTGAGCCGGCTGCGCGCCGGACGCGACCACGCCGCGGGGGCGTGAAAATCGGCGCCGAAATCTTTGGTAGTCTGCACGTCGGCCCGTGAACGACATGCGGTGGCTCGCCCCATCGCATGACCGCTCCGGAAAATGCCTGTGACCTGCGGTTATAGGCGGCCCGTGGGGTATGGTGTAATTGGCAACACAGCGGTTTCTGGTACCGCCATTCTAGGTTCGAGTCCTGGTACCCCAGCCAACGATGTGAATTAGGTCAGCATTCTCTCCTGAGCTATGCTGGCTCACCGGATTGGTTCTGGCCCCGTCGTCTAGCGGCCTAGGACGCCGCCCTCTCACGGCGGTAGCGTGGGTTCGAATCCCATCGGGGCTACCACATCCGGTCCTGCGTCAGCTGATGCAAAGAGCGCCCGTTTCGACATCGAAATCGGGCGCTCTTGCGTTGCAGAGTCGATCATCGGGTGGGGACCCCGTCAGAGCCGTCGCGTCAGCGCCTCGGCCGCCGCCAGCAGATCGGCCGCCCAGCGCGCACCGGGCCGCCGGCCCATGCGGTCGATGGGGCCCGACACCGACACGGCCGCGATCACCGCACCACGCCCGTCCCGCACCGGCGCGGACACACTCGCCACGCCGGGTTCGCGTTCGGCGGCACTCTGCGCCCAGCCTCGCTTGCGCACCTCGGCCAGCGTCCGGTCGGTGAACTTCGCCGACGGCAGGACCGCCTGCTGCGTGCCGGCGTCGCTGAACGCCAGCAGCACCTTGGCGCCCGAACCCGCAGTCATCGGCAGGCGGGTACCGACCGGCACGGTGTCCCGAAGCCCGGCGGGGGGCTCCAGTGCGGCAACGCACACCCGTGACGTGCCTTCGCGACGGTAGAGCTGCACGCTCTCCCCGGTGATTTCGCGCAACCGCGGCAGCACCACCGCGCCAGCGGCCAGAAGCGGGTCGTTGACGTGGCCCGCCAGCTCGGTCAGCCCGGGGCCAAGGCGCCAGCGGCCCTCGGCGTCGCGGGCCAGCAGCCGGTGGGTTTCCAGTCCGGCGGCCAAGCGATGGGCCGTCGCGCGCGGCAGACCCGTCCGCTCGCACAGTTCGGCCAGCCCGCAGGGCGACTCGGCCACCGAGTGCAGCAAGCCCACCGCTTTGTCGAGCACGCCGATACCGCTATCCTGTCTCACAGGGAGATACTAACTTCCCGCATAGTGAGATAGCCAGCCCGGCACCTGCGGATCGCCCGAAGGATTGAGTACGTCATGACAGACAAACCACGCACCATGGCAGAGAAGGTGTGGGCCGACCACGTCGTGGTCGCCGGACCCGGCGATGGAACCGCGCGCGAGCCGGACCTGATCTACATCGACCTCCACCTCGTCCACGAAGTGACCAGTCCGCAGGCCTTCGACGGGCTGCGGCTCGCCGGCCGACCGGTGCGACGACCGGACCTCACGATCGCCACCGAGGACCACAACGTGCCGACGATCGACATCGACAAGCCGATCGCGGACCCGGTCTCGCGCATTCAGGTGGAGACGTTGCGGCGCAACTGCGAAGAGTTCGGCATCCGGCTGCACCCGATGGGCGACGTCGAGCAGGGCATCGTTCACATCATCGGACCGCAGCTGGGCCTGACCCAACCCGGCACCACCGTGGTGTGCGGCGACAGCCACACCTCGACGCACGGCGCCTTCGGTGCACTGGCGATGGGCATCGGCACCTCGGAGGTCGAGCACGTGCTCGCCACCCAGACCCTGCCGCTGCGGCCGTTCAAGACCATGGCCATCAATGTCGACGGCGTGCTGCCCGCCGGTGTCAGCGCCAAGGACGTCATCCTCGCGGTGATCGCAAAGATCGGCACCGGCGGCGGGCAGGGGTACGTCATCGAATACCGCGGCAGCGCCATCGAATCGCTGTCGATGGAGGGCCGGATGACGATCTGCAACATGAGCATCGAGGCGGGCGCCCGTGCCGGGATGGTCGGCCCGGACGAGACGACGTTCGAGTTCCTGCGCGGCCGTCCACACGCCCCGAAGGGTGCGGATTGGGACGCCGCAGTGCAGGCGTGGAGCCAGTTGCGCACCGATGAGGGAGCCGAATTCGACACCGAGGTCTACCTCGACGCCGCCACGCTGACCCCCTTCGTCACCTGGGGGACCAACCCCGGTCAGGGTGTGCCGCTGGGTGATGCGGTGCCGGACCCCGAGCTGATATTCGACGAGGGCGACCGCCAGGCGGCCGAGAAGGCGTTGGCCTACATGGACTTGTCGCCGGGCACCGCGATGCGGGACATCGCGGTGGACACCGTCTTCGTCGGCTCTTGCACGAACGGCCGGATCGAGGATCTGCGGGTGGTCGCTGACGTGTTGCGCGACCGCAAGGTCGCCGACGGCGTGCGGATGCTGGTGGTGCCCGGCTCGATGCGGGTCCGGGCGCAGGCCGAATCCGAAGGGCTGGGCGAGACCTTCACCGCGGCGGGTGCGGAGTGGCGCCAGGCCGGCTGCTCGATGTGCCTCGGCATGAACCCGGACCAACTCGCACCGGGGGAGCGCTGCGCGTCGACGTCCAACCGAAATTTCGAGGGCAGGCAGGGCAAGGGTGGCCGCACCCATCTGGTTTCGCCGGCCGTCGCCGCCGCCACCGCGGTGCGCGGCACCCTGTCCTCTCCGTCCGACCTGTCCGCCGCCTCGAATAGTTAGGGGATCGTCATGGATGCGTTCCACACTCACACCGGGATCGGCGTCCCGCTGCGCCGGTCGAATGTCGATACCGACCAGATCATCCCTGCGGTGTATCTGAAGCGGGTCACCCGAACGGGTTTCGAAGACGGACTGTTCGCCGCGTGGCGCAACGACCCGTCCTTCGTGCTGAACCTCCCGCCCTTCGACCGGGGTTCGGTCTTGGTCGCCGGGCCGGACTTCGGCACCGGCTCGTCGCGGGAACACGCGGTGTGGGCGCTCATGGACTTCGGCTTCCGGGTCGTGATCTCGTCGCGGTTCGCCGACATCTTCCGCGGCAATTCGGGTAAGGCGGGACTTCTCGCGGCCGAAGTCGCGCAAGATGATGTGGAACTGCTGTGGAAGCTGATCGAGCAGCAGCCGGGGCTGGAAATCACTGTGAACCTACAAGATCGGACCGTGGCCGCAGGAACGGTCCTGCTGCCGTTCAAGATTGACGACTACACCGCCTGGCGACTGGTCGAGGGACTCGACGATATAGGCCTTACGCTGCGGAAACAGGATGAGATCACGGCCTTCGAGCAGCACCGGCCGAGCTGGAAACCACGCACGCTGCCGGCCTGACGACGGGGCCCGGCGGGGCCGAAATCGGGTCCAGCAACCGTGTTTTAGGACTCGCGTACCACCGCCGGTGTGGGGCAACCGGATTGCCCAATTGGCCACCAGCTACTCCCCAAATTCGGCGTGGCTCTTGGAAATCAGCGGTGTGAAGGTTTACCGTGTCCTCTAGTCGGTCCAAGGCGGACCACTGGCTTCGGAGGTTTTGCATGAACAAGGCAGAGCTCATCGATGTCCTCACGGACAAGTTGGGCACCGATCGTCGGCAGGCAACCGCCGCCGTTGAAAACGTTGTAGACACCATCGTGCGTGCCGTCCACAAGGGCGACAGCGTCACCATCACAGGCTTCGGCGTTTTCGAACAACGCCGCCGCGCCGCCCGTGTCGCGCGCAACCCGCGCACTGGCGAGACGGTCAAGGTGAAGCCCACCTCTGTACCGGCGTTCCGGCCGGGCGCTCAATTCAAGGCGGTTGTGTCTGGCGCACAGCGTCTCCCGGCGGAAGGACCTGCAGTGAAGCGTGGCGCAACGGCGACACCGGCCCGGAAGACGGCCGTGAAGAAAGCGGTCAAGAAGGCCGCGACCAAGGCTCCGGCCAAGAAGGCTGCGGTCAAGAAGGCCGCTCCGGTCAAGAAGGCCGCAGTGAAGAAGGCTCCCGCCAAGAAGGCTCCGGTCAAGAAGGCCGCGACCAAGGGTCCGGCCAAGAAGGCGGCGACCAAGGCGCCCGCCAAGAAGGCGCCGGCCAAGAAGGGCCGCAAGTAAGCAGCACTACCGGAATCAGTTCCGGTACAAGACACGCCGTGGACCCCAGGTCCACGGCGTGTCCTTGTGCAGTGTGAAGTGCTAGGGGCGCACGGACAGTGGACTGTCGATGTGATCGGCCGCCACCAGCTTGTCGCCGTCCAGCGACATCACCCACGTGCTGCCCTTGCGGTTGCGCGACTTGTCCGGTCGCACCCCCTCGCGGTTGCACCACCAGGCGATGAGATCCGGGATCACCTTGCCCTGGGTGCAGATCACCGGTGTGCCATCGGTCTTCGCGATCTCGAGGACGCGGTGCCGGCCGGACTGGTGGTCGTCAGCGTAGGCCTCCTCGGTCAGCAGCGGCTCGTCGTGGATCGCCACTCCCAGCTCCTCGGCCAGTGGTTCGAGCGTTTGGTGGCACCGCGTGCGGGGGGTGGCGTAGAGGTCCGTCGCGCCGAACGCGAGCAGCAGGCCCACCAGTGACTCGGCCTGCGCGCGCCCGCGTTTGTCGAGCGGCCGCGTCCGGTCGTCACCCTTGTACCGCGACCTGCTGCCGGCGGTGCCGTGCCGGACGATAAGCACCGTCTTCGTATCGGCAGGCAGTTTGGCGAAGCGGCGGAGCACCTTTCGGTCGTGCGGATACTGCAGGCACTTCATCGCGTCCGCGACGGGCAACCAGATCAGCTGGTCGACCTCGTCGCCTGGGGTGAACTCGCCGCCCAGCGCGCGCGCCGCCCAGTACCGGACCTTCTTGGTGCCCTGCCCGACGGGATAGCTGACCGACGCGAGTCGCCGTCCCAGCTTGGCGGCGTAGCCGGTCTCCTCTTCGACCTCGCGCACCGCGGTGACCGGTTCGGTTTCGCCGGGGTCGACCTTGCCCTTGGGCAGTGACCAGTCGTCGTAGCGCGGTCGGTGCACCAGGGCGACTTCCGTCGCGTCGGACTCCCCGGCGTATCGCCACAGCACCGCGCCCGCGGCGAAAATCGCCGTGGTCGCGGGTCGATCGGACTTCTTGGGCACCTCAACTCCTGCAGGTCATTCGGGGCCCGGGTGCCCCGTCGAGCCGGCCAGCGTCGTCGTCAGTGGTACCTGTGCCGTTCCATCAGCGACACTTGATGGTCGCGTACGGTCTGGCCGTCTTGCGGTGACGCCGTCCAGTGACCGTCGGCGGCGAGCTCCCAGCAGCGGGTCGAAGGATCCATGGCCGACTCGAACACGTCGTTCAGTGCCGCGGTCAGCCGCGGATCCTTGACCTGTGCCATCACCTCGACGCGGCGGTCGAGATTACGGTGCATCATGTCGGCGCTTCCGATCCAGAACTCGTCGATGGCGCGGAAGTGAATAATTCGCGAGTGCTCCAGGAAACGGCCCAGAATCGACCGCACGACCACGTTCTCGGAGAACCCAGGAGCGCCGGGGCGTAGCGCGCAGATGCCGCGGACCACGACCTCGACCCGCACGCCCGCCTGCGACGCCCGGTAGAGGGCGTCGATGACCTGCTCGTCCACCAGCGCGTTGGCCTTGAGCCGGATTCCGGCATCGGCCCCGTCCCGTTTGGCGGCGATCTCGCGCTCGATGCGCTCGACGATGCCCCTGCGGACGCCGTACGGAGCCACCAGCAGATTGCGGTAGGAGACCTTGCGCGAGTAACCCGTCAGCGAGTTGAACAGGTCGGTGAGATCGGCGCCGATGTCGGGCGATGCCGTCAGCAGGCCGACGTCTTCGTACAGTCGGGCGGTCTTGGGGTTGTAGTTGCCCGTGCCGATGTGGCAGTAGCGCCGGATCGTCGAACCCTCGCGGCGCACCACCAGGCACGTCTTGCAGTGGGTCTTGAGCCCGATCAGCCCGTACACCACGTGCACGCCCGCCTGCTCCAGCGCGCGTGCCCACTTGATGTTGGCCTGCTCGTCGAAGCGGGCCTTGATCTCGACCAGCGCGACGACCTGCTTGCCTGCCTCCGCGGCGTCGATCAGCGCGTTGACGATCGGCGAGTCACCGGACGTCCGGTACAGCGTCTGCTTGATCGCCAGCACGTTCGGATCCGCCGCGGCCTGTTCGATGAAGCGCTGCACCGTCGTAGAGAAGGAGTCATAGGGATGGTGCACCAGTACATCACCATCTCGGAGCGTCGAAAAGATGCTCTTGGGCGTCTCCCGTTCACCGAAGGCAGGCGGGGTGGCGGGGACGAACGGCGGATCCTTGAGGTCGGGTCGGTCGACGCCGTAGATCTGCCACAGCGACGACAGGTCGAGCAGTCCCGACACCTCGATGACGTCACCGGGGTGGACGTCGAGTTCGCGCAACAACAACTCGAGCATGTTCTCGGTCATGTCGTCGGCGATCTCGAGTCGGACCGGCGAGCCGAACCGCCGCCGCGCCAGTTCGCGTTCCAGCGCCTGCAGCAGATCCTCGTCGCGGTCCTCCTCGACCTCGAAGTCGGCGTTGCGGGTGATGCGGAAGGCGTGGTGCTCGACGACTTCCAGACCGGGGAAGAGCACGTTCAGGAAGGCCGCGATCAGCTCCTCCATCGGCAGGAACTGCACTTCGCCCTCGAAGCCGTCCCGCTCGCGGAGTTCGACGAACCGGTCGACGTTGTCGGGCACCTTGATTCGGGCGAAGTGCTGGGTGCCGTCCTCGGGTTGTTTGACGGTGACCGCGAGATTCAGGCTGAGCCCGCTCACGAACGGGAACGGGTGGGCCGGGTCGACGGCGAGCGGTGTCAGGACGGGGAACACCTGCTCGTGGAAGTAGGTGGACAGCCGCGCCCGTTCGGCCTCGTCGAGTTCGCTCCACGTGACGATGACGATGCCCTGGTCGGCCAGCGCGGGACGGACGAGTTCGCCGAACACCTTGGCGTGCCGGGTGGCGATCTGCTGGGTGCGCTCGCCGATGCGGCGCAGTTGCTCGCGGGGTGACAGGCCGTCGGCCGACCGGACGGACAAGCCCATCTCGTCGCGGCGCTTGAGACCGGCCACCCGCACCATGTAGAACTCGTCGAGATTGGAGGCGAAGATCGCCAGGAACTTGGCGCGCTCGAGCAGGGGCAGCGACGGATCGGCCGCCAGCGCCAGCACCCGTGCGTTGAAGTCCAGCCAGCTGAGTTCCCGATTGAGATAGCGATCCTCGGGCAGCGCTTCAGGCGAGGCGAGGTCGATCTCACCGCTGGTCGCCGCAGGTGGCGCCTCGGGCGCCGTACTCTCCGACGCCCACTCGGCGTCGGCCGGTCGGGTCTCGGCTTCGGTCACACCGACGATCATTCCCTATCGGCGACACCCGAGGCTAGGCGCGGCTCCTCACCGAGGTCACCGATCGACTCCCGTCAGCCCGATCGTGCCGACCGCGCGAGTGGTGGCCGGACCGACGCCGAGCCGCATAGCGGCGGATAGATCCTCGGCAGTGTCGATGTCGCAACGTAGGCCGGGCCACGCCTCGGCCAGCTCGAAGGCGCCCGAATCTGCGTGGCGCCGTGTGGAATCGGGGCCGAATAAGGGCTCGAGCGCGGTGTCCGATCCGATGCCGAAGGCGAACAATGCCGCCGTGCCGGTGCCGTGCCGGTCTCCGACGAAGCTGCGTTGGTGGCCCCGTGCGGCGTCGATCGCCTCCGCCAGTTCGTGCGGCTGCAGCGCCGGTAGATCGCCTTGCAACACAACGATGTTCGACGTGGTCTCCCCGACAGCCGCCGCGGCGGTGAGGATCGCGTTGTTCAACGGGTCGGGGTGGTGCTCCGGGGTGGGGTCGGCGACGACGTGTGCACCGAGCCCCCGCGCGGTGTCGGCGGCCACCTCGTCCGGTGTGACGATGGTGATCGTGCGCACCGCTGCCACCGCCGACGCGGCGCTGATGGTGTCGACCAGCATGGCGAGCACGATGTTCTCCCTGCCCGCCGCCGACAGAACCGGCGCCAGCCGGGTCTTGGCCGCGCCCAGTCGCTTGACCGCGATGATCACCCCGACGTCCTGTCGGTCGCCGGCGGGGTAGCCGCTCATGGCCGTCCATCCTGCCAGCCGCCGGGCTGCGATCGGCCCAGGCTAGATTTGAACCCGTGGTGGTCGCGGCTGTGATGGGTGCTGGAGCATGGGGCACGGCGCTGGCGAAGGTGCTCGCCGATGCGGGCAATGACGTGACGCTGTGGGCGCGCCGCACGGAGTTGGCCGACGAGATCAACGACACTCACCGCAATAGCAACTACCTGGGCGACGTGGAACTTCCCAAGACCGTCCAGGCCACCGGCGACCCCGCAGCGGCGCTGGCCGGTGCGTGCACCGTGCTGTTCGCCGTGCCGTCGCAGACCCTGCGGACCAACCTCGAGCAATGGCGCGACCACGTGGGCGGCGACACCACGCTGGTGAGCGTGGCAAAGGGCATCGAACTGAACACGCTCATGCGGATGAGCCAGGTGATCATGCAGGTGACCGGTGCGGGCCCGGACCGGGTCGCGGTGGTCACCGGCCCGAACCTCGCCAGCGAGATCGCCGACGAGCAACCGGCGGCCACGGTGGTCGCGTGCGCCGACTCGGGCAGGGCCGTCACGCTTCAGCGCGCGTTCTCCACCGGATACTTCCGGCCCTACACCAACTCCGACGTGGTGGGTGCCGAGGTCGGCGGCGCGTGCAAGAACGTCATCGCCCTAGCCTGCGGCATGGCCGCGGGCGTCGGCCTTGGGGAAAACACCGCTGCGGCGATCATCACCCGCGGTCTCGCCGAGATCATGCGGCTGGGAATCGCGTTGGGCGCCAAGGCCGCCACGCTCGCGGGCCTGGCCGGCGTCGGCGACCTGGTCGCCACGTGCACGTCGCCGCGTTCACGCAACCGTGCATTCGGCGAGCGACTGGGCAGGGGAGGGACCATGGAGACCGCCCTGGCGGCAGCGGGCGGCCACGTCGCCGAAGGTGTCACATCGTGCCAGTCCGTGCTGGCACTCGCCTCCAGCTACGACGTGGAGATGCCCCTGACCGACGCGGTGAACCGGGTCTGCCACAAGGGCTTGTCGGTCGACGAAGCCGTGGCGCTGCTGCTGGGGCGCAGCACCAAACCGGAGTAGACATGGACGGCCAGTACGGGGACTCCACCCGCAGTGTGAAGGCCACGGCCTCGCAACGGATTCCGGGCCAGCCGGTGGCGCCTCCGCTGGTTCCGGTCTCGGCCTACCACCTCTCACCAGACGAGTCGCTGCCGCTGGACACCTACGGTCGTAGCGCCAATCCCGTTTGGCGGCAGCTGGAGTCGGCATTGGCCGAACTCGAGGGTGCCACCTCAGCGCTGACGTTCGGCTCCGGCATGGCCGCCATCACGTCGGCGTTGCGGGTTCTGGTCCGACCGGGAACGACGCTCGTCGTACCTTCCGACGGCTACTACCAGGTGCGCAGCTACGCCGCGGAAAGCCTTGCACCACAGGGTGTTACGGTAATCGAAGCGGATGCGGCGCAGATGTGCGAGGCCGCTGCCGGCGCGCAGGTGGTGCTGGCCGAGACGCCGGTGAACCCGACGCTTGACGTGGTCGACCTGCACCAGCTTGGGCTGATCTGCCGACGCCGCGGCGCCACCCTGGTCGTCGACAACACCGCGCCGACCCCGTTGGGCCAGCAACCCCTTTCGCTGGGTGCGGACCTGGTCGTGGCCAGCGCGACGAAGGGGTTGTCCGGCCATAGCGACGTCGTCGCCGGCTACGTCGCGGGCAGCCACCCCGAGTTGATGGCCGCCGTCGAACGCGAGCGGCTGCTGGCCGGCGCCGTCCTCGGCCCGTTCGAGGCGTGGTTGGCGCTGCGCAGCCTGGGCAGTGCGGGGCTGCGCTTCGAGCGGCAGTGCCAGAACGCCCAGGCGGTCGCGCTGATGTTGCGCGACCATCCCGCGGTGCGATCGGTGCGGTACCCGGGGCTGCCCGACGACCCCGCCCACGACGTCGCCTGCCGGCAGATGAAGCGCTTCGGCGGCCTGGTGAGCGTGGAACTCGCCGACGCGGCGGCCGTGCACGCGTTGGTGGAACGCAGTGCGCTGCTGGTCGCGGCCACCAGCTTCGGTGGCATCCACACCTCGGTCGACAGGCGGGCCCGCTGGGGCGATCCGGTCGCCGACGGGTTCGCCCGCATCTCGCTGGGCATCGAGGACACCGACGACCTGCTCACCGACATCGATCGGGCCCTCGGTGGACGATGACGTCTCGGCCACCGCCCGGTGAAATCCCTGGTCAGCGGTGGGTGCGCTGCGCGATCCGGCCAGGGCGGTAGCCTCTCTAGGTTGTGACTGCCCGCATACGCGTCGCCGTCGTCTACGGCGGACGCAGCTCCGAACACGCCATCTCGTGCGTCTCCGCCGGCAGCATCCTGCGCAACCTCGATCCGGAGCGGTTCGAAGTGGTCGCCGTCGGTATCACCCCCGAGGGCTCCTGGATGCTCACCGACGCGCGACCCGAGACACTCGCCATCACCGACGGCCACCTACCTGAGGTGAGCGGCACGTCGGGTACCGCGCTGGCGCTGCCCGCCGACCCGCGGCGTGGCGGGCAACTGATATCGCTGGACAAGGGTCCCGGTGAGCTCCTGGCCGCCGTCGACGTCGTCTTCCCCGTCCTGCACGGCCCGTACGGCGAGGACGGCACCGTCCAGGGGCTGCTCGAGCTCGCCGGCGTGCCCTACGTCGGCGCGGGGGTGCTCGCCAGCGCGGCGGGCATGGACAAGGAGTTCACCAAGAAGCTGCTCGCGGCGGAGGGCCTGCCGATCGGCGATCAGGTGGTGCTGCGGGCGCATCACGACACGCTGGAACTCGAGGATCGCGAGCGGCTCGGTCTGCCGGTGTTCGTCAAGCCCGCCCGCGGCGGCTCGTCGATCGGCGTCAGTCGGGTGGTGGCGTGGGATCAGCTGCCGTCGGCGGTCGAACTGGCTCGTCGGCACGATCCGAAGGTGATCGTCGAAGCCGCCGTGCCGGGCCGCGAACTCGAGTGCGGCGTGCTCGAATTCCCTGACGGCACAGTCGAAGCCAGCACCGTCGGCGAGATCAGGGTGGCCGGGGTACGCGGCCGCGAGGACGCGTTCTACGACTTCGCCACCAAATACCTCGAGGACGCAGCGGAACTCGACGTCCCAGCCAAGATCGACGACGAAATCGCCGACGCCGTGCGCCAACTGGCGATCCGTGCGTTCCGCGCCATCGACTGCCAGGGCCTGGCCCGGGTGGACTTCTTCCTGACCGAGAACGGGCCGGTGATCAACGAGATCAACACGATGCCCGGCTTCACCACCATCTCGATGTACCCGCGAATGTGGGCTGCCAGCGGGATGGACTACCCGACGCTGCTTGCGACGATGGTCGACACTGCGGTGGCGCGGGGTACCGGCCTGCGTTAGCGGACCGGGCCGGGATTGACCGCCACTGCGGGCATCGCCTTGGCCACCGCCTCGGAGATCAGCTGAATCGGCGTCGGCCCAGACCCGTCGGGCAACGTCAGCCCGATGTACACCGGCCGGTCCACGGTGATCCAGGTGCTGCGCCCTTC
>NZ_JAVRPS010000176.1:0-2836 GCF_032162105.1 Mycobacterium sp. | reverse complement strand
AGCCGCGGCCTGGCCGCCGTCGCCGAACTCACCCCAGCCGATCGCCGCGCCGAGGTCAGTTCCACCTACTTCGTGGTGGCCTACGTGGCGATCGCGCTGCCGGTCGTCGGCGAGGGGCTGGCCGCCCAACACTGGGGATTGCGCACCGCCGGAGTCAGTTTCGCGATCGCGATCGCCGTGCTGTCGGCGATCTGTCTGGCCATGATCCTGGTGCAGGAGCGTCGCCCCGCCGCCGAGAGCGTCCACATTTGAGTGGTTCTACTCAAGCCGATCGCGGCTGCCCGCGCCTAGATTCGAGCCATGGCGCTTACGTTCCCCAGTGCCGCCCACATCGAGGCGAGCACACCGGCCGATCGCGATCGGGCCATCGACGTTATCCGGATCGTGTCATTGGTCGGGGTGGTGGTCGGGCACACCGTGATGGCGACCAGCATCATCGCCGGTGACGTGTTCATCTGGGATAACCTGCTCACCACGTCGGTGGTGTTCCAGGCGCTCACCTGGGTCTTCCAGATCATGCCGCTGTTCTTCTTCGCGGGGGCCGCGGCGTCGGTGGGCTCGTTCGAACCCGGCGCGAGCTGGGGCGGCTGGCTGCTGAAGCGATGCACCCGGCTTTACCGGCCGGTGTTCTACTACCTGGCCTTCTGGGCCGCGGCACTGGTCGTGCTGCATGGAGTGCTGCCCGTGCACGTCTACGAGCCGATCGCCGGGATCAGCATCCAGTTGCTGTGGTTTCTCGGCGCCTATGTGTTGGTGCTGGCGGCGATGACGCTGCTGACCCGCATCACCACCGGGACGCGCCTGGTCGTGGCGGTGGTCGGGGTGTACGCCCTCGTCGCGGTGGTCGACGCGGTCCGGGTCACCGACCCCGACTGGTCGACGGTGGGCTACCTGAACATGCTCGCCTGGCTGATCCCCGGGATGTTCGGCGTGGCCTACCGGCGTCGGCTGTTGTCCACGCGGACGGCGCTGCGCCTCGGCGTCGGGATGCTCGGCGTCAATCTGAGCCTGCTGTCGTTGGGGCCCTACGAGTTGAGCCTGGTCGGCATCGAGTCGCAGCAACTCAAGAACATGACACCCCCGTCACTGTTGCTCGCCGGGCACGCAATCATGCTGTGCGCGTTCGCCATTGCGGCAGCACCCGGTATCGGCCGGTGGGCCCGGTGGCCCAGGGTGTGGCGGCTCGCGGTGATCGGCAACACCGGCGCCATGACGTTGTACCTGTGGCACATGCCGGTCCTGCTGGGTGTCCACCTAGCCTTCGACTACCTCGGCCTACCACGCTATCCCGGCCAGCCACACTTCCTGATGCTCAGCATCGCCCAGCTGGCCCTAGTGGCCGTGTTGGTGGCCGCGACGTTCGTCGTGCTGCGGCCATTGGAGAACAATCCGCTACCACTGTGGGACGGCGGTTGCGTCGCGGCACCGGGCCGCCGCAGCGCGGCCGTCGGCACGCTGCTGTGCATCGCGGGGGCGGCCACCCTGGCATCGGTCGGCTGGGGCCTGAAAGAGCAAGGGCTGTTCTGCGTTTCGGTGATGCTCGTCGCGCTGATCGGCGCTCGCCGGCTGGCCAACGAAGGTGTCGCAGCAGCGGCACCCGTCGTGGCGAAGGTCGGCTAGCCGCTCTTGCGCCGGAACTCGCGGCGGGCCTGCTCCGGGCCGTGCGCCTTCGGTTGCTTCTTGCCCACATCCTTGTGGGCGGAACCACCGCCCGCATTGGCCTTTTTGCGCTCCAGCGCTTCGCGGAACTTGCGCTTGTTGTCGTCCTCGGGTTCTTCGGCCATGTCCGCAGGGTAGCGCGCCGATCACGGCGCCGTCGCGCGGATTACCCACGCCGGCGCAACCACGTGGATCAGCGGATGCCGGGCGGCAGGCCGTAAAGGTGCGAGATCGGCAGCGTGACCACGACGCGACGATCCGCCACCATCGCACGGCGGTAGTCGTCCCAGTCGGGATGCTCACCGGCGATGTTGCGGTACAACGCAATCAATGCCTCCACGGTGTCGTCGTCGGGTGAGGCCGCGGGCGGGGTGAGGATCGCATCGCCCTCGGCCACCGCGTACGCCCATCCGTCGTCGGCAGTCACGTGAATCGAGGCCCGCGGGTCGCGGCGCAGGTTGCGCGTCTTGGCCCGCGGCTCCGTGACCGATACCTCGATCGCGACGTTGCGCGGATCGAAGTAGTACGAGACGTTCGACAACTGCGGCCGGCCGTCGCGCTTGATGGTGGCCAGCACCCCGAGCGAATTGCCGCTGATCACGGCCAACAACTTCTCGTCGAACACGTGCCGGGTCATGTGAGCCAGCCTACGGCTGCGGCACGGGGAACCGGCCGGATTCGGCGACCGCATCCTTAACATGGGGCCATGACCGCCATCGACGGCAACACCCTGGAAGGCGTGTCGGCGACTACGCTGTGGACGCTGCACAACCGCGGCACCGAGGCCAAGCGCTCCGATGGCGTGATCCGCGACCCGTGGGCGGTGACGCTTCTCGACACGATCGACTACGACTACCTCAAGTTCGGCAGGCCCAACCAGTCGCACGGCCTGCGCGCCGTCGCCTTCGACAACGAGGCGCGCGGTTACCTCAGCGGGCATCCTGGAGCGTCGGTGGTGGCCCTGGCCGAGGGTCTTCAGACCAGCTCCTGGCGACTCGAACGGAGCGGCGTCACTGAGGGCTCGACGTCGTACTCCATCGACCTCGAACCGGTGATCGATCTGCGACGGCGACTGCTGCCAAGAGAGGACCAGATCGTCGAGCTCGCGCAGTCCGCGCTGGACCGCAGCTGGATGGACCAGGTCGACTCCTCGCGCGGGGTGTTCATCACGGCCGAG
>NZ_JAVRPS010000175.1:0-14857 GCF_032162105.1 Mycobacterium sp. | reverse complement strand
CCGCTGCCCGCCGAGACCATCGCCGGCGCGGCCGCCGTCATCTTCGCCACCGACGTCGGGGTCAAGGACAGAGGTCGCTTCGCGGGCAAGCCGGTCATCGCGTCCGGGGTCAAGCGTGCGATCAACGAGCCCGACAAGATGGTGTCCGAAGCCCTTGCGGCCGCTGACAATCCGAATGCAGCGCGGGTGGAGGGCGTGGCAGGCGCACCGTCGTCGTCGGGCCCGTCCGCGTCCGGCGGAGTCGGTTGGGGCACCCGCACCCGGCAGATCCTGCTGACGGGCGTCAGCTACATGATTCCGTTCGTGGCCGCGGGCGGTCTGCTCATCGCACTCGGCTTCCTCTTCGCCGGGTACGACATCGCCAACAAGCCCGAAGGCGCGACGCAGTCGCTCGGCAACATCATCGCCACCACCAACTCGCTGACCAACCTGCCGTCGGGCGGTTTCGTTCAGTACCTCGGCGCAGTGTTGTTCACACTCGGCGGGCTGGCGTTCTCATTCCTGGTACCTGCCCTTGCGGGATACATCGCGTTCGCCATCGCCGACCGACCCGGCATCGCACCGGGATTCACCGCCGGAGCGGTGGCCGTCTTCGTCGGCGGTGGTTTCATCGGCGGCATCGTCGGCGGCCTCATCGCCGGCTTCACCGCCCTGTGGATCAGCCGTATCGACGTCCCCCGCTGGCTGCGGGGCCTCATGCCGGTGGTGATCATTCCGCTGGTCGCCTCGCTCGTCGTCGGCCTGCTGATGTTCCTGTTGCTCGGCCGTCCGCTGGCCGCGGTCACCTCCGGGCTGACCACCTGGCTCGGCGGTCTCTCCGGCAGCTCGGTGATCCTGCTTGGCATCATCCTCGGTCTGATGATGTGCTTCGACCTCGGCGGTCCGGTCAACAAGGCGGCCTACGCCTTTGCCACCGCCGGGCTCAACGTGGCCGACCCGGCCACCCTGCGCATCATGGCCGCCGTCATGGCTGCGGGCATGGTCCCGCCGCTGGCGATGGCACTGGCCTCAGCCGTGCGGCCGGGCCTGTTCACCGAGCCCGAGCGCGAGAATGGCCGCGCGGCATGGCTTCTCGGGGCCTCGTTCATCTCCGAGGGCGCGATTCCGTTCGCCGCGGCCGACCCGCTGCGCGTCATTCCGTCGATGATGGCCGGTGGTGCGGTGACGGGTGCGTTGATCATGGCGTTCGACGTGACCCTCAAGGCGCCACACGGCGGGATCTTCGTGTTCTTCGCCATCGGGCATCTGGTGTGGTTCCTGGTCGCCCTGGCGGCAGGCACCGCCGTCGGGGCTGTGGCCGTCGTCGCCGCCAAGCAGTTCGCCAAGCCCAAGACCGATTCGGAGACGTCGGCCGAACTCGTCGCCGCCTGACCTACCCAAACCCACCACAGAAGGAGACTCCACATGTCCGCCAAGACCGTCATCGTCGGATCGTCGATCGGCCTGCACGCCCGCCCCGCCGCGATCATCGCCGAGGCCGTGCTCAACGCCGGTGTCCCGGTGTTCTTGTCCGTCGACGGTGGTGAGCCGGTGGACGCCGGTTCGGCGCTGATGATCATGACGCTCGGTGCGGGCAACGGCGCCCAGGTCACCGTCGCCTCGGACGACGAGGCAGCGCTCGACACCGTGGCTTCGCTGGTCCAGCAAGACCTCGACGCCTGACGCAGCCCCAAAAGAAAGCGGAACCCGGCCGGTCAACTCGCCCGTAAGATTGCCCCGTGCACAGGGTCCGGGGGCTTGACGTCAAAGGATGCGCCGCGAAGCCGGCCTCAATCAGTTTGCTGAGGGGGACTCAGCACAATGTGGGTGGGGCGATCGTCGAGAGGGGTGAGGAATGCTGCGTCGCATCGGCGTCCTTCTCGTCGCGCTGATCCTGGCGCTGCTGAGTGCGCCCCCTGCGGTCGCGATCGAACCGCCCACCATCGACCCGGCGGCCCTGCCACCTGATGAGACGGGCCCGGATCAGCCCACCGAGCAACGGCGGGTGTGCTCCGCGCCCACGGTGTTCCCCGGGGCCAACTTCGCCGACAAACCGTGGGCCAACGACTACCTCCGGCTCGCCGATGCGCAGAAGTTCGCAACGGGAGAGGGAGTAACTGTCGCCGTCATCGACACCGGTGTGAACGGTTCGCCGCGGGTGCCTGCCCTTCCCGGCGGAGACTTCGTCGACGTCGGCGGCAACGGAATGTCCGATTGCGATAGCCACGGCACGCTGACCGCGTCGATCATCGCGGGTCGGTCCGCGCCCACCGACGGCTTCATCGGGGTGGCTCCCGGCGCACGAATCCTGTCGCTGCGCCAGACGTCGGACAACTTCCAGCCGGTGGGCTCGCGCACCGATCCGAACGACCCCAACACCACGCAGACCGCGGGTTCCCTGCGCAGCCTGGCCCGGTCGATCGTGCACGCCGCAAACCTGGGCGCGCAGGTGATCAACATCAGCGAGGCCGCCTGCTACAAGATCACCCGCCCCATCAACGAGACCGGCCTCGGCGCGGCGATCGAGTACGCCGTCAACGTCAAGGGCGCAGTCGTGGTCGTCGCGGCGGGCAACACCGGGCAGGACTGCAGTCAGAACCCGCCACCCGACCCCTCTGTGCCGGCCGATCCACGAGGCTGGAAGGAAGTTCAGACGATCGTCTCGCCGGCCTGGTACTCGCCGCTGGTGCTCACGGTCGGCGGCATCGCCCAGAACGGCCAGCCGAGCAACTTCTCCATGTCCGGCCCGTGGGTAGGCGCCGCCGCGCCAGCCGAGAACATCACCGCGCTGGGGTACGACGGCAATCCGGTGAACGCCCTGCAGGGGCAGGACGGCCCGGTCCCGATCAACGGCACGTCCTTCGCCGCGGCGTACGTGTCGGGCCTGGCCGCGCTGCTCAAGCAACGCTTTCCAAACCTGTCTCCCGCGCAGATCATGAACCGGATCACCGCTACCGCAAGGCATCCCGGGGGCGGCGTGGACAACTACGTCGGCGCGGGTGTCATCGACCCGGTGGCCGCTTTGACCTGGGACGTGCCTCCTGGCCCGAAGGCCATCCCGTACAAGGTGAAGCAACTGCCGCCGCCGGTGTACATCCCTTCGCCCGATCGGGGGCCGATCACCATGGTCGTCGTTGCCGGTGCAGCGCTGGCGGTCGCGCTCGGCCTCGGAGCGTTGGCCCGTCGCGCATTGAGGCGCCGATGAAGAACTTCTTGGCGCAGTTCGGCTTTCGCGTCACCACCGGCCACCTGCTGTGGGCGGCGGTGCTGATTCCGGCCTGCATCGCGATCTTCATCCCGCTGAATCTGCTCTGGCTGGGCATCACGCTTTCGGTGATCATCGCGATCTCGGTCGTGCTCACCGTGCGCGGCCGCCGGCTGACCGGCTGGATCACGGCGATCTTCTCCTGGCGGCGACGGCACGAGGCCGCCCCGGAAGCCCCCTCGACACCGGCCGTCGGGGCCACCGTCATTCCTGGCGATCACGTCGCCGTGCGATGGCAGGGCGATCACCTGGTTTCGGTGATCGAGCTGGTGCCGCGGCCGTTCACGCCGACGGTCATCGTGTCCGGCGAAGCCTACACCGACGACGTGGTCGACACCCGGCTCGTCGAACAGCTCATCGCCGCACACTGTCCCGAGCTGGACGCCGACATCGTCTCGGCGGGGTACCGGGTCGGCAAGACCGCGCCGTCGAGCCTCGTCGCGCTCTACGAGCAGGTGGTCGGGCCCTACCCGGCGCCGGCCAACCGGCGGACGTGGATCGTGCTCCGGGCGTTGCCCGAGCAGACGCGCAAACCCGCTCAGCGGCGCGAGGCCGGCGTGGCCGGGCTGGCGCGCTACCTCGTCGCGTCGACCACCCGGATCGCGGATCAGTTGGCCAGCAACGGGATCGACGCGCGGTGCGGGCGCAGCTTCGACGACTTCGACAGGGCGACCGAGATCAGTTTCGAGCGCGAGAGCTGGTCGTCGATCAAGGGCCGCAGTACGTTCACCGCCGCCTACACCGCGCCCGGTGGCCCCGACGTGTGGTGGTCGGCACGCGCGGATCACACCATGACCAGGGTTCGGGTCCGTCCCGGGACGGCGCCGACCACGACGGTCTTGTTGACGACGCTGGCGAATCCCTCGACCCCGCGCGGGTTTTCGTGCCTGTTCGGTGGTCAGCGGGCGGCTGCGGTGCAGGGCTTGAGCCCGCTGACCGACCGGCACTACGAGCTGCCGATCGGCTCGGCGGGTGTGCTCGTCGGTGAGACCGCCGACCGGTACCCGGTGTACATGCCGTTCGACGACGTCGACGTCAGCATCAACCTCGGCGACGCGCGGTTGTTCACGCAATTCGTCGTGCGGTCGGCCGCCTCGGGCGCCGTCGTCACCCTCGGTCCGCAGTTCCGGGAGTTCGCTGGGTTCATCAACGCGCGCATCGGCCAGGTGGCCAAGGTGGCGTGGCCCAACGCCACCACGTACCTGGGTCCGCATCCGGGTGTGGGCCGGGTCGTGCTGCGAAGCAACTTCATCGATACGCCGCGCCATCGTCAGCTGCCCATCCGGCTGATCAACCCGCGGGAGGAGAGCCGCTACCAGGTGGCGCTGGAACAGTGATCTTGAGTTTGCTGAGAGGCGTACGATCGTCTCTCGAGGAGGGGATATGACGGGGGAAGTACGAGTAGAGACGATCGATCTGCGCGCCAAGGCGATTCAGATCAACGCACTGCAATGGAGCAATCCGCTCACGGACAATCCCCTCGTCGTGCCACCCGATCAGCTGAGTCTGTCCAAGACCGCGGTCGACAACCTCAAGCAGAACGCGAGCTTCCTCTATCAGAACCAGGACTACGGTCATCGTGAGGGCACGCGGCTCGCGGAATCGCTGAATTCGGTCGCCCAGGCCTACGACGACGTCGACGCCGCGGGGGAGGCGAACCTCAATGGGGTCGGACCTCCGCCAACGCCCGTCATGCCGAAGACCAATGCGATTCCGGCGCCCACGCCGCCTGCGCCGATGGGCGCTCCGCTCGGGTTGAGCTCCGATGAGTACCTCGACGTGGAGAAGGCACAGCAGGCGCTCTCGATGGGCGATCACGGTGCGTCGCTGCGAGAGGCGGCAGCGGCGTGGACTGCGAACGGCGCCGCGCTGAAGACGTCTGCGCAGAGCTTCCAGGTCAAGATCCAGAACTGGGAGGGCGAGGCGGCCGAGCAGGCGTACGGGAAGTTCAACGAGTACGGCACTTGGCTATCCGAACTCGGCTCGACCTGGGAGGCGCTTGCCGGTGAGGCCATGCGCATCTCGGATGCGCACGTGAAGACCCTCATTCAGCACACCGAGGTGTACCAGCAGTACGAAGCGTTGAAGGCTCAGATGGCCGCGGCGATCGCCAACGGCGGCAGCGCGGCGCACACCCTCGGCCTCCAGATGGAGCAGCTGCAGAAGGAATCCGAGGAAATTCGGCACGGCTACGCGGGTGAGGCGGCCCCGCACCCCGTCAAACCGCGCACACCGCCACCCCCCAGTGGAGTTCCCACGACGCCGGTGACCTCCAATGGCGATCCGCGGAAGAAGACCATTCCGGACGGCAACGCCCCGTGGAGCCCGGGTGCACCCGGACAGGCGCCGCCGGGCGGAGCGCCTGCGCCGGCGACGCCACCCGGCGCCGCATCGCCCTTGTCCGCGGGAGCCCCGCCGGCCGGCGGCTCTCAGGGCCCAGGCGCCCCGTCGGGCGGCTCCCCGTCCGCTGGCGGCGCACCATCTGGCGGTGGCTCGCCGTCAGGCGGTGGCGCGCCGGGCGGGGGCATGCCGGGCGGGCTTCCCGGGGGCGGCCCGAAGGACATCCCGAGACTGCCGACGGACCCCAGCCTGAGGCCTGCCGCCGCCGCCGGTGGCGGTGCGGGCGGCGGATCCGGCGGTGGCGGCGTGCCGCCAATGCCGTTGCAGCCCAACGTCGGCGGTGTGTCCGTCGGACCCGGTTCGACCACCGGCGGTGGTGGCGCAGCCGGACCAACGGCCGCAGGATCGGCCGGTGGCGGCATGGGCGGAATGGGCGGCATGCCGATGCACGGCGCGGGCCAAGGCCAAGGCGGTAAGGAGAAGAAGCGCACCCCAGGACTGGCGCCAGATGAGGACATCTATACCGAGGACCGGCCCTGGACCGAGGCGGTGATCGGCAATCGTCGCCGCAAGGACGTCCAGGACAACAAGGAGTCCACGTGAGCGACGACATGCCTCCGCAGGTCGCTGCCGTGTTGAAACAGGCGCAGCGACTGCGGTCGCTGATGGACGACCAGTTGACCAAGATGAACACCGAATCCTTCACTGCCACCGATGAAGCGGAGACGGTCGAGGTCACGCTCAACGGGCACCACTGGCTGACCGGCGTCTTCATCGAGGACGGGCTGCTGCGGCTCGGTGCGGCGGCCGTCGAGGGACGGGTCAACGAGGCATTGCAGAAGGCGTCGCTCAAGGCATCCGCATCGATCGACGCGGACCGCGAGCGGATCGACGCGGTGGTCGCGGAGATCACCGCGGATTCGGACGAGGGCAGCCGGCACTGAGCGCCTCCACGAGCCCGTGAGTGGTATCACTCCGGTATCGTGCGGTCACGGGAATGACTCTCCGGACCAGCGACCGGCAGACAGAAGCGCTGCGTCGGCAGGCCGTAGCGGAAGGGCGGTCGATGCAGGCTGTCGCGCTATCGGCCATCGACCAGTACATCGATCGGCGTGCGCACGAGGCCAAGGTTGCCGCGGCGCTGCCGCGCGTGGTGTACGAGGAGGCCGGGGTTCTCGAGCGCCTCAAGGACGCGTGACCGAATACCTGGATCTCGACGACCTACTGGAGATCGCCCGTGCGGTGTCCTGCCCGATCTCGACAAGATTGCCGATCAGCTACGCACGTGGAGCTACCAAGAGGGCTGAGCCGCAGGATTTCAGAGTGAGAAGGTCGGACAGCTTGTCGACCGGCATCATCAGAACCGCAGGTTCCGAAGGACGTCGTACAAACTGGCGATCCACAGCAGCATCGGGATCACCGCGGCGATTGCCGCGCCGTCCAGCAGCTCGAGAATTCGCTTGCTCACCGGCGACATCCGTCGCACGCCGTCGGTCGCCCCCACCATGATCAAGGTGACCACCGCGACCGCGGCGTAGATGGCCAACACCAGCCAAGCGCTGTACGGGTACCAGTTGCACAGCCGTACCGTCACCCCGGTCGGGATGACCACGACGGCACCCAACAGCGCCCAGGCACACCACCGTTCGGCGTAGAGCCGCGACCGGAAGGCGCATACCGAGGTGACCAACCCGGCAACGATCAGGCTGTGCACGAAGAAGTGGCCTTGCACGACGACGGCGATGGCACCGGCGGCGAGCACCACCACACCTGCGGTCAAGAAGCCGACCAGCAGCTGCTTGGCCAAGTGGCTGCGCTCGGTCAGACGGGCAGCGGACTCCGGCACCGAAGCGATGATCGCCTGCCACGTCGGCGACTCCTCATCTGAGGTGTCGGGAGTCGAAACGGGATCCAGCAGTTCGTCATTGGCGACGGTTTCGCCCGGCGCGGGAATCGGCGGAAGTGCAATGCGGGCGACGGCGACCGTCAACTTCGCGGCATTGGTGACGACGATCAGGCCGAAGCCGATGGCGCCGGCTGGCACCCAGTACTCCCACCCGTAGCCGTACGCTATCGCCGCGGCAATGACCGCTACTGCGGCGACCGCGGCGAACGACGCGACCTCCGCCCGCCTGCGTGGCCCGCCACGGGTCGCCAACACCAACAGCAGCAGGACGACCCCTGCACCCGCGACATTCGGAGCGCCTAGTCCAGCGACGCCATTCGGCAGCGGGACCGCCAATGCCGCCGCGGCCGCGAGCAACGGCACCGCGGCGATCAACAGACTCTCCGCCAGGTCGAGATTCGCATAACGCGATCGCGCCATCAGGCTGCCACCGAGGACGGCGACACCGAATACGCCCAACGCCGCCGTCCACCACCAACCGTGTCCGGTTTCCGCCCATGCACGCAGTGCCACTCCGGTGACGACCAACGCCACCGCGGGAATTGCCAAGCCCACGAACCGATTCAGCGCCGTCCGGTCGAACTCCGGTGACTCGTCGAGGACGGCGATCGCGTCGATCACGTCCTCGACCAGTGGCCGGTAGCGCTCTGTGCGACTGACCGTGACGAGCGTCAGGAGGGCACCGTCGACCACCCCGGCATCGTCGAGCGACTCACTCGCCCTCATCGAAGGGGCACCCGGTCGCGCGAATGCCCATTCGCCCTGGGCCTTGAAGTCGAAGCCTGCCAAGACGTCTGCGGGCGTGTCTTCGAGGATCTCCGCGAGAACCTGGACGGTCTCGTCGATGTAGGTCTCGATCGCCGCGGAGGCGGGCAGCACCAGATCAGTCAGCCGGCGGCCCGTGAGGATCGTGACGCGGGTCGTCGACGGCCTACCGGGCGTTGTACCCGACGTGCTGGGTGCGGCGGCCGTCGTCGTCAACGACGTTCAAGCCTGTCGAAGTCGTCGGACAGTGCAGCGCCGAGCTCGGTGATCCGTCGCCGGAACGTCTTGCCCAGCAGATCCACCTGGATCTCGGTGCCGGCGGCGATGTGCTTGTCCCACGGCAGCACGATGACACGTCCCGGAGGGACGTGCCGTTCGAACTGTTCCACCAGATCGGCGACGTCGATGTTCGGCTTGCCCGGAACGACGTGGTTGATCACCACGCACGACCGGCCGAGCAGATCCTGATAGCCGTTCTGCCGCAACCAGTCCATCGTCACGGCGGCCTGCCTGGCCCCGTCGATCGACGCGCTGGCGACGATCACCAGACCCGACACCGTGGACAGCACGCCGCGCGCGCCCGGCTGGAACAGGCCTGCGCCGCAGTCTGCGAGGACGAGGTTGTAGTACCTCGACACGATGCCGACGGCGCCCTTCCAGTCGTCGTCGTTGAACTCGCGACGCGCTCCGCTGTACTCCTCCGACGACAACACCTCGAGGTTGGCGGCGTTCATGCTGGTGTAGGCCCGGATGTCGTTGTAACGGGCGAGTTCCTTGTCCGACAACAGATCCGAGATGGTCGCGGCGGACTGCCTGCCCGCGCGGTCGGCCAGGTTCCCGCCGTCGGGGTCCGCGTCGACGGCCAGGATGCGGTCACCGCGAACCTTGCTCAACTCCGAACCCAGCGCCACGGTGACGGCGGTCTTGCCGACGCCGCCCTTCAGCCCGAAGACACCGATCTGGTAGGAGTCGCGGGCGTTGCGCCGAATCCGGGTGTGCAGGTCGAGTTCGTAGATCTCGTCAGGCGAGAAGCCCAGGTTGATGCGCGTCAACAGGTAGATCATGTGGCGCCAACCACGCTGTGAGGGCATCTTGACCGCAGAGCGGACGCCGACGTGCGACAGCGCGTCGATGGCACGGTGATTGCCGATCGTGGCGGCGGAGGTCGGCGCAGGCGCAGGCACCTGTTGCGCCGACGTCCACACCGCGCGACTCTCGGACTGCGATTCGGCGAAGTGTTGCGACGGCGCGGGCGCAGGCGCCTGTCGCATGGGGGGTGCCGGCGCTGGACGAGCCTGTTCGTATCGGGCGCCGGTCGGTGCTGCGCCCTGCGGCGCGCGCATCATCCCGTTCGGTGCCCGCTGTTGCCCCGTGGTCTGGGTCGGCCTCATCTGGCTGGTGACTTCGGTCTGGCGCGGTGGCGGTGCCGCTGCGACGGCCGTCTTCGTCGCGGGTGGAGTAACGGGCATGGGGCCCGACGGCGCATCGGGCCGTACCGCGTGGGTCGGCATGGGTCCGGCGTTGCCGGGCGCTACCGATTCGCGGTCGACGGCCGCTGTCTCCTCTTCGGGCGGCTGTGTCGCGTCCGGGGAGTGGAAGAGCCGGTCATAGTCGGCCGACATGGAAACCTCTCAAGGGTTGGTTCACATTGGAGCACGTGCTGAGGTGGGCGGAGCGGCAGTAGGCCGGCCCGCCCACCTCGGTGCACGGTTTCCTACGCGCTGAAGGAGCCCGCGACGCCGGCTTCGGTTTGAGCCATCGTCTGACCCGCTTCGCTAATAGTCTGCGCGAGATTCTGCAGCGCCGCGTTCAGTTCGGTGGATGCGTTGTTCCACTTCATCTGGACCGCCTCGTACGAGGCTTGCCCGGTGCCCTGCCATGCGGCCTGCAATCTGCCGAGCGAGGCAGTGCCCTCATCGAGCAAGCCGTGCACCGCGGCCGCGTAGCCCTGGACCTCACCAGCGCTGGCTTCGATCGCGGCGAAGTTCCATACCTGTTCACTCATGATTTCTCCGATTCTGTTGGCTGGTTGTCGTGGTCAGAGGATTTGCGGGATTGTCTGGCCGAGCGCCGAACCCTGGTCCTCGTCGGTGGCGGCGTACTGCACCCCCCCGGTGTGAATGTTCGCCGAGATCTCGTCCAGCGCGGCCTTCTGCACCTGCGCCGCCTCCTGGTACCGCACGAATGCGGCCTGTGCGGCGGTGCCGGACATGCCCTGCAGGTGCACCTGCATCGAGCCTGCGGTCGAGTCGACCTGACCCATGACGCCCTGGAGCGACGCCGCGATCCGCTCGAAGTTGCTCGCCTCGCCGGCGAGGACAGCAGAGTCTGTCTGCAACGGTTGACCCATTATCTGCATACCTTTCTTCTCGTGTCCTCACCAAGGGAATGGCGAGTCTTCCAGCCCCCCTGGGCCGGGAAGTCTTGTGTCGACGCCTACCAGTCGTCGTCCTCGTCCTCGCCCAGGTCCTGGGGGAGAACGGTGGGCGCGCGCAACCCCGTCTTGGAGCCGCCACCGCCCTTGCTGCCGTGGCCGGCGGCTCCCATCGGGCCGCCACCAACCGGCGCAGCTCCGGCCCCGCTGCCTCCCGCGGCCGCCCCTGGCGTCATCGCCATCGGCGGCACGCTGGGGCGTTCGACGACCGGCTGGGCGACGAGGTTGGACATCAGCGGTGTGCGGGCCGCCGAACCGCTCGCACCGGGCAACGACGCCGCGCGGACCAGCCCCGCACCCGACATCGCGCCCGATCCTCCTGCCAGCGGATGGTTCGACATCGGGCTGGCACCGATCAGACCGACCTGCGGGCCGTTGTTGGACCCGAATCCGCTACCCACCTGGCTGAAGACCTGCGTCATCTGCTGGGTCACCTGCTGCATGGGCTGCATGACCATCTGACTTCCCTGCTGCGGAAGCTGGACCATCATCGAACCGACCTGCGACGCCATTTGGGTGGCCATCTGGACACCCTGTTGCATGCCTTGCTGGCCTTGGCCCGACTGCTGGCTGGCGCTCTCTGCCTTCTGGGCCCCGCCCTCGGCGCGGGTGGCGGCCATGTTCCCCTGGCTGAACGCATTCCCGCCGGCCAGCCCCGCCATTTGCATGGATCCCTGAGCGGTCACCTGGGCGAACACCGCCTCGCGGATGATCGCGCCGCCCATCAACGCAGTGTTTTCGCCGACGGCCATGGCAGCCGAGCTCTCGCCGACGCCGGGCACGACCATGGGCTTCATCGGCGGGATCGGCTCGAACACCGTGTTCAAGCTGGTCTCGGCCTGATAGCCCTCCATCGCGAAGGCCGCCTGATTCCACATCCGGACGAAGTAGTCGGCCTCGTTGACGCCGATCGGCACCGCGTTGACCCCGAGGAAGTTGGTTGCCTCGAGCACCCCGTGGGTGACGTGGTTCATCTCGATCTCGGGTATCGGCGGCGTCGTGACCATCGCCATCATGTACGCGTTCGCCTGCGCGATGGCCTGCATCGCCCGCTTCTGAGCCTGCAATGCCGTGGTACGCAACCAGACCACCATTGGCGTGGTCGCGTCGACGGCCTGCTGGCTGGCCGAGCCCTGCCACGAACTCTGCAGTGCCACCAAGCTGCCCGCAAGCTCCTCGGCCTGAGTCTCCAGTGAGATCGCAAGGGTCTCCCAGCCGGCCGCGGCCTGGAACATCGGCGCTTCGCCGGCTCCCGCCATCAACCTGGCTGTGTTCACCTCTGGTGGCAATGCTCCGTAGAACATCGCCAACATTGCGGGCACTGCGGACATAGTTTGCTGGACTCAGATCTCTCTGGGTTGACGTGTTGTTATTACGACACGAATGTGATTACGAAAGGGCAGCGGCGCCGGAGCCGTCAACAGCCGTGTAGATCCCGGCTGATTCGATATAAGCCGCTCCTGTGCGCGCCAACTCCTCCTGAGCGAACGCGTTCAGCGCATTCACCTCGAGGGCCTCGGTCGCGAACGCCATGGCGGCCTGCACCGAGACCTCCTCCGCACCTGCCGGTACCAATGCACTGGCCTCGGTTGTCGCGGCCGTACCGGTGGCCAGGCCACGGCCGCCATTTGCGACGACCTGGGAACCGACTCCGATCGCGCCTGGGTTGTGCTCCAACGGTTGCATTTGCGCTAACTCCTCACATATTTCGAAATCACTGCATATCGGGCCGGAGGCCCGTGCTGAGCGGTTGCCTGCTCCCCATGGAATCGAACCCCCGATCCCTTTGCTGGCCATTTGCCAGTAGCGTTGCTGTACGTCTTCGAAAAATACTACCGGGCCGTCAGGGGTGGTGCGAACACTTCTTCTTCCGGTGGATCCATGTAGGCCGCCTGAACGACTTCCTTGCCATCCTGCGACCGCAGAAGTGCCTGGCCAGGCGGGCGCCGCTTCAGCTTGAACTCGCTGGTCGGGAAGTCCATCTTCTCCCCGGACAGGAACAGCGTCGGCGAACCCGCGCCATACGCAGCCCCCACGAATCGGTCCATCGACGATCGCTGGGCCTGGCTCATCTGGCAGGTGACCACGATGTGCAACCCGATGTCAGCCGCCGCGGGCAACAGCGCCGACAACGGCGCCATCGGTCCGATCGGGCCACCCGCAGCCACTACCATGTGCCAGTCGTCGACGAGGAGCACCACGTCGGGCCCCGTCCACCACGATCGCGACCGTAGCTGTGCGGTGGTGAGGTCCGACGGGGGCAGGCGTCTCTGCAGATTGGCCGCCAGCACCTTGATCGCTTCCTCGAGCGCCGCGTTGTTCCGGTTGACGGCGAAGCCGTCGATCAGGTGATCGGGCGGCACGGCGTCCAGCAGGCCCGACCGGTAGTCGGCCAGCATGAACCGCACCTGCTGCGGGCTGTTGCGCGCGCAGATGGCCGATGCGACGGCGTGGGCGATGGTGGTCTTGCCGGACTTCGGCGCCCCGAAGATCAGCAAGTGTGGCGACGTGTGCATCGGGCTGTATGCGACCGACAGGTCGGACTCGCGGAGGCCGAGCGGGATGGTCCACCTGGTGCGGTAATCGGAGTCGGGACCCGGCGGGGTCGGGTCGAGCTCGCGAAGATAGATGCGCTCGGGCAGCACCCTGACCTTCGGCGCCTCGTCGGTGTGCAGCGATCCGATGTGCTGGACCGCGGCGGTCATCGCCGGGACCATGTCCTTCGCGCTGTGCACGCCGTCGAGACGTGGCACCCCGATCATCAGGTGATGCTTCTCCTGCGAGATGGCGCGGCCCGGCCGGTTGACCGGGATCTCGCGGGTCATCCGATCGACCTGTGTCTCGTTGATGTCGCCGAGGCGGAACTCGATCTTGGTGCCGAGGTAGTCGCGAACCCGAGACTTCAACTCCGTCCAGCGCGGCGTCGAGATCACCGTGTGCACACCGAACGCCAGGCCCTGTCCGGCCAGGTCCTGCACGGTCGGCTCGAGGTCAGGGAACTCCGAGACGAAGGCGGGCCAGCCGTCGATCACCAGGAACACGTCGCCGAACGGATCCGCCGACGCTGCATGATTCGGGTCATCACGCAACTGCCGATACGTCGCGATGGAGCCGACACGGTACTGCTTGAACATCGCTTCACGTTGCCGCAGAACGGCTTTCACCTCGGCCACCATGCGATTGACGCGGTCTGGCTCGGACCGGGTGGCGACACCACCGACGTGCGGCAGGTCCTCGAGGTACATCAGGCCACCACCACCGAGGTCGATGCAGTAGAACTGCACCTGACGGGGGGTGTGGGTAGCGGCCGCCGACAGCATCATCGTCTGCAGGAACGTCGACTTGCCGGTCTGCGGGGCGCCACCGATCGCGATGTTGCCGCCGGCCGCCGAGACGTCGACGCCCCACACCTCCTGACGGTGCCGGCGCGGCTCGTCCATGATGCCGAGCCCGAAGCGCAACGGTTGACGACTGTCGCGTTCGACCAGTTCGTTGACCGGTGTGGGATCGGTCAACGGCGGCAACCACATTCGATACGCACGGACCTCGCCCGTGGTCAGTTGTTCGAGGACGACCTCGCGCAATACCCGCTGTTCGGATTCGATACTCATGCCTCGACTCCCGCTCGCTCCGGGCCGCGCTCGCGCCTCGCTGCGATCCTCACTCGCGCTCGTCTTCGGGAAGTCATGACGTCAACGCCTCCGGGATGGGCGCCGCGGTGAACTGGTGGATCCGCAGCTTGCTCTGGGCGGCGTGCCTGGGGGCCGCCACGACGTCATCGGCCAATGCCGTCGGCACGTAGTTGACTCCGGTGAAGACGCTCTGGAACTTGGCCGGATCCTCCATCCCCACCCGGAGGAACCCGACGCCGCTCTCCTTGTTCGTGATGTATTGCGCCTCCGGGGTTCCGATCACCGCCTTGGACTCCGCCGAACTGGTGGTGCGCAGCGCGATGCGGTAGGTCAGGTTCGGCTCCAACTTGTCGATGCGCACGCCGCCGGTGTTCAGCGACTGCGTCGCGAGGAGAAGGTGCACCCGCAGTGATCGCCCAACGCGGCAGATGCGGTCGAACAGCGCGATGAAGTCGGGGTGGTTCTGCAGCAGCTCGGCGAACTCGTCGACGACGACGAACAGCGTGGGCAGGGGCGGCAGATCGGCGCCGCGCTCG
>NZ_JAVRPS010000174.1:0-8817 GCF_032162105.1 Mycobacterium sp. | reverse complement strand
ACCCACTACGTTCGAGCCGGCGGGCACTTCGTGGCGCACCTGCACTTCGAAGAGCTCTTCGAGACGCTGCGGTAGGCGCGTTCACGGGATGCCGAGATCCTTGTCGGTGTCCTCGATGTCTGCCCCGGTGAGCGTGGCCAGGACGAGTTGGGCGGCGGCGTGTCGATCGGTACCTGCGTCAGCGGCCTCGGTGTCGAGCTGCCAGTGGGCTTGCTCGGGGGTGTGGCCGCGGCCGATCAGGACACCGATGGCTTGATTGATGACCGACGCCGCACGCAGTTGGGTCCCGGTGTTCGACCGGGTGGGGATGGTGAGGTGCTGGTCGAGGACGAAGTCGCTCAGTGGGCGTGCGGTCAGCCACGCCATGTCAGCGGCGAGGTCGACAAACGCCCCCGGCGAGCCCGCATACAGATTCACGGCGACCGTCATGCGTCCCCCGCCATCGCCCACACCCGGCAACTCCACCCGCAGCGAGGTGCCGATATCGTCGGCAGCGACCCCGTCGGCCAGGATGGTGAAGGCGAATGGCGGATCACTGCGGCCCACGAGGACGCTCAGACCGAGGTAGCTCGTTACTCCGGCTGCAGCGTTGAGTGCCAACTGATGCACACTGCGCGCGATGTCGGCGCCGGGTTGATCCAGTGCTGCGGTGAGGATTTCGAGTTCGGCGGCCAGGGCTGCAGTGATCGTCACGAGGTGCGTGCTCCGCTGGGCGCTCCCGAGCGCGGATCAACCTGCCAATGCCGAACAGGGCGAGCCGCCGTGCACGGTGGGAAGATACGAGACGCTGGGTCAGGACCCGCCCGTGAATGTTCCCCCAACCAACCTACGCGCCTGCGCCGTGCTGCGATAGTTCGGCCGCGGGCTTGACCTCGCGGTACGGGATCAGTTCGGGTTGTGTCGGGCGCGGGCGCGGCGGACGGCTTCATCCACGATGCGTTGCGCGACTTCGGCCAGTTTGCGGTGTTCGCTTTGGCTCATCGACCGTAGTTGGGCGAATGCCTCCTCGGCGCTGCGCCCGCTGCGGCCCCGGAGCAGACCGATCGCTTGGTCGATCACTGGGCGGGTCGACAGCGCGGTCTGCAACTGAGCGGTCAGCGTCATCGCCTGGGCGAGGATCTGGGCGTTGTGGACTGCCACTGCCGCGGGTTTTGCGAACAGTTCCCCGAGTTCAGCCGCGTGCTCGTCGAAGACATCCTTGCCGTGGGCGTAGACGTTGATCGCTCCGATCACCTGGCCCGGTAGCAGCAGCGGCAGCGACAACGCGCTGTGCACACCCATTCTGCTCACGCGCGGACCGAACCGCGGCCACATCTTCTCCCCACCTAGGGACCCCGACCGCACCGTGCGCCGTTCCAGTGCTGCGGTGATGCAGGGGCCCTCGTTGAGGGTGACGTACTGCACGTGGTCGATCTCGGCGACGAACGGCGAGCTGGCCGCCAGCTCTTCGACCATGTTGTCGACCCTGTCGAGTCGCAACAAGGTCACGCCTGCGCCATCTGCGCCCGGGATCGCGCGTACCGCGAATCCCGCGACTTCGGCAAGCAGTTCCGGCAATCCGAGGCTGCCCGCAACCAGCCCCGCCAAGGCGCCGATGCCGGCCTGAAGATCGGCGGCGTCGGCGGTGGACTGCTCCGGGGTCAGAGACCCCAAATCTGAGCCGTACACGTCTCCGGTGAACTCCGTCATCGCCGATACCTGCGCTCACCATTCCGCCGTACCCGCGGCGCACCCGCCACGGGTTCGTTCCCATCCTAGTCAGGCAGGCCACCCGGTCGAGCTCGCCGTGCCTCGTACCTGCGCAAAGTCTCCTGGCTCCGGTCGCTCGGCGGACCAGACCTGGTGATGGGAAAACCGGGCACCCACTGGATCGTCGGGACCCGTCGAACAGGTGTAGCGTCAGGTGCAGCTGAGA
This sequence comes from Mycobacterium sp., assembly GCF_032162105.1. Classification (GTDB taxonomy): domain Bacteria; phylum Actinomycetota; class Actinomycetes; order Mycobacteriales; family Mycobacteriaceae; genus Mycobacterium. Next base: position 6,902 of record NZ_JAVRPS010000174.1, on the reverse strand, counting down.
ATTCAGCTGGTCAGGGATGGGTTCCGCCGCACGCTGCAGAACTCGAGGAGCATTGGCTCCGAACCCCGACACTCCGGTGATCGTCTGCACGCCGGGATCACCATGACTGCTCCACCACGCCTCTCCCCCACGCGCGGATCTGCCCGCGCGGGACTCGCCGCGTGACCACGAGTGTTCATTGCGGAGCCGATTCCCGCCATCTTCTGGCACATTCCGGGCCTGAGCGCGCCCCTTCCCCCATCGACATCGAAACTAGGTAAACTTCATGATCATTCTAGGAATCATTCTTCTGGTCGCCGGATTCCTGCTCAATATCTCCATCCTGTGGACCGTCGGCATCGTTGTCCTCGTCATCGGCTTGGTACTGACCGTCATGGGATCAATGGGGCGGGCGGTCGGCGGGCGGCGCAGCTACTACTAATCGGGCCGTTCCTCGTACCTAACGGGCTCGGCGCTTCCGTGGCACGCCATGTCCGGGTATCGAGTTCTTTAGTGCCACACCATAATCCATGTCCACAGTTCACCACGACCCAATCCAAGGAGCCGAAATGGCCACAAGCACCATCATCGCCGTCGTCCTCGTGGCCGTCGCCGCGGTCCTGATTCTCACCGCACTCGGGTTCGTCTTGGTGCACAAGCGCACCGACCGGCGTCGCGTCGAAGCCGGGGATATCCGCCACCGAGCTGCCGAACAGTCCCACGAGGTGGGCCAACGCGAAGCGCTCGCCGAGGAGACCGCCGCCAAAGCCCGCATTGCTCAAGCCGAAGCCGACGCCAAGACAGCACACGCGTCGGGCCTGCAGCATCAAGCCCAGGCACGTCGCAGCGACGCCGCCACTGCCCGCGACGACGTGAACCAGGAATACCGGCGCGCCGACACGATCGACCCCGACGCGCAAAACGGTGACGCACCAGCCCAAGACACGCCAGCTCGCGAAACTCGGCAGGGAACTCCCGCCGACACCCAAAGCGCACAAGCGATGCCCAGAAGTGGTTGAAATCGCAAGCCCTCGACCGCCGGACTGCGGTGAGTTCCGGTGACCGCTATCGCGCCGACGGAAACTTGCCTCCCTGTGGCCCTGCCGCACACCGGCTTTCCTCCCCAGCCGTGGGTAGGCCACACCGCACGTTTCTCCGGTCGTCTGCTGAGGTCGTCGGTCGCCGTCATCAGCGCCGACGGTGACATCGACGCATCCAACGCCGACGCTCTGACCGAGTACACGCAAGGACACACGACGGGTTACGGCGGCTTGGTCCTTGATCTACGCGGTCTCGGTTTCTTTGGGGCCGAGGGTTTCTCGGCGCTACACAGGATCTCCGTGAACTGCGCACGCGTCGGCACGGGCTGGGCGATCGTTCCCGGCGCTGCCGCCTCCCGGGTACTGCGGATCTGCGACCCGCAAGGTTCGTTACCCCTCGCCGACACCGTCGAGTCAGCGCTGAGCACACTCACAGATCAGCTTCACCGTCCGTCACGGCTCATCGCGGCCAGTACGAACACCGATGGTTGACAGAACTGATGGGGACACCAATCTCAACTTCATGGCCGAAGCAGTGGCGGGCCCGACGATGCCGTCGACCTTCAGGCCGCCAGTACGTCGCTGGAACTCCTTGACCGCAGCCTCGGTTACCGGGCCGAACTCGCCGTCGATGACGAGATCCCCCGCGTACTGCGCATAGGCCTGCTTGAGCCGGCGCTGCAGTTCGGCGACCTGTGGTCCCGAAGAGCCAGGGAAGAGGAGGATGTCGGCGTACTGGCCGATCGGTACGGGAGGTCTCGGTGTCGGCGCCGGGTTCGGAATCGTGCCGATGCGGGCTTGGATGTCCTCGCGCAGAATGTCCATGTCGATGGCGCCCGGATCCCATTTGCCTTGTGCGCGACCGGCATACTCCTTGTGCCCGATGGTGCGGCTAGAGCTTTGCGCGAGGCGGCGATTGATCGCCGCGCAGCAACCGACCAGAGCGTCGTACTGCACGTCGGGCCAGTTCTCTCGGTGCGGCGCCGAGGGACTGGTTCCGCTATTGGCGCACTCGATGCCGATCGTGTGCCAGTTGCCCATGTTGGTCGGCAACCACGGATACATCCCGATGCCGGCGTGCCAGGCTACGCCGAGGGCGACCACCGTCACGGTCCCGTCGCGGGCGACGTGCAGCTGCGCCAGCGGGCCGGCCAGATCGGGGCGGCCGTTGGCGATGGACGCCGCCGTTGCGTCGTCGGACCCCGTGTGGTGCACCATGACGCCGCGGATATCGCGGAATTCGCCGTGGCCGCGGTCGCGCCAACCGGGATACTCGACGACCTTCAGCCCTTCATCACGAAGCACGTCGGCCAGCCATACCGGGTCACCGGTCCACGGCTTGGTCTGGGGCACTACGTGATTCCTCTCATCAAACGACTATGCACTGGTCAATGGTCTGGGCTGCGGGGTCGCCGTCGACCCACTCGCCACGATCTGCACCGCTCGGTCGACCCCCGTGCTCCCATTGAAGCTGGCCCAGTCGTTGTAGTGGATGTGCGGATTCCGAATCAGGAAGTCACCGAGGACGGTGGCGGTCCTGACCACCTTCGCGAACGTCTCGGGCGTGTTGGCGAGGTCGAGTAGGGCGAGGAACTCGTTGCTCTGGATCAAGCTGATTACCTTCACCGCAAACGGCAGGTCCAGTTCCAGAGCGGTAAGCGCCTCGTAGCCGAGGTGCAGCAGCGTGTCCTCGGTGGTCGTGGCGTACATATCGCCGTCCAGAACGAAATCGTATGTACGCGGGCGGAACTGGTCGGGTGTGTAGATGCCCGAGATACCGGCCCCTGGCGGATTGTTGCCCACCAGCGTCGGCCCGGGTGGGCGGCAGGGGCTGCCGAAGGTGACGACCTGGAGGAGGTCGCCCGCGCGATGTGCCAGCGGCTGGCCTGGCAGCATCAGTCGCAGCGTTCGCACCACCACTTCGGCGCCCTGGCTGTAGCCGCAGAGGTAGAACTTGCCTGCGTTCATCAAGATCAGACGCAAGAGTTCGGCGACGCCGAGCGCGACCGATTCGTTGTAGCTCAGGAACGGGTTGGGGTAAAGGAAGCCGCTGGCGGGATAGCCGACCGGCTGGTTGCGGACCCGGCCCATCTGTTCGAGCCGGAACCCGACGTCGAACGGTGGCCCCTGGAACGGCGTGGCCCACGTGCCGGAGGCGCAGTAGAAGAACGGCAGGTTCGTCGGCAGCGGTGGCGGTTGTTCGAAGTTCAACCCCAGTCGGCCCAGTGTCAGCGGACCGGCGATGCCGTCGCCCTGCAGCCCTGCGCGGCGTTGGAACTCTCTGACCACGGCGGTGGTGAGCGGTCCGTAATCGCCGTCCACGACGAGGTTGGAGTAGAGCGGATAGTCACGATTCAGCCTGGCCTGAAGGAGCCGGACGAGATCGTTGTCATCCCCAGGGCTCAATACGACTGCCATTGCAAATCCCTTCGGTCTGCAATCGATGCTACGCCCGAAGCGTTCGGCGCCAAGGGATTTCGGCTCGCGGCAGCTCGGCAAACCCACGTGACTTCGCCCAAACCGTCGCGATCAAGTTCCCGGACGGTACAAACGGCGCCGAGGTTCGCCTCATCGAGGTAGCCCTCGTACTCGGCGGCACATCAGCCCATCACGAGTTGGGCCCAATCCGGTGGGTTACACCGTGTCCTCGGTTGGCTCATCAGTGTGTTTCAGCCGTCGCCTGCTGCGTCAGTGGCGCGGTGGTGGCTTCCGGCTCCGGTTCGGGCTTGGGGGCGGCGTTGCCAGGGGTACGGAAGGTGTTCAGCGGCCACCAGAACCATCGTCCCAGCGCCGCGGCGATCGACGGCGCCATGAACGACCGCACGATGAGCGTGTCGATGATCAGCCCCAGGCCGATGGTGGTACCCAACTGGCCGACCACGCGAAGGCTACTCACGATCATCGATGCCATGGTGACGGCGAAGACCATGTCGGCCGCGGTGACGACGCGGCCGGCTGTCGTCGTGGTCACGGTCATGCTCGACTCCTGTGCGATGCTTGCAACGGAAATTACCTGCGCCGCTTGGTGATCTGGACCCGCTGTCACCGATCAGCAGTTCCTGGCTTACGTCCGCGACCGACTGATCGGGGTCTCGCCGACTGCCTGCTTGCGGGGCTGCTGAGCGTCGTCGATGAGTCTCCGGATGACGGGCAGGGCGACGTGCATGGCCAGCGTCAGGGTGACCTCGTCATCTGCCGGAAGGGCCGCGAGCAGATCCGCCAGCCGGTCCCGGCGGTCGCGCCGCTGGGCGTCGAGCAGCGCCCGGCCGGCGTCGGTGATGGTGACCAGAGCGGCCCGTCCGTCTCCAGGGTCGTCGACTCGGATTACCAGACCCTGTCGCGCCAAACGCTGAACCAGTTCGGTCATCGCCGGCTGGCCGATGCTCGCCGCCGCGGCCAACGCCGTCACCCGTGCCGGTCCTTCCCGGTCCAGCGTGCCGAGCGCCATGCTGGCGGTCAGACCCATCCCCGTGCGATCGGACAGGTGCCGCAACACGAGGATCGCCGCCTGCTCGAGCCCCTCGGCGGTGTTCTCCCGATCGGCCCCGCGACGTGACTGTTCCACTGCACAGGTATATCACCTCTACATCGCTTACCGATATAGTTGGGGCTGAACATCTCCTGAGCGTCTCCTGACGAACTGGTGATTGCGCGGCCGCCTGGCGTCGGAATGGGCACGTCGCTTCGGCGTGCCGACAGACCCGAACGATCCAGTAAGTGGGCGGTCTGCTGCCTATTCGCGCCACTGGCGGCGACGGGGCGCAGCGGAGAAAAGCGTATGAGATGGTGATTTGGATCACAATTTTCGGCCATTGGAGGTTGTTAGATCTACTATCAAATAGATCGGTACCCGATGTACTACGTTCGGGAGGAGTTAGATAATGGCTGTTGACATGGCGTTGATCGCTGGGCCGCGCGTGCAGCCCGCCGCGGATCCGGAGGCCCATCCGGCTCGGACACGCACGCGCACACCCGCTGCCGAGCTGACCGCGCGCTTCGTACGCGAGGCCATCCCGCTGCGCGCGCCGCTCTACCGCCGGGCGATGCGCATGACGCACAATCCCGCCGACGCCGAGGATCTGTTGCAGGACACCATGATGTCGGCCTATGTCGGATTCGGCTCGTTTCGGCCGGGCACGAACCTCAACGCATGGATACACCGGATCCTGACCAACACCTACATCAACAGCTGCCGCAAGAGGCAGCGCCAACTCGTGGTGTATCCAGTGGAGGAGATCACCGACCAGCAGCTGGCAGCCAACGCTGCACACTCATCGCTCGGGCTGCCCTCGGCGGAGGACGAGGTGCTTGAGTTGTTGCCCGACACCGCGATTGAGGCAGCGATGAACGCCCTGACCGAACCATTTCGGATGGTCGTGTACTACGCCGACGTCGAAGGTCTCAAGTACAAGGAGATCGCCGAAATCATGGGCATCCCACACGGAACCGTGATGTCCCGGCTCCACCGCGGACGACGGCAACTGCGCCGGCTTCTCGCCGTTCCATGCGCCGGGGCGTCAAGTGGCGCGGTCGAGCAGCGTCGGGAGGATGAGCTCTAGGTCGGCGAGTGTGGTCAAGATGTCGTTGAGGATGGTGTGATCCCGACCGCCACCGCGGCGAACCCGACCCTCACCAACGTCGCCCTGGCCTGGCGTGCCGCCACCCAGCTCGCCAGTCGGCCAGCGGAGGGTCGCCAGCTGACGGCGGAATCAGCGCCGCGCCGTATGCGCGCTTAACAAGGAGCTCTTCAGTGCCGCATGATTGATCCATGCCTGACGACGACGTGCGGGTCGCTCTGCAGCAGCACTGGGCGGCCTCCGACGCCAATGACTTTGCGGCGGAGCACCAAATCTACCGAGCTGACGCCGTTCTCGAGTATCCGCAATCGGGTGAGCGCATCCGTGGCCGGAACGGAATTCAGGCGTCGCGCGAAGCCCAGCCGAACACGAAGCGCTTCATCGTGCGACGCATCCTGGGCGGCGGTGAGCTGTGGATCAGCGAACTCGTCCTTACCTATGACGGGGAACCGTTCTACGTGGTGAGCATCATGGAGTTCGCCGGTGGGGAGGTGGTCCGTGAGACGCAGTACTTCGGCGAGGCGTTCGAGCCGGGCCCATCTCGCGCCCAATGGGTCGAACGAATCGAGTGAAGGTTACGGGGCGGGCGGTACCCCGAGCCCAGACAGCAGCCCTCGAACGCGGTCCTCGATCTCGTCGCGAATGGGTCGTACGGCCTCCAGCGATTGGCCGGCAGGGTCTGGTAGCGGCCAGTCTTCGTAGCGCCGTCCCGGCACGAACGGGCACGTGTCACCGCAGCCCATCGTGACGACGACATCCGCGTCCTGGAGCATCGCGTCGGTCCAACGCTTCGGTAGTTCGGCGGTTATGTCGATGCCCTTCTCCGCCATCGCGGCAACAGCCGAAGGGTTGACTTGATCGGCTGGCTCCGAGCCCCCGGAGTAGCCCGTTGCGCGCCCGCCGGCGAAGACCGTGAAGAAGCCGAGGGCCATCTGCGACCGCCCGGCGTTGTGCGTGCACAGAAACAGAACGGTAGGTTTCGTCATCGTGGTCTCTGTTCGGTTGAGTTGGAGTCGTGATGGGGCACGATGACCTCATCCGCAATGAGCGCTGTACCTGGGTAGAGCGCGACGACTAGCCCGAGGCCGACGAGTGCCCCAATCACCTGCGCTGCAACGAAGCCCGGCGCGGAACCGGGGGCGATTCCGGCGAAGCTGTCAGAGAACATGCGGCCCACGGTCACCGCTGGGTTGGCGAAGGACGTGGAGCTGGTAAACCAATAGGCCGCACCGATGTACGCGCCGACCGCAGCCGCAGACCGTGCGGCTTGTCCGCTCCTCGCCAGGGCGAAGATGAGAGCAACGAG
>NZ_JAVRPS010000173.1:0-6335 GCF_032162105.1 Mycobacterium sp. | reverse complement strand
GTTGTCCCAGTACTTACCGGTGAACGGTCGCTCGGTGCCGTTCTTCTGCGTCACCTGGTACTGCTCGGGAGACAGGGCATCCACTGCCGCGGGGTTCTTGTTGTATGACTTCGCCACTGGTCCTCCTTGAAGTTGGCACCCGTATAACCTCGAGTGCCCTTCGGATAGTTCCCCGTCACGACCCGGCTCGAACCCGGTCGACGACGGCGATGATCTGGTCGGCGACGGCCCTCGGTTGGTACAACATCTGGTTGTGCCCGGTGCCGGGGATGACGACGTTCGTGGTGCCAAGGGCGGCGGCCAGCATGTCGTTCGCCTGGTGGATCTGGGCCTGGGTGTAGTTGTCCGGCTTGAGTCCGGCCGGGGCGGCGAACTTGTCCGCGCTGAGCACGATCGCGGGCACCCGCGGCAGCGGCGGGGCGGCGGCGATGCTGGCGAACGCGTCGTCGGGCAGGATCGACTCCTCCCCGGGATCGGCACTCTGGCCGTCGGCGTTGAACGCGGCGTTCTGATCGGGCCTGCCGACGATTCGCAGGAACTCCGACGTGGGCTCGGAGAAGACCAGACCGCTGACCAGTTCCGGGTGCGTGCGGGCGAGCAGGTCGAGGACCAGGCCACCGTACGAGTGGGCGACGAAGACCATCGGCGTCGGAAGATGCGCCGCGGCAATCAGATTCACCACATCGTCGACGTCGGACTGCACGGTGTGTGGTTGCGGCACTGGCGTCGACCGGTCGACACCGTCCGGCCGGGTGTTGGGCCGGTCGTAGGTGCAGATCCGCGTCGTCTTCGCCACCAGGGGTTGCGCCGAGACCGGATTCGGGGCCACCTTCGCCTCGTCGATCAGGTCGTAGGGCGACGAGCGGATCGGGTCGTCGGGCGGGACTGCGGCGTTCCAGGCCTCGGCGTAACTGCCCTTGCCTGGAATGACGAACACCACGGGTGAGCCCTCGCCCTGGCAGTCCAGGAACAGGCTGCGGCCGTCACCGATGTCCACCGGGCCCGTGGTGTCGTCGGCATGCGCGATGGGCGCATCGAGGACCGCGGCCGCAATCGCGAGCAGGACCGCTAGCGCCATCTTCATGCGGGCTGACGTTACGGTGGCCGCTCGACAAAGGACGATAGAACGTGTTCTAGTTCTGGATGTGACGGGTAGCACTTTCAGCCGCGACGAGTTGGCCGACGCATTCGCCCAATTCGAAGCAACGGTGAGCCGGGCCGCCGAGACCCGCGACTGGGATCCTTGGGTTGACCAGTACACCGACGACGTCCTCTACGTCGAGCACGCCGCGGGAACCATGCGTGGCCGCGAACAGGTGCGGCCGTGGATCTGGAAGACCATGGAGAGCTTCCCCGGCAGCTACATGACGTCGTTCCCGTCGCTGTGGAAGGTGATGGATGAAGCGCGAGGCCGCATTATCTGTGAGCTCGACAATCCGATGCGCGATCCCGGTGACGGCGTCATCATCAGCGCGACCAACATCTCCATCGTCACGTATGCGGGCGACGGGCTGTGGTGCCGCCAGGAGGACGTCTACAACCCGCTGCGGTTCGTCTCCGCGGCGATGAAGTGGTGCAAGAAGGCCAAGGAGCTCGGCACCCTGCCCGATGAGGCGGAGCGCTGGATGCGACAGGTCGGCGCGGACGTGAGGAGCAAAAAAGACGGAGGGACGGTGTGACCGCACTCGTCATCGGCGCCAACGGGTACCTCGGTTCGCACGTCACCCGCCAGCTCCTCGCCGACGGACAGGACGTCCGGGTGATGGTGCGACCGAAGGCCACCACGGTCGGCATCGACGACCTGAAGGTGACGCGGTTCCTTGGCGACATCTGGGACGACGACGTGCTGCGCGAGGCGATGACGGGTTGCGACGTCGTCTACTACTGCGTCGTCGACACCCGTGGCTGGCTGCGCGATCCATCGCCGCTGTTCCACACCAACGTGGACGGCACCCGAAACGTGCTGGACGTCGCCATCGAGCCGGTCGTAGCTGCTGGCCTCAAACGCTTCGTCTTCACCAGCAGCTACGTCACCGTCGGCCGGCGCCGCGGGCGCACCGCCACCGAGGACGACGTCATCGTCGACCGGGGGCTCACGCCGTACGTGCGGTCGCGGGTGCAGGCGGAGAACCTCGTCATGGAGTACGCGCGTGACCACGGCCTGCCCGCCGTTGCGGTCTGCATTTCGACGACGTACGGCGGCGGCGACTGGGGCCGCACCCCACACGGCGCGATCATCGCGGGCGCGGCGTTCGGCAAGCTGCCGTTCGTGATGAGCGGCATCCAGCTGGAGGCCGTCGGAGTCGACGACGCCGCGCGGGCGATGATTCAGGCCGCCGACAAGGGCCGCGTCGGCGAGCGCTACCTGGTCTCGGAGAAGATGATCACCAACGCCGACGTCGTCCGCATCGCCGCGGAGGCGGCAGGCGTGCCGCCGCCGACCAAGTCGATACCGCTGCCGGTGTCGTACGCGATGGCCGCTCTCGGCAGTGCCAAGGCCCGGCTGAGGGGCACCGACGAACAGCTCTCGCTCGACTCGTTGCGGCTCATGCGCGCCGAGGCCCCCGTCGACTGCAGCAAGGCCAAACGCGAGCTCGGCTGGCAGCCACGGCCGGTCGAGGAGTCGATCCGCGAGGCAGCCAAGTTCTGGGTCGGTCTGCGCGAGGCCAAGCGCAAGAGCAAGCAGGCGGGCTGACGTCGCCGTCGGGCCACCATGGCCCACGGAGCCGATGCTGAAACAATTGCGGTATGTCATCCCCGTACCGCGGCTCACGTCTCGGCACCCGGTTCGGGCCCTATGAGCTGAAGTCGCTGATCGGTGTCGGCGGCATGGGCGAGGTCTATCGCGCCTACGACACGATCAAGGGCCGGACGGTGGCGGTAAAACTGCTGCGCGCCGAAATGGCTGCCGACCCGGCCTATCAGGAGCGCTTTCGGCGCGAGTCGCGGATGGCAGCGCGACTGCAGGAACCGCACGTCATCCCGGTGCACGACTTCGGTGACATCGGGGGAGTCCTGTACATCGACATGCGCCTGGTCGAGGGCGCCAACTTGAAGGACGTCCTGCTGTCGGGTGGACCGCTCGAGCCGAAGCGGGCCGCGTCGATCGTCGCGCAGGTGGCGGCCGCGCTGGACGCCGCACACGCCGACGGCCTCGTCCACCGCGACATCAAGCCCGAGAACGTACTGCTCACCGCTGATGACTTCGCCTACCTCGCCGACTTCGGCATCGCACACGCGGGCGGCGATGCGAGCGTGACGATGACCGGAACGATCGTCGGGTCCAGCGCCTACATGGCGGCGGAACGGTTCAACGGCGGACGGGTGGGGCCCGCGGCCGACGTGTACTCGCTGACGTGCGTGCTCCACGAATGCCTCACCGGCCGACCGCCCTTCGAGGCGGCGGATCTGGTCCACCTGATGAGCGCGCACATGCTGTCGCCGCCGCCCCGACCGAGCATCATGCGCAGGGGAATCAGCCGCGCGTTCGACGACGTCATCGCCCGCGGCATGGCCAAGGAGCCTGCGGGCAGGTTCCCCTCCGCGGGCGAAATGGCCAGGGCGGCCACTGCGGCGGCCGACGTTCCGCAGGAGCCGGTCGCGGTGGCCGAGCGCCCCGAGCGGCCGTCGACCACGCGGCAGTTCTCGACGGTCTACCCGAATCCGCACGCGACGGGGCACGTCCCGTACCCGCCGAACCCGCAGCCCGTTCCACCGCCACCTCCGCCGAGTCGACGACGGCGGTTCGGCACGGGGCACGTGGTGCTGGTTGCGGCGACGATCCTGATCTTCGGTGTCGCCGCCGTCCTCGCGGCCGTGCTGGTCATCGGCAACAACCGCAGCGGTACACCACCTCGGACCAGCTTGGCAGCGCCGCCGACGAGCACATCGACCACGACGAGCGCCGCGGCGAGCGGGCCGGCGGCCGATGCTCAGGGCTTCGTCGGCCATGCGGCCCGCTGCGAGTCGGGAGACTCGCCTGCGGTGATGATCCGAACGGCCTCGTCACTGGCGGTGGTGTGCCGCACCGGGCAGGGCGCGTTCTACTACCACGGTGAGCGGCTGAGCGACGGCGCCAACCTCCGGCTGGCTAACGCCGTGCCCTCGGCGGACGGATTCGATGCCACCAATCCGGCCGACGGCGCCCGCTACGAAGTGCGCCCAGACCGGCTCACCATCATCAGCAACGGCCACGTGGATTCGTCGGAGCCGGCGCTGCCAATCGCTTCGGGCTGACGCCGCCTGTGCACGTCGATCCGCATGCCCACCAACGCTATTCGGTTGAACGCCACGCCGGTCGGCGTTCAATGAATACTCTCCGCGATGGCAACCGGACTAGCGTCGGATGACATGAGAGAGAAACTGCACGTCGACCTGTCCGGCGCACCGCAGACCATGCTGGCGACGTTCTACGCCAAGGCGCTGGACGCCGACCTCCCGGACCCGATCCTCGGCGATCGATTCGCGAAGGACATCGTCGACCGCATCGACTACGACTGGAAGAGAACCGCGATCACGGCGGCCAACTCGCCGTCGGTGACGACGCGGTCCGCGCACTTCGACGGCTGGGCCCGCCAGTTCCTCGCCGTGCACCCGAAAGCCGTCGTGCTGCACCTCGGTTGCGGTCTGGACAGCCGGGTCTTCCGGATCGACCCTGGGCCCGACGTGGAGTGGTTCGACGTCGACTACCCCGAAGTCGCCGACCTGCGCAGGCAGCTCTACCCCACCCGCGACCACTACCGCGTCATCGCCGCCTCCGTCACCGACCCGGCGTGGTTCGCCGACATTCCGCGGGACCGCCCGATGCTGATGGTCGGCGAGGGCCTGACCATGTACCTCACCGAGGCGGACGGCGTAGCGCTGCTGCGTCGAGTCGTCGAGCACGCGCCATCCGGGGAGTTGCAGTTCGACGCGTTCAACACCCTCGGCATCAAATCGCAGTGGATGAACCCCGTGGTGCGCCGTTCGGGAGCGACGCTGCACTGGGCCATCGACGGGCCCGACGACATCCTCGACGCAGTACCCGGTGCGCGCCTGCTCGCCTGGGTGTCGGCCATCGAGTCGGACACCTTCAAACAGCTGCCCGGGTATTACCGATTGATGGTCAACGTCATGTCCAGGGTCAAGGTGTTGCGGTACATGGCGCAGTACCACCGCTACGCGTTCTGAGTTCGACCGTTAGGCGGCTCGCACGCCGAGCACCGGTTGTGTTCGCCGGCCGTCGTCGAACCCCTTGACCCACGGCCAACGACCGCGGTCGTCCGCCCAAACCAGCTGCACCGCTTGGATGTCGCGGCCTTCGATCGCAACGGCCATGTCCATGTGAGCATCGGGGTGCTCGACCTTCACGATCTCGAGGCGAGTCCCCGCGGGCAGCGGTAGCCGCTCTCCCGGGGCGGGTCGACGTCCGACCAACGCCCGCTTGACGAAGGTGTCCAGCAGCCATAGGGCCCGCTTGGGGGGCAGGCCCGTGACGAGGTACTCGGGTAAGCCACGATCGTGCAGCCCGATCGTGTACGCGTAGGGCGTGCGGTCATCCTCGACGTACTGCACGATCCAGCCGCGCGCCAGGATCTCCGCACGCAGCAGCGCGAGGTAGTCGTCGAGCGTCTTGTCCGGGTGATCACACTGCCAGCACATGGCGGGCCCTGCCTTTCGTTGTACTTGGTGCGAGCTTGCGCCGGGGCTATGACAAGTTCGGTGCGGCGGAACCGTTGCGGCGGTGAGTTATCCACAGTCCCGGTTTCATCCACAGGCGGCGGGTTCGGTCGTTCCGGAGGACGGTCACCGCCTGTCTTGAGTCAAGACAGTGGCAGGTACCGACGGTGCGTCCGGCGCAGTCTCGGTCGGCGCGTGGGCGCGGGTGGAGGCGGCCGCATGCGCGCGGCGGCTGACGGCCATGGTCGAGATGCTGGACGCGTACTACGCCGCCGATCGGTCGGCCGAGCGTGAGCAGTGGTACCTCGACAACTGGGGTGCGGTCTGCGCCCATATCGGTGCCGCCCAACAGATCACCTCGGGTGCGGCGTCGCATCAACTGTTGGTCGCGACCGCGTTGCGCGACCGGTTGCCACGCGTCGGTCGGGTGTTCGCCGAGGGTCTGATCACTTACCGGCTGATGTCGGCGATCGTCTGGCGCACGATGCTGATCAAGGACCCCGATGCGCTGCGTGCGGTGGATGCCGCGGTGGCGTCGGCAATCCACGAGTGGGAACCGATGTCGGCGAACAAGACCGTGCAGGCCATCGACTACTGGGTGGACCGGTTCGATCCGAATGCGTTGCGCCGCAGTCAGGAACGGGCGCGCTCACGCAGTATGGAGATCGGCGCTGAGG
>NZ_JAVRPS010000172.1:0-2611 GCF_032162105.1 Mycobacterium sp. | reverse complement strand
GCCAGCTGGGGGGTTTGGATGCCGCCGTGGCCAATGCCGGCGTGCTGACCGCTGGCACGTGGGACACCACGACGGCAGAGCAGTGGCGATTAGTGACCGACGTCAACCTCATTGGGGCATGGAATACGTGCGCGGCAGCAATACCGCACCTGGTTGAGCAAGGCGGCGGCAGCTTGATCAACATCAGCTCTGCGGCCGGAATCAAGGGCAGCCCGCTGCACATCCCCTACACAGCGTCCAAGCAAGGCATCGTCGGCATGAGCGTCGCTCTCGCGAACGAGCTTGCCGCTCAAAGCATCCGGGTCAACACCGTCCACCCGACAGGGGTGTGGACCGGGATGGCGCCACCATCCATGGTCAAGCTAATCGTCGAAGACCGTTCGGACCTAGGTCCTCTCTTCGGGAATGCGCTCCCCGTACCGCTGATCGAGGCCATTGATGTGAGTAACGCGGTGCTGTATCTAGTGTCCGACGAAGCACGATACGTCACCGGCCTGCAATTCAAAGTCGACGCCGGCGTCACCATCCGATGACACCTCAGTCCGAGCCGAACGGTCGGCGTCGACGGCCTGGGCTCACTAGTCCCGCGGGGGCGATGAGTATGTCGCCCGCTTGCCGTTTCCACCATTGCCCCATGCCGCGAATCGAAACGGCCAAGCACCCTGTGCCGCGGCCAATTCAAAGACCAGGACGACGGACGGCCTCTTACGGCCCGGCCGTGCATCGCGGATGGGCCGGTCTCGGCGGATGGACTGTTGGTGTCGGCGACCGGCCGGTGGATTACCGGCCAAACCATCAGCGTCGACGGCGGCTGGGTCATGCGGTTTCAGTCATCGATGTATCCCGAAGACTCAGGGAGATGTGAGCCACGTGACATCAGTAGAAGCCACCGACGGTGGATCACGCTGGCGTGCGTGGGCGCAGCCGATACCGTCGCACCCATTGAAGCCCACGTGTACGCCGCGCTGCGCAGCGGCGACATGACCTTCGAACAAATGCAGGAGTTCGGCGCTGTGGCCTTACGGCTACGACCGCCTTCCCTATGCGGCCAGCAAGGCGGCAGTCGTGGCACTGTCTGAATCGCTGGCGCTGTATACCCGGCCTCGCGGGGTGGGAGTCACATGCCTGTGCCCCGGCCCCGTGCCGACCGGCATCGTCGACCAGATCCCCGTGTTCGGTACCCCACAACCGATACAGGCCCCCACCCTGGCGCTTATCGAGGCCGCCGAAGTGGGGCGGCTCGTCGTCGACGCCATCAAGGACGACACCTTTTTGCTGACCACCCACCGCGAAGTCCACGACATCATGCGCCAGCGCGCCGACGACGTCGACGCGTTCATGAGTGCCCAGATCGCCAAGCTGGCCACCCCATGACCGCCGCCAAGCCGATCGTCGGATTCATCGGCCTCGGGAGCCAAGGCGCGCCGATGGCCCAGGCGCTGATCGACGCAGGCCACGACACCGTGCTGTGGGCCCGCCGGCCCGAGTCAGTTGAGCCGTTCGCCGGCACCGCGCGCATCGCCTCCAGCCCGGCCGAACTCGCTGAACTGGCCGAGGTGATCGGCATTTGCGTCCTCAACGACGACGATGTGGTCGAGGTGGCGCTGCGCCCGAACGGATTGCTCGCCGGGATCACCCCGGGAACAACGGTGCTGATCCACAGCACCGTGCACCCGACAACCTGCCGCCAACTCGGAGAGCGCTTCAGCGAACGTCACGCCCACTTGCTGGATGCGCCGGTCAGCGGCGGCGGCGAAGCAGCCCGCGCGCGGCGGCTCCTCGTGATGGTGGGCGGCGACCACGACATCTACGAAACGGCCGTGCCTGTGCTCTCCGCGTTCGGTGACCCCGTCGTGCACGTCGGAGCCCTGGGTTCCGGCCAGCTGGCCAAACTCCTCAACAACCTGCTGCTGACCGCCACGCTGGGCCTGGCCCACGAGACCGCGGAGTTCGCAGCCGCGTTGGGCGTCGATGAGGCCGCCCTGATGAGCATCATGCCGCACGCCAGCGGACGCAGCTATGCGGTGCAAATGTACGCCGGCCTACTCGACGGCCTTCAGCCACCAACAGCCCGCGTGCGCGTCATCGCCGACTTGCTGGGTAAAGACGTCGCCATCGCCGCCGACCTCGCCGAACACGCGAACCGCGGCGACCTTCTGCTGAGCGCTGCCCACCGGGTGCTCACGGCGATGGGACACAACCCGTGCGCGTGACCTCGACCGTATCGAACCGCCACCGGATCAAAGGAGACCCGTCATGTCCATCCCTGTCAGGCAGCCCGTCGTGACCCACGAGCGCTACCAGCCCCAATCGGCTCAGGACGAGCTATGTGCCCCGGTAGCGATGAAGGCGGCAGTCACCAACCGGTTCAAGGCGACGCAGGATGAGCCGTGAGCGCACCTGTTGGTAACGGGACATCCGGGCTTCCGCCGGGGGCGCCTTTCGGCGGCTACAACCACAGCGGGTACGGCCGGGAAGGACTCTTCGAGTTCCTCCGCACTAAAAATGTGTTCATCCGTAGCTAGTTGATCGCGATGGGGAACGCTTTCAGCCTTTCACGCAGGGAACCGGCCGAGGTGTACCTGAGCTGCTGGCAACGGGTAAGGAGAAT
>NZ_JAVRPS010000171.1:0-7303 GCF_032162105.1 Mycobacterium sp. | reverse complement strand
TCGGAGGTCGTCGAGCCGACGATGGCCGCACCCCACAATCTTCCGTCGACGATGATCGGGACTCCCACGATCGAACCGATGCCCCCGGCACGAATGCGGGCCGCTTCCGGGCCCGTGGCGTCGTCGTGGTTGTCAACCCTGGCCGCGCGGCCGGTGCGTAACACCAACGCTCCGACGTCGTCGCCGCCCAACGCAATGTGCTCGCCGGTGACGGGCATCGTCGAGATTCCCGGCTCGTAGCGGACGGCGAGCACGTACCCGGTGCCGTCGGCCTCGAAGCGCAGTAGCTCCGCGTTCGCCACCCCCAGGTAGCGGGCCAGTTCGTCGGCCACCGAGTCGAACACTTCCGTCGGGCTCGCTCCCCGCGCGACCAGTGTCGCCACCCGCCGCAAAGCGGCCTGCTGATCGGCGAGCACGCTGAGCTCGTCGCGGCTCGCCTCGACCTGCCTGCGGTGTTGGCTGGCCTCGGCGGCGCGCGCTCGGGCCAAGCCCGCAAGAGTGGAGGCCGCGAGCGCGACGATCAGAAACATGGCGATCGTCACCCAGTCCCCGGACTCCGTCGGACTGAAGGCAAACACGGGCTCGATGTGGAAGTAGTCGAAGGCCAGCACACTGGTTACCGTCGTCGCGGCCGCCAGCCAGAATCCCCACGCAATCGCGACGGCCACGACGCCGATCAGATAGACGACGCCGAGGGTGTTCTCGGGGGCGATCCGCTTGAGCGGATACAGTACTAGGGTCTCGACCACCACGAGCGTCACGGCGACCAGCAGGCCCCACTTGAGCGGCGGGGCGGTCGGGCGCAGCAACACCGACACCAGACCTGTCGGCGTCGGCCCTGCCTGCACATCGGAAGCGCCGAGCGCAAGAGTCCCGCCCGGCGTCCAACCGCGCAGCAGTGACCGTTTCTGCGTCATCACGCACTCACATCGATCCTGGTGAAACTCAAACGATGCCTGACGTGGATCATAATCCGCAACCGCACTCCGCAGCGAGCTCTCGAAACAGCACCCGGCGGTCCGTTGCCGGCCGCTACATACCGGGCTGGCGGGACTGTTGGCGGTCTAGGGACACAATCTTGGCCATGGAACCGTCCCCTCGTTAAGATGCCCCCGAAAGGGCATGTCACCAATCGTGATTCACTCCGGCGAGAACTGTGGCGTGGGCATCACAACTAGCTGCACCCTCATGATTGGCATTCAACCACCGCGTGGCGACACAGCTGACGCCCATGAATCCCCCCTGCTAGCGGTACTCAGCATCTACCGGCCAGCGGTAAACACTGGGGCCCGACTGTCGGAACTGACCGGCGCCGCACATCAAATGACGCGGGCACCACGTCGGATGGCTCCGAACATTCGGAGGTACTCGGCCCGGCAGGCCGAACGTCACGCCCACCGAGTCCGGCACCGCGTCCACGGCGATGACCCGCGGTCGCCGCCACCCCGAGGAGCACTGATTCTTGCGCCGACGTGCAACTCAGGAGGTGTCACCGCAGCGGCGGAAGTGCAGCGAGATACGTTGCGGTGGTGCTTTTTTGGACGTCCAGCCGACCGCGTCGCCGCCGCTTCTCGCTCAGCGTCGGGCCCCCGGCGCGTAGTGCGCCCGACGCGCCAGACGTTCGATGTCGGAGATGAGCACGCTTTTGCCATCCAACCGAATCCAGCCGCGCTGGGCGAAGTCGGAGAGTGTCTTGTTCACCGTCTCACGGGACGACCCGACCAACTGAGCGATCTCCTCTTGCGTCAGGTCGTGGGTGACGCGCAGCGCTCCCTGTTCCTGGGTGCCGAAGCGGCGTGCCAGTTGAAGCAGCTGTCTGGCGACCCGGCCGGGTACGTCGGTGAAGATCAGATCGGCCAGGTTGTTGGTAGTGCGGCGGTGCTGGCGGGCCAGGATCCGCAGCAGCTGCTCGGCAGTCTCGGGGCGGTCGGCGATCCAGGCGCGCAGCATCTTGCGGTCCATCGACACCGCGCGAACCTCGGTGATCGTGGTCGCGCTGGACGTGCGCGGCCCCGGGTCGAAGATCGACAACTCGCCGAACATGTCCGACGGGCCCACGATCGTCAGCAGATTGTCGTGGCCGTCGGGGGAGCGGCGGCCAATCTTGACCTTCCCGGAAATGACGATGTAGAGACGGTCGCCGGGTTGGCCTTCGGTGAACACCGTGTGCCCGCGGGGGAAGTCGATCGAATGCAGTTGCTGGGTGAGCGCAGAAACCGCGCCGGGTGGGGCTCCCTGAAACATTCCGGATCTGGCCAGGACCTCCTCCACACGGGCTCCGACAGCGCCGGCTGCCGGACTTGAGCTCCGATACGGCGTCATTCTTGGAACGGCCGCCAGTCGGGCGTCCAGCGCAGAAGCATCGGGCGCGGCGCGCACAGTCCGGTCGACGCTGATCAGTCCGGGATCATTGGGCATCCGAAGTCTCCCCTTCGACGGGCCGGGCCCGCACCGTGTCGTGACGTTCGCGGCGCTGCGACGATATAGTTGCCACACTGACGCACCACCAAGCCCACGTCGCCACCGCTGACCCCCAACAACGCTTCCTGCTAGCTGGAATCCGGCCTACCTGCTAGCTGCAAATGTCCGTCGTCCTGGAGCTTCGGGCTGTCAACCCGCGACGGTTCTACCTACGGCGATCCGATTCAGATCTGACAAGAGTGCCCTCGCGTGAGGGCGGTTGTGGAACAACGTATTCGGCATGACCGGTGCATAGTGCTGACCGATGCGCGGTGAGCGGTAGTCGAGCTGTTGCTGCCGTGTTCCGACGGTGGCCGAGCTCACCTACCAACGACCACTTTTCATGACGCTCTCGTCGGCGAGGTCGAAGTGTGCCGAGCACTGTCACTGAGCCCATGAAAGAGCGGGTTTCAGATGTGTTGTCTTCGTTGGTGATTTGCGGCCAATGCCGCGACGATACTTCCGACAACCCGCGGGCTCAGGAGCATCCCGAGGTGGCCGACGCCGTCGAACTTCATGGTCTCCACGTCGGCGTGGGCGGGCACCGACCGGACGCCGGGCACGACCACGTCGAGTGTGGCCGTGATCGCCAGCCACCGCACGCCTTCCGGTACTGGCGCGGAGGCGAGTCGGCGCAAGAGTGGCGAACCTCCCCGCAGCGCCCGGACGATCGCCCCGAATGGCGCGAGATGCGCCCACGGCGAACCCCCGAACGGTGCGCCGAGCGTGACGATGGTGTCGACCTTCCCGGCGAGCCGACCGCTTGCGATGGCCTGCGCAATGACGACCCCGCCCAGACTGTGCCCGATCAGATGCACCTTGTCCGCGCCGGTTTGCGACAACATCCGCTCAACCTCGACGGCGAGCCGGTCGGCGAGCCGCTCCACCGAAGTTCCGAATGGCGTGTAGCTGATCGCGTCGACGGTCAAGCCTTTGGCAGCTAGGGCTCGCGCGACGAAGTACCAACTCGACTTGGCGCCCCCGAAGCCGTGCACGAGTAGCACCGGTCGTGTCAAGGGGGCGGGGCGGGCCTGGACCCGTTGAAGCGCAACGAATGCCGGGTCGGCCGCGCCGCCGGTCAGGTGCAGCGACTGCGTCTTGACCAACGAGGCCAGCTGCCCCAGTTCGTAGGCCTGCACCATCCCGACACGTCCGATTGTCCGGACCAGCGCGCGGGCCTCCCCGAACAGTCCCGGCGGCGACATCGCGCCTCGCCGTCTCGGCGCGTCGTGGACAAGTGCCGACCGGTGTCTTTCTTCCATCTGCGCGTGCGACATGTCCAACCCCTTTGTTGTATGCGACTCGTAGTGCACTGAGAATCGCGGTCGGCGGTCACGATGTCATCGAGGGCAGCCGCAATCTGTGGTTCCCGTCCGCCGGACCCGCGCCTACCTGCTAGCGGTAGCCGCAAGTACCGCGGCAGGTGCCGGGCGTCATCGGATGAGCCGAAGTCTTGCAGGTAGCAGGCATGCCACACGGGCGCCAGCGGGAACGATTATTGCTGAATCGTATGCAATCCTTGCTGCGAGAATGCGGCCACTCGTCGCACTCCAGACGTGGCAACAATCTATAGCTCCACATCATGTTCGGGAGCCTGAAAGTCGATATTTAGCAACAACTCCGAAGAAAGAGCGATGTTGTGCGACATCCGCAAAAGAAGACCAGGAGGCCGCGCATGAACACCCAACCTCGTGGCCTCAGGCTGCTATGCCCACAAGGCTGTGGTGCGACGCTCACCATATCCGTCCCGACCCTGGCCGAGCTCCACGAACTGTCGGGTGACACCAGCCTCAAGAGTCTGGACACCCTCGTCGGCCGCAACGTCGTCGGCGCTGTCTTGGTGCATTGCGTCTATCGCTGCACCGCCATTTCGGACGGCCACCCAATGATGCACGTGGTCGGGAATCCCGTGCCGAAGTCGAGGACCACGACGACGTCACCCTCGTCGACGCCGACACCAACCCATCCCGAGTGTTCGATGACCAACCGGCGCCGGACATGATCACGGGGTCATGACCGGAATCGTCGTCCTCATCTTCATGGGGCTCCTTGTCTACGGCATCTGGCAGACGGTCAGCAAATCCGCGCCCGATGAAGGGCCCAAGTGCTGCGTGTGCAGCACGACCAAGCGGACACTCCAGTGGATGAGAAGCTGGCAGGACTGGTACTGCTGGCCGTGCAAAGAGCAATGCATCCATGCCATCGTGAGCGTCCTCGTCGGAGAACACGCGTGACGCCCCACGGACCGAGTGCCGTTAGCTGCCAACAGGATCCGGACATTCATTTCGATCAGCCGCGCTTACCGACTACGACGCCGCGCTCGGCCTCGACAACGATGGGGCCCGCCTGATGGTCGCCACCAACCTCATCGGAGCACTAAAGACCCATCCGGAGCGGTTCTGGCATGGGACGCCACGGACAACATCTTCCGGTGCACATCAGGGGTCAATCCGCGTACCGCCAACGGGCATCTTTGCATACCTGCTAGCTGCAAATGCCCAGCATCCCGCTGGTGGAGAATCGAGGCGGCCTGGCAATCCCGGCCATTGAGCCCAACTCTGGTGGGAAGGCGCTTATCACACGAGGCGGATTGGATCGGGGTGTAGCCATGTCAGAAGAGCAGCTGCTCGATATCCGTCATACCGAGCAGGAGGTGTTCACCCGTTGGGACGTCACCGGCCATCAGGTCAACCGCCACATGTACCGGCACCCGCACGCTGACATGGTGGTCATCCCGGTGAGCGGTTCGCTCGACGACATCGGTTACGAGACCTATCCAGGACAGGGCGAGGCGACCCCATCGCTTGGCCGCAGGCAAGGGAGCAGTTCATGCGCGTAGCGATAGTCGGACTCGGCAGGATGGGGCGTGCGTTCGCCGACCGGTTGCTCGACGAGGGCCACGAGGTGAGTGTGTGGAACCGGACTCCGGGCCCGGCTGACGCGCTGCAGGAACGAGGAGCCAGGGTCATGGGCTCTGCGGACGACGTGGGCGACGAGGTTGATGTCGTCTTCCTCTTCCTGGCCGATGATCAGAGCACCCTCGACGTGGCGGCTCCGAAGGGTGCGGCGCGTGCGAATTGGGCGCAGACCGTGGTGGTCAACACGGGAACGGTGGCTCTCGAGGTCATCACTGCACTTGCGCAGGCTTACGGCGACAGGTTTGTCAACGCGCAGATCCTCGGGGCACCGCAGGCTCTCCGCTCGGGTGCTGCCTCATTCGTCGTCGGCGGCTCGGCGTCAGCCCGTGCTGCGCTGGTGCCGGTGTGGACGGGATTCGCCGGTGCGCTCGATGTCGGTGACCGCCCGGAGACCGCAGCGATCATCAAGCTGTTGAACAACCAAATGCTGCTGGTGCAGCTGGCGGTGATCGCCGAGACCGTACGAGCGGGACGCGCGGCGGGTATCGACGACACCACGTTGGCGGCGACCTTGCGCGAGTCGCTGATGATGCCCGCGGGTTTGCGCAACCGCATCGACGTCTTGTTCGACCCCGACCACGCCGGTTGGTTCACCAGCGTCCAGGCGGCCAAGGATGTGTCGCTCGCCTTGGACCTCGCGAAAGGCGGCGCGCCGCTGCCGGTCACCGAGGCCGCGCGGGATGCCTACCGGCAGGTGGCCCAGGACGGATGGCAGACCCACGACGTCGCTGCCCTCGTCGAGTATGGCTGGCGTGCACCGTGATTGGGGCCGTCGTCAGCCTCGCGATCCAATCATGATCAATACCGACGCCGCGTATCCGCTGCCCGAGCACATGCGGGCCTGGGTGCTGGGCGATCCCGGCCAGCTCAGCCTGGTGGACAAGCCGATCCCGATGCCGGGACGCGCCGAGGTGTTGGTGCGCGTCGACGCGGTGGGGATCTGTGCGACAGACCTTGAGATCATCCGCCACGGCCCACCGGCGATGATCCGCGGCGGCGAACCGTTCAACAAGATGTTCACGCCGGGCCATGAATACATGGGCACCGTCGCGGCGCTCGGACCGGGCGTGGACGAATACCGCATCGGACAGCGCGTCACCGTGGAGGTTCACGCAGGCTGCAGGCAATGCAAGCGCTGCCGCGAAGGCATGTACACCTCCTGCCTGAACTACGGTGACGTCGACAAGGGCCACCGCGCCAACGGCCTCACCACCGATGGTGGATTCGCCGAATACGCCGTCAACAACATCAACACGGTCATTCCCATCCCGGACAGCATGTCGGACGCCGAGGCAACGCTGGTGGTGACCGCAGGCACTGCGATGTACGGGCTGACCGAACTCGGTGGGCTGGTGGCAGGAGAAGGTGTCGCCGTGTTGGGGCCGGGACCGATCGGATTGCTTGGCGTCGCGGTGGCCAAGGCGTTGGGGGCATCGCCGGTGATTCTGACCGGGACCCGGGACAACCGCCTGCAGATCGGCCGTGCGTTGGGCGCCGATCACGTGATCAACGTGCGCAACGAAGATGCCGTGGAGGCGGTGCGCCGTTTCACGGGCGGCACGGGACTGGACTACGTACTGGAGTGTTCTGGCGCGCCCGATGCCGTGAACCAGGCGGCGCGCATGCTGAACCGCGGTGGCCGCATCTGCCTCGCCGCCTTCCCGCACGAGCCGGCGGCGATCGACGTCGCCCACATCGTGCGCAACAACATCTACCTCTATGGCATCCGCGGCGAGGGCAAGAGCGCCACGCACCGCGCCGAGGCGTTGATGTCGCAGAAGCGCTTCGATGCCACGAAGATCCACACGCACACATTCGGCCTCGACGATCTCCCGACGGCCCTGCGCTACGCCGGCGATCACATCGATGACGCGATCAAGGTGGTCGTGGCGGTGTGGCACGCCGAGTTGGCGCGGGCAACCGTG
>NZ_JAVRPS010000170.1:0-27874 GCF_032162105.1 Mycobacterium sp. | reverse complement strand
CCATCCCCACGCCCATCGCGATGAACGGCAGCACCAGCCGCCAGATCGGCGTCGTCGGCGTCATCTCGACCGACAACCAGGTCAGCGCGATCGCCAGCGCCGAGAAGCCGAACCCGACGATCGGTCTCGGGTGCTCGCGGTCGACGAGCTTGCCGACGAACGGCGCCAGCACACCCGTCGCGATCGCCATCGGCGCCATCAACAGTGCGGCCCGCGTCGGCGACAACCCGCACACCGCCTGCGCGTAGAACATGACCGGCACCACCATCGCCGTCACCGCGAAGCCGATCACCGCGATGCCTACGTTGGAGAGGCTGAAGTCGTTGTCGCGGAAGATGTTCAGTGGGATGAGGGGTTCTTTGGGGTTGACCGCCTGCCAGTAGATGAAGCCCGCGACGCACGCCGCCCCTGCGGCCATCATGGCCCAGATCCACGGCGCCCAGTCGTGCGACTGACCCTCCTGCAGCGCGAACACGACGAGGAACATCCCTGCGCCGGACAGCACCACCCCGATGACGTCGAAGTCGTGCATCTCGGTGGGCATGGCGGGAACCAGGTAGTAGGCCAGTCCAAGTCCGATGATGCCGATCGGCACGTTGACGATGAAGATCCATTGCCAGCCAAGCCCGTCGACCAGGACTCCGCCTGCCAGCGGTCCGACGAGGGTCGCCACCCCCGCGGTCGCGCCCCACACACTCAGCGCCACGCCGCGGCGCTCGGGCGGGAAGATCCGGGTGATCGTCGACAGTGTCTGCGGGGTGAGCAGCGCCGCGCCAAGCCCCTGCACGACGCGGGCCGCGATGAGCGTCTCGATGCTGCCCGCCAGGCCGCACCACAGCGAGGCGGCAGTGAACACGGCCAACCCGACGAGGTAGAGGTTCTTCGGCCCGAAGCGGTCGCCGAGCCTGCCGGCCAACAGCAGCGGTACGGCATAGGCCAGCAGGTACGCGCTGGTCACCCAGATCACCGCGTCGAAGTCCGCGCCGAGGTGGTCCATGATCGACGGATTGGCCACCGAGACGATCGTCGCGTCGACCAGGATCATGAAGAAACCGACCAGAAGCGCCCACAGCGCGTGCCACGGGTTGGTCGCAGCCTTCGGTGGAGCCGGTCTGCCGAGCGCTCGCTGACCCGAGGTCATCGCCGCACCCGGGTCGGCGCGCGACGCGGCACGACCCGCGCCGTGGCGACGCGGGGTGCGTGCGGAGGAACCAGCTGGGGAAGCACTGTCTGCAATATCTACTCGGCCATGCGTAACGACGCTGTCCAGCCGACGCTACGGACCCGCCCCAATCCCGACAAGTCGGACGACTCAGTCCCGACGGGTCAGACGATGCCCATCACGCAGGGTCGGCGACCAGTCCGACCGCGCCGGCATCGCCGTCGCCCGGATTCCGCACACCGGCCGCGAGCAGCGCCAGCAGCGCGATCACCACGCCGGTCGTCATGACCACGGCAAGGGCCAGCTCGTCGTTGCCGAGCACGCCCACCAGCGGCGCCACCGCAGCGCCAAGGCCGAACTGCGCAGCACCCAGCAACGCCGCCGAGGTGCCCGACGCTTCCGAATGACGGGACAGTGCCAACGCAGGCGCGTTGGGGATGACCAGGCCCATTGCCGCGAGGATCGCCCAGACCGGCACGACGAACGCGGGAAGCCCGCCGACGCCCGCCGCGGCCAACCCGACGAACGCTGCCCCGAACAGCGACGAGGCGACAAGCGCCCAGACCACGATCGTCGCAGGGGTGAACCGCCGCAGCAGGACGACGTTGAACTGCGTCGCACCGATCAGCGCCACCGCGCCCGCGCCGAAGACCAGGGCGAACTCCTGCTGGTCAAGGCCGTAGCGGTTCTGCAGCACGAACGACGCCCCTGCGATGTAGGCGAACAGCCCGGACATGCTCAGCGCGGCGACGAGCACCAGGACGACGAACCGCATGTCGCGGAGCAGTTCGCCGTAGGTGGCGAGGATCCCCTTCACCTTCAGGGGCCTGCGGTGCGACTGCGGCAGCGTCTCCGGCAGGGCAAGCACGGCGAGCAGCAGCAGTAGGCCTGCAAGCACCACCAGGACGGCGAACACCCAGTGCCAGGACGCCTTCAGCAGGACCGCCGCGCCCAGCGAAGGGGCCACCACGGGGGCTACCCCGAGTACGAGCATCAACCGGGACATCACCGTGGCGGCCGCCGACTCGGCGAACAGGTCACCGACGATCGCGATGGCGACCACCATCGCGGCGGCCGCGCCAACGCCCTGCAGGGAACGGGCCACGCCGAGCACGATGATGTTGGGCGCCAGGATGCACATCACCGAGGCCAGCATGTGCAGCACGATGCCTGCCATCAGCGGGCGGCGGCGGCCCAGCGAGTCGGACAGTGGGCCGATGACGAGCTGACCCAGCGCCAAGCCCGCGAGCGTGCCGGTCAGCGTCAGCTGAGCCACCGACGACGACACCGACAGTTCGTCGGCGATGCGCGGGAGCGCAGGCAGGTACATGTCGATCGTCAGCGGGCCCAACGCGACCAGCAGACCGAGCACCACGATCATCCGGGTCCTACTCGGCCCCGGATTGGTTTGCGACCGGGTATCTACTGCCACGGTGTCTGCGCTCCTGAGGTCCACGTTGGGCGATGATGCCATGAAAATGATTAGCACCGCGTATCAATATTTTCTTCCCGAGTGGTACGGCAGGCACCGGAACGTGACCGCCGTCACCGTGGGGCACCCCGCGACCATCGGCGATCGTTGTAGACGCAGTAGCCTGAGAACCAGGTTGCACGCCATAGGGAGGCCCAACGAATGAGCGCTCGTTCCAGCGCCAAGAGCCGAGTGCCAGCGGTCGGCAAGGACTCAGCCGACCACCCGAGCGCGGCGGCCAGGGCCCTGTCGCAGATCATCGAACGCGGGGCGCGCGTGCAGGCGCCCGCCGTCAAGGCCTATGTCGAACGACTCCGTGAGCACGACCCGGAGGCGACGCCCGCCGAGATCGTCGCCAAGCTCGAGAAGTACTACCTCGCCGCGGTGATGGCCAGCGGTGCCGCCGTCGGTTCCGCCGCTGCGTTCCCGGGGATCGGCACGCTCGTCGCGCTGTCGGCGGTGGCCGGTGAGACGGTGGTGTTCCTTGAGGCGACGGCCGTGTTCGTGCTCGCCACCGCCGAGGTGTACGGCATCCCCGCCGACCACAGGGAGCGCCGCCGCGCGCTGGTGCTGGCCGTGTTGGTCGGCGAGGACGGCAAGCACGCCGTTGCGGACCTGATCGGGGCTGGCCGCACCAGCGGCGCGTGGATCGCCGACGGCGCGGCGTCGCTGCCGCTGCCCGCGGTCTCCCAGCTCAACTCGCGGCTGCTGAAGTACTTCGTCAAGCGCTACACCCTCAAGCGCGGGGCGATCGCGTTCGGCAAGCTGCTGCCCGTCGGCATCGGCGCCGTCGTCGGCGGCGTCGGCAACCGGGTGATGGGTCGCAAGATCATCGCCAACGCCCGGCAGGCGTTCGGCAACCCGCCGCCGCGCTGGCCGTCGACGCTGCACGTGCTGCCCGCGCCGCAGCAGTAGCCGGGCCGGGAGTGCCCGCACGACGAACATCACGAGGAACACAATGATCACAAGCCCGTTGCCGTGGTCTGCTCGTGTCCCGAGGGATAGCCTTTATTCGGCACGAGCGCGGGCAAGCGCACAGAGGAAGTCAGCGAGCGAACAACCCGCTCGCCGGGGCAGAAGGAAACGAGGCGAGTAGCTGCCGTGAGCAGTTCACCTTCACCATTCGGACAGAACGAGTGGCTGGTCGAGGAGATGTACCGCAAATTCCGAGAGGATCCCTCTTCGGTAGATCCGAGTTGGCACGAGTTCCTCGTCGACTACTCCCCCGAACCGGCCACGGACACAACGGCTTCGAACGGCAAGGGTCAGCCGACCGCACCGCCGACGCCTGCCCCCGCGCCGTCCCCGGCAGCGACGGCGCCCGCCCCGGCACCGGCCGCGCCTGCGGCGGCCGAGCCCGCCAAGCCCGCACCCGAGCCCGCCAAGCCCAAGGCCGCCGCAGGACCTCCGCCCGCCGAGGGTGACGAGTCGGCGGTGTTGCGCGGCGCCGCGGCTGCGGTCGTCAAGAACATGAATGCGTCGCTGGACGTGCCGACGGCGACCAGCGTGCGGGCCATCCCGGCCAAGCTGTTGATCGACAACCGCGTCGTCATCAACAATCACCTCAAGCGGACCCGCGGCGGCAAGGTCTCGTTCACCCATCTGTTGGGCTACGCAATCGTCCAGGCAATCAAGAAGTTCCCGACGATGAACCGCCACTTCGCGGAGGTGGACGGCAAGCCGAACGTCATCACCCCGGCGCACACCAACCTGGGTCTGGCGATCGACCTGCAAGGCAAGGACGGCAACCGGCAGCTCGTCGTGGCGGCCATCAAGCGGTGCGAGACGATGCGCTTCGGCCAGTTCATCGCCGCCTACGAGGACATCGTGCGGCGGGCGCGCGACGGCAAGCTGACCGCCGAGGACTTCGCGGGTGTGACGGTCTCGCTGACCAACCCGGGCACCATCGGCACCGTCCACTCGGTGCCCCGACTCATGCGTGGCCAGGGCGCGATCATCGGCGCGGGCGCCATGGAGTACCCGGCGGAGTTCCAGGGCGCCAGCGAGGAGCGGATCTCCGAGCTCGGCGTCGGCAAGCTGATCACGCTCACGTCGACCTACGACCACCGGATCATCCAGGGTGCGGAGTCAGGCGACTTCCTGCGCACCATCCATCAGCTCCTGCTGTCCGACGACTTCTTCGACGAGATCTTCCGCGAGCTTGGCATCCCCTACGAGCCGGTCCGCTGGCGCATCGACAACCCCGACCCGATCGTCGACAAGAACGCGCGGATCATCGAGCTCATCGCGGCGTACCGCAACCGAGGCCACCTGATGGCCGACATCGACCCGCTGCGGTTGGACAAGACGCGGTTCCGCAGCCACCCCGACCTCGACGTGCTCACCCACGGCCTGACGCTGTGGGATCTGGACCGGGTGTTCAAGGTCGACGGGTTCGCGGGCGCCGAGTTCAAGAAGCTGCGCGACGTGCTGTCGGTGCTACGTGACGCGTACTGCCGCCACGTCGGCGTGGAGTACACCCACATCCTGGAACCCGAACAGCAGAAGTGGATTCAGGAGCGCGTCGAGGTCAAGCACGGCAAGCCGACCGTCGCCGAGCAGAAGTACATCTTGAGCAAGCTCAACGCGGCCGAGGCATTCGAGACGTTCCTACAGACCAAATACGTTGGGCAGAAGCGCTTCTCGCTTGAAGGCGCCGAGACCGTCATCCCGATGATGGACGCGGTGCTCGATCAGAGCGCCGAGCACGCGCTCGACGAAGTGGTGATTGGCATGCCCCACCGCGGCCGGCTCAACGTGCTGGCGAACATCGTCGGCAAGCCCTACTCGCAGATCTTCTCCGAGTTCGAGGGCAACCTGAACCCGTCGCAGGCACACGGCTCCGGTGACGTGAAGTACCACCTCGGCGCGAGCGGCAACTACCTGCAGATGTTCGGCGACAACGACATCGACGTGTCGCTGGTGGCCAACCCGAGCCACCTCGAGGCCGTCGACCCGGTGATGGAGGGCCTGGTCCGCGCCAAGCAGGATCTGCTCGACAAGGGCGATGGCCCTGACGGCTTCTCGGTGGTGCCGATGATGCTGCACGGCGACGCGGCGTTCGCCGGGCAGGGCGTGGTGGCCGAGACGCTGAACCTCGCGCTGCTGCGCGGGTACCGCACCGGCGGCACCATCCACATCGTCGTCAACAACCAGATCGGCTTCACCACGTCACCGCAGGACTCGCGCTCCAGCGAGTACTGCACCGACGTCGCGAAGATGGTCGGTGCGCCGATCTTCCACGTCAACGGCGACGACCCCGAGGCCGCTTCGTGGGTGGCCCGGCTGGCCGTGGACTTCCGTCAGCAGTTCAAGAAGGACGTCATCATCGACATGCTGTGCTACCGCCGTCGCGGGCACAACGAAGGTGACGACCCGTCGATGACGCAGCCGTACATGTACGACGTCATCGACACCAAGCGAGGCGTCCGCAAGACCTACACCGAGGCACTGATCGGTCGTGGCGACATCTCGATCAAGGAGGCCGAGGACGCCCTGCGCGACTACCAGGGCCAGCTCGAGCGGGTGTTCAACGAGGTCCGCGACGTCGAGAAGCACGACATCGAGCCCAGCGAATCGGTCGAGTCCGATCAGCAGCTGCCCGCGAAGCTGAGCACCGCCGTGGACAAGGCACTGCTCGCCAGGATCGGCGACGCGCACCTAGCGGTGCCAGACGGCTTCACCGTGCACCCCCGCGTCAAGCCGGTGCTGGAGAAGCGGCGCGAGATGGCCTACGAGGGCAAGGTGGACTGGGCCTTCGGTGAACTGCTCGCGCTCGGCACGCTGGTGGCGGAGGGCAAGCTGGTTCGGTTGTCCGGCCAGGACACCCGCCGCGGCACGTTCACGCAGCGCCACGCGGTGATCATCGACCGCAAGACCGGCGCCGAGTTCACGCCGCTGGAATTGCTGACCCTCAAGGAGGACGGCACGCCGACCGGTGGCAGGTTCATGGTCTACGACTCGGCATTGTCCGAGTACGCGGCAGTGGGCTTCGAGTACGGCTACTCCGTGGGCAACCAGGACGCAATGGTGTTGTGGGAAGCGCAATTCGGCGACTTCGTCAACGGAGCCCAGTCGATCATCGACGAGTTCATCAGCTCCGGTGAGGCCAAATGGGGCCAGCTGTCGGACGTCGTGCTGCTACTCCCCCACGGTCACGAAGGCCAGGGCCCCGACCACACGTCGGGTCGCATCGAACGGTTCCTGCAGGTGTGCGCCGAGGGCTCGATGACCGTCGCGATGCCGTCGACGCCTGCGAACTACTTCCACCTGTTGCGACGACACGGCATGGACGGGATTCACCGCCCGCTGATCGTCTTCACCCCGAAGTCGATGCTCCGCAACAAGGCCGCCGTCAGCGATATCCGCGACTTCACCGAGCAGAAGTTCCGCTCGATCCTCGAGGAGGCCACGTACGAGGACGGCGACGGCGACCGCTCGAAGGTGAAGCGGATCCTGCTGACCAGCGGCAAGATCTACTACGACCTGGCCGCCCGCAAGGCGAAGGACAACCGCGAAGACGTCGCCATCGTGCGCGTCGAGCAGCTCTACCCGCTGCCGAACCGGCGGCTCGCCGCCACCCTCGACGAGTATCCGAACGCCGAGCAGTTCCGCTGGGTGCAGGAGGAACCGGCCAACCAGGGGGCATGGCCGACGTTCGGGCTCTCGATGCCCGAGCTGCTACCGGACAAGCTGACCGGCATCAAGCGGATCTCCCGGCGGGCCATGTCGGCGCCGTCGTCGGGCAGCTCGAAGGTGCACGCCGTCGAACAGCAGGAGATCCTCGACGAGGCCTTCGCCCCGATCTAGGCCCTGTGGCGTTTGGCGCGAGCCGGCCGAGGCCGCCGTACACGGGACCGCGGGTACCGGCTAACCTCGTTGCGAGTCAACCGACACGAGGGAGTGCGTTCATGCAGGGCTTCGCCGGCAAGGTAGTAGTGGTCACGGGCGCCGGGTCGGGCATCGGGCAGGCGCTGGCCACCGAGCTGGGGCGCTCAGGCGCCAAGGTGGCGATCAGCGACGTCGACACCGAAGGCCTTGCCGTCACCGAGGAGCGCCTGAAGGCCATCGGCGCGCCGGTCAAGGCCGACCGGCTGGACGTCACCGAACGTGAGGCGTTCGAGCTCTACGCGGACACGGTCAAGCAGCACTTCGGCAAGGTCAACCAGATCTACAACAACGCGGGCATCGCGTACACCGGCGACATCGAGGTCACCCAGTACAAGGACATCGAGCGGGTGATGGACGTCGACTTCTGGGGTGTCGTCAACGGCACCAAGGCGTTCCTGCCCCACCTCATCGAGTCCGGTGACGGCCACGTCGTCAACGTGTCGAGCCTCTTCGGCATCTTCTCGGTGCCCGGTCAGGCGGCCTACAACGCGGCCAAGTTCGCCGTGCGCGGCTTCACCGAGGCGCTACGCCAGGAGATGGCGATGGCCAAGCATCCGGTGAAGGTCACGACGGTGCATCCCGGCGGCGTCAAGACCGCGATCGCACGGAACATGACCGCGGCTGAAGGCATCGACATCAAGGATCTCGCCAACACCTTCGACAAGAAGCTGGCAGGCACCACGCCCGAGAAGGCCGCGACGATCATTCTGGACGCCGTCCGCAAGAACAAGGCGCGCGTGCTGGTCGGCCCCGACGCCAAAGCCCTCGACCTCATCGTCCGGCTCACCGGATCGGGCTACCAGCGCCTGTTCTCGTCGGTGATCGCCAAGGCGCTACCGTCCGTGCACTGACGCTCACGGGGCGTTAGTGGCCCAGGGGGTGGGCGTCCAGCCAGGCGCCCGCCACCGCGCCGGGTTCCTTGCCTTCGGCGACCTGACGCCGCATGTCGGCCAGCGCCCCGGTGTCGAGTTCGCCTGCGATCTGATTGAGCGCCAGCACCTGTTGCTCGCTCAACTCGTTGCGCCGGTACAGCGGCACCACGTTCTCCGCGCGGATCAGCGACGTACGGTCGGACAGCACCACGGCGTCGTCGGGCAGGTTCGGCGCGGCGGTCGACGTCCACGCGGCGTTTACCTCGCCCGCCCGTAGCGACGCGAACAGCGTTGCCGTGTCCGGAAATTCGCGCACCGCGGGCAGCCGGCACGTGCCGACCGTGGTCGGGGCATCGGTGTGGGCGACGGCGCCGACCTTCAGCCCGCCGCAGTTGCGGACCAGGGCGGTCACGTCGTGCCGGTCCCAGGTGCGCGCCGTCGCATCGGTCACCGCCAGGGCGGGCTTGTCCTGGGCCGACTGGGTGTAGTCGCCGGCGGCGACGCCCTCGGGCAGCGCTGAGATCATCGACCGGTACACCTGCTCGTCGGCGCGCGCCGTCGCATCCGGGGCGAAGCGCTTCAGCAGTCGCCCGGTGAATCCCGGTACCACCGTGACGTCGCCAGTGTCGAGATCGGCAACCGGATCGGGACTCGACTCGACGTGCGCGGGGCTGCCGTAGTACCGCAGCGCCGCCGCGTACACCTGCGCAAGCAGCCGCGATTCGGGATCATCGCCTGCGCCGACCGCGACCGACGGCGCCCCTGCCTGACCCCCGCAGCCGGCGATGAGCAGCGCGACGAGCGCGACCGCCAGCCGGCGCATCGCGCGGCTCAGGCCTTCGACGCCGCTGCCACCGCAGCCGCGACGGCCGGACCGACCCGCGGGTCCAGCGCGCTGGGCACGATGTGGTCGACGGCCAGGTCGTCGCCGACGACGGAGAAGATCGCCTCCGCGGCCGCCACCTTCATCTTCTCGGTGATGCGCCGCGCACCGGCGTCCAGCGCCCCGCGGAACACCCCGGGGAAGGCCAGCACGTTGTTGATCTGATTCGGGAAGTCGCTGCGGCCGGTGGCCACCACGGCCGCGTACTTGCGGGCCACGTCCGGATGAATCTCGGGGTCCGGGTTCGACATCGCGAACACGATGCCGTTCGGCGCCATCGTCGCGATGAACTCCTCCGGCACCAACCCTGCCGACACCCCCAAGAACACGTCGGCACCGGCGAGCGCCTCGGCGATGCCACCCGTGAGGCCACGCGGGTTGGTCCTGGTCGCCAGCTCGGCCTTGAAGGGGTTGAGGTCGTTGCGGCCGGCGTGCACGATGCCTTGCGAGTCCAGCACGGTGATGTCGGTGATCCCCTTGGCCAGCAAGATGTTTGCGCACGCAATACCCGCAGCTCCGGCTCCCGAGATCACGACGCGCAACGTGTGCATGTCGCGGTCGAGCACCTTCGTCGCGCCGAGCAACGCACCGAGCACGACGATGGCCGTGCCGTGTTGATCGTCGTGCATGACCGGGCAGTCCAGCGCCTCGATGACCCGGCGCTCGATCTCGAAGCAGCGCGGTGCGGAGATGTCCTCGAGGTTGACCGCACCGAACGTCGGCCGCAGCCGCACGATCGTCTCGACGATCTCGTCGGGATCCTTGGTGTCCAGCACGATCGGGATCGAGTCCAGCCCGCCGAACGTCTTGAACAGCGCGCTCTTGCCCTCCATCACCGGCAGGGACGCCGCGGGGCCGATGTCGCCGAGGCCGAGTACCGCGCTGCCGTCACTTATGACGGCCACCAGCCGGTTGGCCCACGTGTATTTGGCGGCCAGCGTGTGATCGGTCGCGATGGCCCGGCTGACCTGCGCCACCCCTGGCGTGTAGGCGATGGAGAGGGCCCTCTGGGTGTCCAGCGGCAGCTTCAGTCCGACCGAGAGCTTGCCCCCCTCGTGGGCGGCGAAGATCTCTGCGTCATCGATGACGACTTGTGGGGTGCGTACCACTGACGAGCGCTCGCGCGAGGAATCGATCGTTCCGTTAGACACGGCGTCAGGGTACTTCACTCCGAAAGCTCACTCGGGCGGGTTGCCCACTCGTGAATGGATCGACAAGCAGAGCCCTGCCAGCCTTTGGGCGTACCATTTGAGCGTTCCGATTCAGGCCCCGACGGGGCTGCTTCGCCCGCCGAGGGGAGGTCTGCGCATGCCCTCATTCCGTGCCCTGCAGCCGTCGATGCTGCGGCCCGCCGCTCGCCGAGTGGCCGAACTCGACGCCCATTCCATCCACGTCCCCGTCGCACGCGCGATGGTCGACTGCGGCGTCTACGCCGACGGCAGTCGACTGCCTGGCAAGTACACCCACGCCGCCGCCCTGAACAAGGTGCGCGAACTCGAGGCGGACGGCGTCCCGGCGTTCGTGTGGATCGGCCTGCACGAGCCAGACGAACACCAGATGCAGGCCGTGGCCGACGTCTTCGGCCTGCACGAGCTGGCCGTGGAGGATGCGGTGCACGCCCACCAGCGACCCAAGCTGGAGCGATACGACCAAACGTTGTTCCTGGTGCTCAAGACGGTTAACTACGTGGAGCACGAATCGGTGGCCCTTGCCCGCGAGATCGTGGAGACCGGCGAGATCATGATCTTCGTGGGGCCCGACTTCGTCGTCACCGTCCGGCACGGCGATCACGGTGGCCTGGCCGGGGTGCGCAAGCAGATGGACGGCGCGCCCGCGAATTGCAAGCTCGGCCCCTACGCGGTCATGCATGCGATCGCCGATCACGTAGTCGACGCCTACCTCGACGTCACCGATCTCGTCGAAACCGACATCGACGCGATGGAGGAGAACGTCTTCTCACCGAACACCACCACCGACATCGAGCACATCTACATGCTCAAGCGAGAAGTCGTCGAGCTGCGCCGGGCGGTCGCCCCGTTGTCGTTGGCGCTGCAGCGGATGGGAACCGACCACAACGACCTGATCTCCAAGGAGGTCAGGCGGTATATGCGCGACGTGCTCGACCACAACACGCAAGCTGCCGACCGGATCGCCAGCTACGACGAAGTGCTCAGCTCGCTGGTGCAGGCGGCGGTCGGCAAGGTCTCCATGCAGCAGAACCTCGACATGCGCAAGATCTCGGCGTGGGTGGCGATCGCCGCGGTGCCGACGGCGCTGGCCGGCATCTACGGCATGAACTTCGACCACATGCCCGAACTGCACCAGGTGTGGGGTTATCCCGCGGTGCTGCTGGTGATGGCGACGGTCTGCACGATCTTGTACATCACGTTCCGGCGCAACCACTGGCTGTAAGCGGGTCACGTGGCGCCCGGTTCGTTGACGAAGGCCCGGGATGGATGCCAGCCGCGGGGTCCGCGGTGATGCCGTCGCTCAAGCTGTCGTAGTCGTACAACTCGCCGTAGCGGCCCCAGTCGATGGCGATGTCGAGTTGGCGGCGGGCGTCGTCGGCGGAGAATCCATGTCGCAGCAGATCCAGGAAGAATCCGGCCCGCAAAGTGCCGTCGGCGCTACCGGTCAATGCCTTGCAGATGGTGCGCACCAGCAGTGCTAGGCCGCGGGTCTGGTAGGCGAAGATCTTCTTGCTGCTCTGAATGTCTGCTGGTGAACTGGGCGCCGATCTCGGTGAGTGTGAGTTCGCCGTCACCGACGGTGACCAGGCCGAGCATGGCGGCCGCGTCGACCAGCGGCAGGAGGTCATCGATCTCGAAGTTCAGTTCGTCGGCTAGGTCGGCGAGCCCCATCCGGCAGTCGTTGGCGTGCACGATCTCGACGAGGCCTGCGAGGCCGCCGACCGAGGCGTCGGGCAGCGGCCGGGTAATCGGCGTGACCGCAATGTGTTCCGCGACGACTTCGACCGTTTCCCGGCCGGTGAGTAGGCCGTAGAGCTGATCGACGAGCACCTCGAACGCGGGAGCGCGTCGGTCCCTGGGGCGCTCGAGGTCGACGCGGACTTCGGCTAGGATCCGGCCGGGGTTGGCGCCGAGCACGACGACCCGGTCGGCGAGCAGCACGGCTTCCTCGATGTTGTGGGTGACGATGCAGATCGCCTTGGTCGGAAGTTCTCGCCCGTCCATAGGTTCACCAGCTCGGTACGGAGGTTCTCGGCGGTCAGCACGTCGAGCGCCGAGAACGGTTCGTCCATCAGCAGCAGATCGGGCTCGAGGACGAGCGCCCTTGCGAAGCCGACGCGTTGACGCATGCCTCCCGAAAGTTCCTTGGGGTAGGCGGATTCGAAGCCGTCCAGGCCGATCATGTCGATCGCGTCGAGCGCACGCTCCCTGCGCTGCGCGGGCGCAACCCCGCGAGCGGTGAGCCCGAGTTCGACGTTGTCCTGGACGGTGAGCCACGGCATCAACGCGAAGGACTGGAACACCAGCGCCGCCCCCGGGTTGGCGCCGTTGAGCTCGTTACCGCGAGTGCCGGTGGTCGCGGGGATGAGCCCGGCGATGATCCGGAGCAACGTCGACTTGCCCGATCCGGATCTGCCCTGCGTTCGTACTCGTCGCTTATGGGTCGTGATTCCAAATGAGCAGCGGTGAACCAAAGCTGGACGACGACAGACGCCGCGACGGCATCAGCGGCCTCGGCATGAGCCGGTGCCGCCCTGATCAGTCCACGCCTCGCGAGCGGTAATTGAACACCGGACCCATGCCCAGCTGGACGAGGACAACGGGATATTCGAGAACATCGGCGACGGCGGCTACGACGAGATTTACGTGGGTGCCCGGTTTCTCGACCGTAACGGCAACACGATCTCCAAGGTGGAGAGCAACCGCATCACCGGAGACCTGTAACCTACGTCCCCCCAATAGCGCCGCATACCGGTGTGACTCGCGATCGGGTTCGGGATTTCGTCTCCGAAGCTGATCGTTCGTCGGATCAGCGAGGGCGTTAGGCCGCCTTGCCGTCCGGCGGTTCTGCGTCACCGGATTGGTGAGTCGTGTTGTCGCCGTTGGTCGCCGACTCGTCGGTGGCCGACGGGTCGTTGAGATCCGCGGCATCGTCGGACGCGGCCGCGTCGGATGCCCGCGGGTCGTCGGATGTCCGCGGGTCGTCCACGACGGGTTCGTCGTCGACCGCCTGCTGGGGTGTCCATGCATCGTTGGGGGCGGGTGCAGTTCTTCGGGGCGGTGGTAGTGGTTGATGCGCGTTTGTCCGGTGTCCAGGTGTGGGGGCGGAATCCACTCGACGTCGTGGTCGTCGGTGAGGCGGGTGCTCCAGCCCTCGGGCCCGACCATCCGGTTGTCGGGTCCGCAGGCCAGGGCGAGGTCATCGACGTTGGTTAGTCCGCCGTAGGTCCAGTCGCGGGCGGCGTGATGGGCCTGGGTGCCGTAAGCGGGCACGGTGCAGCCGGGTTTGGTGCAGCCCGTTGCAAGTGTGTGATCTTTAGTGATCACGCGACTTGCACCCCGTCTCGGGGTTGTTCGGCAGCCGTGCGGCTGCCTCCCTTCCGCGCTTCACAGCCACCTGCCGGGCGAGGCCCGGTCTTGCGGTCGGCTCCACGCTTGACGGCGGCCC
This sequence comes from Mycobacterium sp., assembly GCF_032162105.1. Classification (GTDB taxonomy): domain Bacteria; phylum Actinomycetota; class Actinomycetes; order Mycobacteriales; family Mycobacteriaceae; genus Mycobacterium. The sequence goes on along the minus strand of NZ_JAVRPS010000170.1, from coordinate 13,958 downwards.
CAACTGGGCCGACGACGCTAGCTGTTTCCTCGTAGCGTGCGAGGTTGATCGCGGCATTGTCATCACGCTGGTGAGCGACCGAACAGCGGTCGCATTGCCAGTGTTCGTCCCAGCCGATGTCCTGCACATGCCCGCAGGCATGACAGGTTTTCGACGACGGGAACCAGCGGTCGGCGATGACCAGCTCTGACCCGTACCAGCCCGTCTTGTAGGACAAGTGCCGGCGCGGTGTGCCCAGGGCCGCATCCGACAGCCCACGCCGTCTGGCACGGGCACCGGGGAGTCCCTTTTGCCGCAGCATCCCCGCCGCGTCCAACCCTTCAACAACGATCCGGCCGTGGATTTTAGCCAATCGTGTTGTCAGGACGTGCAGGTGATGAGTGCGAACATCGTTGACCCGGCGATGCAGCCGGGAAATCTCGGTGCTGCGCTCACGGTAGCGCCGTGAGCCTTTCGTGCACCGCGAACGGGCCCGGCTAGCCTGCCGCAACTCTCTGAGTGCCGCATCCAGTGGCCGCGGATTCGGCACATGTTCGAGCACTGCGCCGCCCTCATCGGCGACCGTGGCCAGCCGGCGCACCCCGACATCAACGCCAACCCGTGAACCGGGGTGCGCCACCTTCGGCTGTTGCGGGCGCTGCACCAGGACCCGCACACTCGCATCCAAGCGAGTGCCGTTGCGGCGAACCGTGATCGCCAAAACCCGCGCCCGGCCCTTCGTGATGAGCCGCTCAATCCGACGGGTGTTCTCATGCGTGCGGACAGTCCCGATCACCGGCAAGGTCAGATGGCGGCGGTCAGGTTCGACGCGCATCGCTCCGGTCGTGAACGTCACGCGGTCCTGGTCGCGTCCCTTCTTCTTGAACCGGGGGAAACCCATCTTTTCGCCGTCGCGTCTGCCCGATCGGGAGGTCTGCCAGTTCCAGTACGCGTCCACCCCGCCGTCAATGCCGTCGGCATAAGCCTCCTTCGAACACTCGCGCCACCACACCGCACCGGTCTCAGCGTTGACACACACCTCGTCCTTAACCATGTTCCAGCGCTTCCGCAGCACCCGCAACGAAGGCTTCGAGGTCTCGACACCTGTCTCACGCCATGCCTGGATATCGCCCTTCAAGGTGGCGACGGTCCAGTTGTAGGCTTTGCGGCGGGCGCCGAAATGCCGTGCCAGCGAACGCGCTTGGTCGTCGGTTGGGTCGAGCGTGAACTTGAATGCCTGTACCGTCCAGCCCTCAGGAACCTCGAAGCGCGCCATCACGCCGCCTCATGATCTGCGGCCTCAGCCGCCGCCGCGACGGCACGCTTGGCGCGGTAGGCCCCAGCACGTGTGCCGTACAGCCGCGCACACATACCGGTGAGCATCTCGGTCATATCGCGCACCAGGTCGCCATCGATTTCCGCCGAATCCACCACCAGCTCGCGGCCATGAGCAGCAACCGCGGCTCCTGCCGCCCGGACCGCCTCTACCTGCATTACTCGAACATATGTGCGAATATTAAGGGTTTGGCGACGTCGTTGATGAGAGAACTCGAAGGAAAGTCGACGTGTCGAGTGACTTCTTAAACACAAGTGGCACAAGGGATTACCCCCTCCAGGCCGCACCGATACCGGGCGGATGCCCGCGAGCAACCACGAAACCCTCGGCGAACACCAACGCGCTAGCGCGGCTGAGCAGCCGGCCGCGCCGGATTCAGCACGTCGACGCCATCCACCCGCCAGGCCTCCCGCATCGCCTCGGCGCCCTTGAGCCGCACCCAGGCCGCCTCCGTCGCCGTGATCGGCGTCGCCGACAGCACCGTCACCGGCTCGAGCGGCGCCGCGAGCTCGACGTCGCCGATGTCGCTGACGCCCAACAGCACTGCCGTGAAAGGCGTCCGCTCCCACAGCGGCGTCTCGAGGTCGACGAGTGCGTCGGCACTAAGGACGAGGCCCTCCACCACGGGCGCCGCGGCGACCACCGCGATCGATCGGGCCAACCCAGTTGGCGTCGGACCGCGCAGCGCCACCACCACCTCGGCGCGCGGACCCGACGTGGGGTCGGCCATCATCTCGGCGGGGTCGATCATCGGGTGACGCGAACAGCCAAGGGAGACATAGCGGTAGACGCCATCCCCGTCCGCGCCGTAGCGCAGCACCTCGATGGACTCCGCGCCGAGGAACGTCACGCTGGCCGAAACGGGTTCAGCGGTGATCCCTGCCGCGGCGAAGTGCTCGTCCAGCCGCGCGCGGACCTCGGTGAGGACGTCGGTCACTCGGCGGGGGTCACTCGGCGGGCGGGGTCGACAGGTTGACCCCGGTATCCGCGTCGAACAGCGTCAGCTTGGAGGTGTCGAAGGCGAGTTCCACGGTCTGTCCGGCGGTCACGGTGGACTCGGCGGAAACCCTTGCCACGAACTGGTTCTCGGACGCCCCGGACTCGGCGGCCAGTTCTGCGAGCTGGGCGGCCCGCGCGCCCTCACCCTCGGTGCGGAAGTGCAGGTACTTGTCGGCGCCCAGCGACTCGACGAAGTCGACGTTGACCTGGAAGGTCAAAGCCCTGATCCGCGCGTAGGTGTCGATCAGCGCCGCATCCTCGAGGTTCTCGGGGCGCACGCCGACGATCACGTTGGTGGGCTTGGGATGCTTCGCCAACGTCTCGAGGGCCTCTGGGGAGAGCAAGACCTCGTCGCCGAAGGGCAGCCGAACGCCGCCGTCGGTCAGTGACGCGGGGAAGAAGTTCATCGACGGCGACCCGATGAAGCCGGCAACGAACAGGTTGGCCGGGCGGCTGTAGAGCTCGTCGGGCGTGCCGATCTGCTGGGCCACTCCGCCCAGCATGACGACGACGCGGTCGCCGAGCGTCATCGCCTCGGTCTGGTCGTGCGTGACGTAGACGGTGGTGGTGCCCAGCCTGTTCTGCAGGCGGGCGATCTCCGAACGCATCTGCACGCGCAGCTTGGCATCGAGGTTGCTCAGCGGCTCGTCCATAAGGAATGCCTTGGGGTCGCGCACGATTGCGCGGCCCATCGCGACGCGCTGCCGCTGCCCGCCGGACAGTTGCGCAGGCTTGCGGTCCAGAAGTTCGGTGAGGTCGAGGACCTTCGCCGTCTCCTCGACCTTGGTCGCGATATCGACCTTGCTCATCTTGGCCAGCGTCAGCGGAAACCCGATGTTCTGCCGGACGGTCATGTGCGGGTAGAGCGCGTAAGACTGGAACACCATCGCGATGTCGCGGTCCTTGGGCGCCTTCTCGTTGACCCGTTCGCCGCCGATGCTCAGCTCCCCGGAGCTGATGTCCTCAAGGCCCGCGATCATGTTGAGGGTGGTCGACTTTCCGCACCCCGACGGCCCGACCAGGATGATGAACTCACCGTCGGCGATGTGAATGGACAGATCCTTCACCGCCACAGCACCACTGGCGTAGCTCTTGCTCACGTGGTCTAGCACGATTTCGGCCATCGATTACCCCTTCACCGCACCGGACGTCAAACCGGCGACGATCCGCCGTTGGAAGATTAATACGAAGATGATGATCGGCACGGTGATCACCATCGCGCCGGCCGCGATGGACCCGGTCGGCTCCTCGAATTGCGAACTGCCGGTGAAGTTGGCGATCGCCACCGGCGCCGTGATGGCCCGCTGGGTGGCCGTCAGCGACAGGGCGAGCAGCAGGTCGTTCCAGGCGAAGATGAACACCAGGATGCCCGCTGTCACGATGCCGGGCGCCGCGAGCGGCGCGATCACCTTCCGGAAGGCCTGGCCGGGCGTGGCCCCGTCCATCTTCGCCGCCTTCTCCAGATCCCAAGGGATCTCCTTGAAGAACGCCGACATGGTGTAGATCGCCAGCGGCAGCGCGAAGGTGATGTAGGGGATGATCAGGCCGGGCCAGGTGTCGAACAGCCCGATCCTGCGCTCGATGTTGAAGATCGGGGTCACCAGCGAGATCTGCGGGAACATGGCGATCAGCAGGGCCACGCCCACCAGAGCCTTCTTGCCGGGGAACGCCAGCCGCGCGATCGCGTATGCGGCCATCCCCCCGATGACTACCGCGATGACCGTGGTGATCAGACCGATGCCGATCGAGTTGATCAGGGCCGAGCTGAAGATGTTCCCCTGAAAGATGGCCTTGTAGTTGTCGAACGTCACCTGTGCCGGAATCAGCTTGCCGTCCTTGACACTTGACGACGGCTTCAACGACAGCGACAGAATCCACAACACCGGGATCAAGGCGTAGAGCAGCACGATGACGTTGACGACGATCCAGCCCGTCGCCCGCTGCGCACCCACCCGCTCGGTCACTAGCGACCCTCCGCTTCAGAGCCCGGTGCCGACGCACCGAACACCTTGATGTAGATGAAGGCGATCACCGCGACCGACAGGAAGACCAGCACGCTGATCGCCGACCCCAGGCCGAGGTTGAAGGCCTTGAACAGGTTGTCGTAGCCCAAGATCGACACTGAGCCGGTGTCGTTCGCGCCGCCGGTCAGCACGTAGATGTTGTCGAAGATGCGGAACGCGTCGAGTGTGCGGAACAGCAGCGCCACCAGGATGGCCGGCTTGATCAGGGGCAGGATCACCTTGACCAGACGCTTCCACGCGCCGGCCCCGTCCATCTGGGCGGCGTTGAGCAGGTCCTGCGGCACCAGCGCGAGCCCGGCCAGCAGCAGCAGTGCCATGAACGGCGTCGTCTTCCACACCTCGGCGAGGACGACGATGGCCAGCGACGGCAACTGCTCGGTCAGCGGCGCGCTGCCCGCAGGCAGCAGATTGGCCAGATATCCGGTGCCGGGCGTCCACGCGTAGTACCAGCTGTAGGACGCGGCGACGGTGACGATCCCGTACGGGATCAGAACTGCGGTGCGCACCGCGCCCTTGCCGAAGATGGTCCGGTGCATCACCAGCGCCAGCGTCATGCCGAGCACGAATTCGATGACCACCGACACGATGGTGATGGAAAGCGTGACGACGAACGCCGTCCACCAGTACCTGTCGGTGAGGATGGTCTGGTAGTTGTCCAGCCCGACGAACTTGATGTCGTCGGGCGCGGCGAGGTTGTAGCGCTGCAGGCTGAGCCACACCGCGTAGCCGATGGGATACGCGGTGACGGCGAGCATCAGGACGACCGCGGGGCCGATCAGCCAGAACGCCAGCCGCCGGTCCGACTTGGTGTCGTCGGTGGCGCCGCCGGCCGCAGGCCGCTCCTGGACGGTCTCCGTCACGGAATTAGCCCCTTCCCGTCGATGGCCTTCTGCACCTGGTCGGCGAGCTCATCGGCGGTGCGCTCGGGGTCGATGTCGGTGATCGGTGCCAGCGTCGCCGAGATGCGCGTCGACACCGCTTGGTAGACGGGCGTGGCGGGGCGCACCGCGGCGTTGGTGAGCTGCTCTCGGATGATCGCGTACTGCGGGTACTTGGCCTGGAACGCCGGATCGTCGTAGAGCGTTGCGCGCACGGCGGGCAGGCCACCCTCGATCGAGGTGTAGCGCTGGTTCTCCACGTCGCGCAGGCAGCGGATGGCCTCGAACGCCTCCGCCTTGTGCTGGCTGTTCTTGCCGACCGCCAGATTCAGCCCACCGATCGTGACCTTGGCCGGCTGGTCGGCCTGCACACCCGGGTACGTCGCGAAGCCGAACACCTTCTTGCTGGCGTCGTAGGCGGCCTCGAACTGCGCGTCATCGGGCGAGAAGGTGCCGAGGTCGTTGATGGCGCTCACCAGATCTGGCCGCTCGTTGAGCGGCAGGAACGAGACGCCGCCCTTGACGGCGTTCTCGAGAAACGAGGGCAGCACGAACGGCCAGTTCACCTCGAGCGCGGCTTTGCCTTGTTCCAGGGCCAGCCGGGCGGTGGCCTCGTCGGTCTGCGTGACCGACGGGTCGGCACCCGGCGCCGTGGCAACTGCTTTGATGATCTGCAGCGCCTTGACCGTCGCGGCGCGGTGCTCGGGGGTGTCGGTCAGCGTCACGGTCTTGCCGTCGTCGGAGAGCACCTGGCCACCCGCACTGGTCAACAACGTGTTGAACCACACCACCAGACCCTCGTACTGCTTGGCCTGCACGGCGATCCAGCTGGGCTTGTCGGCCGCATGCAGCCGTGTCGCCTCGGCCACCATGCCGTCCCACGTGTCGGGCGGCTTGTCCATCAAATCGGCTCGGTACCAAAGCAATTGGGTGTTGGTGGTGATCGGGGCGGCGTACAGCTTGTCCTGCCACTCCGCCGTCTTGAGCGGCCCGGGCAACGTGTTCTCACGGGCGTCGGACTCGGCCTGGCCCGCCGGATCGTCGGAGAGCGGCAACGCCCAACCGGCCTCGGCGAACTCGGCGGTCCAGACCACGTCGAGGGCCATCACGTCGAGCGTCTTGTCGTTGCCGGTGAGCCGGCGCGCCAGCTGCAGACGCTGGTCGTCGGCGCCCTTGGGCAAGCTGATCTGTTTGATGGTGAAGCGCCCGCCGAGATCGGCGTTGCAGCGCTTGGCCACGGCGGTGAAGGTCGCCATCTCATTAGCCGGTGTGTAGTAGTTGATGACGATTCCGCCGGCCTGCGAACCGCATGCCGAGACCATTGACGCCGTCGTCAGCGCAGCCAACACCGCAGCTCCTAGCCGCAGAGCGCGCACGCCCGCCTCCTGTCCGCGCGAGTTCCTCCCGCGGGCAAACCGTAGAGCGATGTGCGCGTGATGTGCAACACTTTCGGCTGCGCGCGTCGCAATCGTGACCTGGGGGCGCCACTCAGCGAACTGATGCGGTGGCCGACCTCGACGTCAGATCGTCAAGCGCGCCAGCAGATCCCGGCCCTGCTCGGCACCCCGTGGGTCGCACAGCACGTCGTAGCGGCCGGCCACCAGTTGCATCGTCGAGCTGAAATCTCTTGTGCCGCGAGCCATCGCGTACTGCAGGCCCGAGGTGATGAGGCCAAAGAACACACCGGCCACCAACCCGGCGATCAGCGAACCCCACGGGCTGGGGCTGAAGAAGCCCAACACCAGCCCGATGAACAGGCCGAGCCACGCACCGGTCAGGGCCCCGCCGCCGAGCACCCGCGGCCAGGTGAGCCGTCCCGTGACACGTTCGACCTGCATCAGGTCGACGCCGACGATGGTCACCTGTTCCACCGGAAACTCTTGGTCGGACAGGTAATCCACCGCGCGCTGCGCTTCGGCATAGGTCGGGTACGAGCCGATCGGCCAGCCCTTCGGCGGCGTCGGCAGCCCGGCCGGGCCGCCGCGGCCCGGCTTCTGTCCAGGTTGTAGCGGACTGGTCATCGTTTCATCTCCTCCGGCCTTCGGACAGCCAACCAGGCGACGTCCAGACGGACAACGCCCCGGCGCCCCCAATCGTGCCCCGAATGCCGACCGACCACCGGGATTCGGCCTGTGCGCTAGGTTTGACGCCATGACGAACCCGGGCGGAGACGCAGGCCAGACGCCGTCACCCGAGGCAGGAACCGGCGCGGCCGAGCCGCACGCGGGTGGCTACGAGGCGCCACCGATCGAGCAGTCCCAGCAACCTTCGGAGATCCCGCCTCCGCCGTCCGACGACACGCCGTCCTACGAGGCGCCGGCCTACACGCCGCCGGCATTCGACCAAGGGGCCTACCCGCCGCCCGTCGATCCGCAGTTCTACCCGCCGCCGGTCGATCCGCAGTTCTACCCGCCGCAAGGGGCCGGTTATCCGCCGCCGTCCCATCCGCCGCCCCCGCCCTATGGCGCTCCCCCTGGCTACGGCCCTCCTCCGGGTTACGGCGCACCGCCGCCGCCCTATGGCGCACCGGGTTACGGCCCTCCCCCGGGCTACGGCGCACCGGGTTACTGCGCCCCGCCGCCGCCCGCGGTATACGGCGCCTACGGGGCGCAGAGCGCGCCCACCAACAACTTGGCCATCGCCTCGGTCGTCGCGTCGGTCATCGGGTTCTTCTGCGGCATCGGCTCGATCATCGGCATCGTGCTGGGCATCGTCGCGCTCAACCAGGTCAAGGCGACTGGCGCGAACGGCCGCGGGCTGGCCATCGCGGGCATCGCCATCGGCGCGGGCTCGCTACTGATCAGCCTGATCTGGATCGTCGCGATACTGGGTTCCTGACCATGACCAGCGGGCCCGAGCAGCCGTACCCGAATTCGGGGGGCAACGAATACCCCCCACTGGAGAATTCGCCGCAATCGTCTGATCCCTATGCGCCGGTGGAATACCCGACCAACCCCGGCCTGCCACCTCCGGTGTATGGGGCCGGGTATCCGGGTCCGGCCGGCTACCCGCCGCAGGCACCGGGTTACCCACCGCCGCCGGGTTTCCCGCCACCACCCGGTTATCCGGCCGGTCCCCCCGGATCTCAGCCCTACGCCGGCGGATATACCTACGGGACCGACCCGTACGACCCGTACCGGGCGATGAAGCCGCAGGGCACCAATGGCATGGCGATCGCTTCGCTCGTCACGTCAGTGCTCGGTCTGGTGTGCTGCATCCCATCGGTGATCGGCATGATCCTCGGCATCATCGCGATGCGGGAAACGAAACGAACCGGCCAGGACGGGTTCGGCCTGGCCTTGGCAGGCACCATCGTCGGCGGTCTGATCACGGTCGGCTTGGTGCTCTACCTGCTGCTCATCTTCGGCCTCTACGCCAGCGATTGGTCGTACGTCTAACAGCTACTGATCCGCGAAGCGCCGTCGGAACGAAGCCCTAGGCATCCGGTGGCCGGAACGGCTCGCCCGTGCGGGCCATCCCAGCCGCCCGCCCCTTGCCCGCGATCACCAGCGCCATCTTGCGGCTGGCCTCGTCGATCATCTCGTCGCCCAGCATCACCGCGCCCCTGGCGCCGCCGGCCCCCGAGGTGTGCCAGTCGTAGGCCTCCAGGATCAGCTCAGCGTGGTCGTAGTCGTCTTGGCGGGGGCTGAAGATCTCATTGCCCGCGGCGATCTGATCAGGGTGCAGCACCCACTTGCCGTCGTAGCCGAGCGCAGCCGACCGCCCCGCGATCCGGCGGAAGGCCTCGACGTCGCGCACCTTGAGATACGGCCCGTCGATGGCGTTGATGCCGTGGGTGCGTGCGGCGATCAGAATGCGCATCAGCACGTGGTGATAGGCGTCGCCGACGTCGTAGCCCTCGGGTTGCTCGCCGACCACCAGGGTGCGCATGTTGAGACTGGCCATCATGTCGGCCGGCCCGAGCACCAGCGCCTGCACACGCGGACCGGCCGCGATCGCGTCGAGGTTGGTCAGCCCCATGGCGTTCTCGATCTGCGCCTCGATGCCGATGCGCCCTGGCGGCAGCCCGTGGATGGTCTCGAGTTGAGTGAGCAACAGGTCGAGTGCCTGGACGTGCGACGCGTCGGTCACCTTGGGCAGCACCACGAGGTCGAGGTGTGACCCCGCCGTGGCGACCACCTCGATGACGTCGGCGTGGGTCCACGGCGTGGTCCAGTCGTTGACCCGCACACCGCGCAACTGGCCTGCCCAGCCCGGCTCGGAAAGGGCGGTCGCCACCCGAGCGCGAGCCTCCGCCTTGGCATCCGGTGCGACGGCGTCCTCCAGATCGAGGAACACCTCGTCGGCGGGCAGGCCCTTGGCCTTCTCAATCATCTTGTCGCTACTGCCTGGAACCGAAAGACACGTTCGGCGGGGGCGATACAGGTTGTCCACGCGCTAACTCTCTACTCTTTGAGTCATGGTGGCGGTGAACAGGGTCTACGCGGCCCGACTCGCGGGGATGGTGGTGCTCGGTCCCGACGGTGAGTCCATCGGTCGTGTCCGCGACGTCGTGATCAGTATCAGCAGCGTCCGCCAACAGCCGCGAGTACTCGGCCTGGTCGTCGAATTGCTCACCCGCAGAAGAATTTTCGTACCGATCCTGCGCGTCACCGCGATCGAGCCCAACGCGGTGACGTTGACCACCGCCAACGTGTCGCTGCGGCGGTTCGCGCAGCGCCCCGGTGAGGTGCTGGTGCTCGGCCAGGTGCTCGACACCCGCGTCCGCGTCACCGACCCGGAGCTGGAGAGCCTGGCGGGCATCGACGTGGTCGTCGCCGATCTGGCGATCGAGCAGGTGCGGTCGCGCGACTGGATGGTCACCAGGATCGCCGTACGCAACAATCGCCGGCTCGGCCGCCGCACCCCCGTGCACGTGGTCGACTGGCAGCATGTGGCGGGCCTGACCCCGTCGGCCCTTGCGCTTCCCGGGCAGGGTGTCGCGCAGTTGCTCGCACAGTTCGAGGGGCAACGCCCGATCGAGGTGGCCGACGCCATTCGCGAGCTGCCTGCAAAGCGGCGCTACGAGGTGGTCAACGCACTCGACGACGCACGGCTGGCCGACATCCTGCAGGAGCTGCCCGAGAGCGAGCAGGCCGAGCTCCTCGAGCAGCTGGACACCGAGCGCGCCGCCGACGTACTCGAGGAGATGGACCCCGACGACGCCGCCGACCTTCTCGGCGAACTGGGCGCGTCGCGCGCCGAGGTCCTGCTGGCCCGCATGGATCCCGAGGACTCCGAGCCGGTGCGCCGACTGCTCAAGCACTCCCCCGACACCGCAGGTGGTCTGATGACCCCGGAGCCGGTGGTGCTGGCACCCGACACCACCGTGGCCGAGGCGCTGGCGCGGGTGCGTGATCCCGACCTGACGCCCGCGCTGGCCTCGCTGTGCTTCGTCGTGCGGCCACCGACATCCACCCCGACCGGACGCTACCTGGGCTGCGTGCACCTGCAACGGCTGCTGCGGGAGCCGCCGGCGGCACTCGTCAGCGGGATCGTCGACAGCGATCTTCCCAACCTCACCCCCGACACCTCGCTGGCGGCGGTGACGCGGTACTTCGCCGCCTACAACCTGGTGTGCGGGCCCGTGGTCGACGAGGAGAACCACCTGCTGGGTGCCGTCACCGTCGACGACGTTCTCGACCACTTGCTGCCGCACGACTGGCGGCTCAGTGCCGACGAACCCGAACTGCCCACCGATAACGCCGCAGCCGGAGCCGGGTCGTGAGCGACCTGTCGGGCCGCCAACGACTCGACACCCCGCGGACGTCGCGGCGGCGGTTCACACCGCAGTTCGACGTCGAGGCCGCAGGCCGCTTCGGCGAGCGGTTCGCCCGGTTCCTTGGCACCGGCCGATATCTCGCGATGCAGACCGTGTTCGTGATCGTCTGGATCCTGTTGAACCTGTTCGCGTTGTCGCTGCGCTGGGACCCGTACCCGTTCATCCTGCTGAACTTGGCCTTCTCCACACAGGCCGCCTATGCCGCACCGCTGATCCTGCTGGCGCAGAACCGCCAGGAGAACCGCGACCGGGTCGCGCTGGAGGAAGACCGACGCCGCGCCGAGCAGACCAAGGCCGACACCGAGTACCTGGCCCGCGAACTCGCGGCGTTGCGACTCGCGGTTGGGGAGGTCGCGACCCGCGACTACCTTCGCCGCGAGCTCGAGGAATTGCGCGACCTCATCAACGAGATGCGACCGCAACGACCGGGAATCGACAAGGACAAGCCGGGCAAGGCGGACGGCGCGGAGAGACGGTCGAAGCGCCTGAGCTGAAACCGGCTTGGGGATTGCTGCAACACATCAATCTTCACTAGGTATGGTGACTTGGTTCACTAGGTTGCTCGGTCACGCTAGGACGGTTGAGTGCGCATAGGGGGAGACCCGGCCTCTGTTGCCGCCGCAGCCTTTGCAAAGGTGCGGCGTCACGCAGGCCGCGTGGTGGGCACACCCGCCTTCGGTATCGTCGTGCTCGTCCCGTTGGTGCTCGCCGGCGCCGTCGGCGCCTCCGCGCCCCACGCCTCCGTCGACGACAACGGGATCACGCCGCTGGCCGCCGTCGCGCGAACCGGCAGCGGCTCCGGCGCCACCGTGGTCGCGGCCATCAAGAGTCCGGCCCCGTTCCACATCGCCGCCTCGAGCAGCGCTGCACCGCCGCCGTCGGTGGTGGTGAATTCGCCTGGCAGCCTTCGCATTCCGGCGATGGCGCTGAACGCGTACCGCAATGCCGAAAGCATGATGGCGGGCGCCTACCCTGGCTGCGGCATCAGCTGGAATCTGCTGGCGGGCATCGGCCGCATCGAATCGATGCACGCCAACGGCGGTGCCACCGACGCGCACGGCACGCCCATCTCCCCGATCTACGGCCCTGCCCTGGACGGCACGCTGGCCGGCAACGAAGTCATCGTGCAGAGCGTCCAGGCCGGCCGGGTCACCTATGCGCGTGCCATGGGCCCGATGCAGTTCCTGCCCGGCACCTGGGCCCGCTACGCCTCCGACGGTGACGGCGACGGTAAGGCCGACGTGCAGAACCTGTACGACTCGACCCTCGCCGCCGCCCGCTACCTGTGCAGCGGCGGCCTCAACCTGCGCGACCAGTCCCAGGTGATGGCGGCCATCCTGCGCTACAACAACTCGGTGGCCTACGCGCAGAACGTGCTGGGCTGGGCGGCGGCGTACGCCACGGGCGTGGTCCCGGTGAATCTGCCGCCGATCACTGGACCCGCTCCGCTTGGCGACGCGCATCTCGACGCCAACCCCGAGGGCCTCGGCCCTGGCCTGCCGCTCAACGCGGCGGGACTTCCTGCAGACGATCCGCTGGCGCTGATGACGCTGCTGCCCGACACGGCCGGTCGACTCGGCCCCGGCTTCCCGGCAGGGCCGCTGCCTGGTCCCGGCGCCCCGGTGCCGCAGCAGAACTGCGCGGTGTTCTGCCTGGTCTCGCAGCCACCGGCGGCACCGCCCGAGGAGCTGCCGCCTACACCGTTCGGGGCGCCTGCACCGTTCGGGGCGCCTGCGCCGTTCGCGCCGCCCCCGCTGTTCCCGCCGCCGCCACCGCCCCCCGCGCCGTTCGGCCCGGCACCCGAACCGGCGCCCGTCCTGGCGCCATCGGGTCCGCTGCCCGGCCCGGCGAACTGACCGCGCCCAATCGGCCGGACCCGGCGGCCTAGACTCACAATTGATGTCCACTACACCCAATGACCTGGAATCCGCGGTCCGCTCCGCGCTGGCCAAGGTCATCGACCCCGAGCTGCGCAGGCCGATCACCGAAGTCGGCATGGTCAAGAACGTCACCGCCGGCCAGGACGGCGGCGTGCACGTCGAGATCTACCTGACCACCTCGGCGTGCCCGAAGAAGACCGAGATCACCGACCGCGTCAGCGAAGCCGTCGCGGACGTTCCCGGCACCGGCGCGGTGAAGGTCACCCTCGACGTGATGAACGACGAGCAGCGCGCCGAGCTGCGCAAGCTGCTGCGCGGGGATTCGCGCGAACCGGTCATCCCCTTCGCCCAGCCCGGTTCCCTGACCCGGGTCTATGCGGTGGCGTCCGGCAAGGGCGGCGTCGGCAAGTCCAGCGTGACCGTCAACCTGGCGGCGGCCATGGCCGTCCGCGGGCTGTCCGTCGGGGTGCTCGACGCCGACATCTACGGCCACTCGGTGCCACGGATGATGGGCACCGAGGACCGGCCCACCCAGGTCGAGTCGATGATCCTGCCGCCCATCGCGCACGACGTGCGGGTCATCTCCATCGCCATGTTCACCCAGGGCAACACCCCCGTGGTGTGGCGCGGACCGATGCTGCACCGCGCACTGCAACAGTTCCTCGCCGACGTGTACTGGGGCGACCTGGACGTGCTGCTGCTGGATCTGCCGCCAGGTACCGGTGACATCGCGATCTCGGTGTCGCAGTTGATCCCCGGCGCGGAGATCCTGGTGGTGACCACGCCGCAGCTCGCCGCGGCCGAGGTCGCCGAGCGGGCGGGTGCGATCGCCCTGCAGACCCGGCAGAAGATCGTCGGCGTGGTGGAGAACATGTCCGGCCTGCTGCTGCCGGATGGCACCACGATGAACCTGTTCGGCGAGGGCGGCGGCGCGCGGGTGGCCGAAAGCCTGTCCCGCTCAGTCGGTGCGGACGTGCCACTGCTCGGTCAGATCCCGATAGATCCAGCGCTGGTCGCCGCGGGCGATTCGGGTGTGCCGCTGGTACTCAGCGCGCCGGACTCGGCAGCGGGCAAGGAACT
>NZ_JAVRPS010000169.1:0-8799 GCF_032162105.1 Mycobacterium sp. | reverse complement strand
TCCACGGCCTGGCCCTGCCCGCCGAAGGTCTCGCGGACCACCACGATGTACGGGTACGCGCCGTAGCGCAGGAAGCTCGGCATGGTGGCCTGCGCGAGGACCAGCAGATCGTCGGGGCCGGTCAGCTGCGGAAACGCGTCGGTGCGCAGCCGGAGCACGCCGAGGCGGCTGGCCGGGTCGGCCGTCGCCTCGCCGTCGCGCACCGCGCAGCGCTGATAGCCCAGCAGGACGAAGTGCCCATCGGCGAGCCATCGCAACAACGCCGCGACGTCGCGGCGGTCGTAGCTGGGGAAGAGTCCGGCGCGGTCGGCGTCCAGCGCGTTCGCCAGACCGACCAGGGTGGCGTTCAGCGCCGCCGAGTCGACGGCCACCTGCCGCGCGTCGGCGAGCACGTTGGGCAGCAGGCGGGCGGCCTCGATCAGTGATCGGCCGTCCACCGACGGGGACAGCGCGACGTGGATCCATGTCTCGTCGATGCCGTCGCGGGGCGCCGCCGGGTCGGCGGCTGGCCGCATCTCGACCAACTGTCCCGACGTGTCGCGGCGCACCCGGAACGTGGGGTTCATGATCGCGGAGTAGGCGACGCCGAGGCGGTGCAGCAACACCGTCACGGAGTCCATCAGCATTCCGCTCTGGTCGGTGACCAGTTGCAGGGCGGGCCCGAAACCCGCGGCGTCGTCGGCGCCGTACACCGCGACCTTCGTCTCGCCGAGCCTGCGCTGCCGGCCCAGGCGGCCGTGGGCGGCCAGCAGCGCCGGCGACACCAGCCTGCCTGCGATCGACTGGTCGACGGGCGCGGTGATCGCCGAATCGGCGGCAGGCGCATCACCGTGCGGGCCTTGATAGGTCTGGAGGTACGCCCTGGCGAGCCTGGTGTTGGCGTCCTGGCGTAGCACCGTCGTGTTGGCGGATCCGTCGAAGTCCTGGCCGCTCCCCGGATTCACCGTCATGCCGATCGCTCCTGACTCGCAAGCTGTGTGCCGGCGCTGGCACGCAGGTGCGAGACTAATCTCCCGCAGAGTCCCTGCGCTCAGCCCCGCCGGATTTAGTCGCGCGTCAGCCTGCGGTGGGTCACCCTGTGCGGACGGGCGGCATCGGCGCCGAGCCGCTGCAGCTTGTTCTCCTCGTAGCCGCCGAAGTTGCCCTCGAACCAGAACCACTTGGCGTCGTTGTCGTCGTCGCCCTCCCAGGCCAGGATGTGCGTACAGGTGCGGTCGAGGAACCACCGGTCGTGGGAGATGACCACTGCGCAGCCGGGGAACTGCTGCAGGGCGTTCTCCAGCGAGCTGAGGGTCTCGACGTCGAGGTCGTTGGTGGGCTCGTCGAGCAGAATCAGGTTCCCGCCCTCCTTGAGGGTCAGCGCGAGATTCAGCCGGTTGCGCTCGCCGCCGGACAGCACGCCCGCAGGCTTCTGCTGGTCGGGGCCCTTGAAGCCGAACGCCGAGACGTAGGCCCGTGACGGCACCTCGTTCTGGCCGACCTCGATGTAGTCGAGCCCGTCGGAGACGACCTCCCAGACGTTCTTCTTCGGGTCGATGCCGCCGCGGTTCTGGTCGACGTAGCTGAGCTTCACGGTGTCGCCGACCTTGACGATGCCGCTGTCCGGCTCCTCGAGACCGACGATGGTCTTGAACAGCGTGGTCTTGCCGACGCCGTTGGGACCGATGACCCCGACGATGCCGTTGCGGGGCAGCGTGAAGGACAGGTCCTTGATCAGGATCCGGCCGTCGAAGCCCTTGTCGAGGTTGGCGACGTCCACGACCTGGTTGCCCAGACGCGGGCCGATCGGGATCTGAATCTCCTCGAAGTCGAGCTTGCGGGTCTTCTCCGCCTCGGCCACCATCTCCTCGTACCGCCCAAGTCGGGCCTTGTTCTTGGCCTGGCGGGCCTTGGCGCCGGAGCGGACCCAGGCCAGCTCCTCCACCAGACGCTTCTGCAGCTTCTGGTCCTTGCGGCCCTGCAGGGTGAGCCGCTCGGCCTTCTTCTCCAGATAGGTGGAGTAGTTGCCCTCGTACGGGTAGGCCCGGCCGCGGTCGAGCTCGAGGATCCACTCGGCGACGTTGTCGAGGAAGTACCGGTCGTGGGTGACGGCGAGGATCGCGCCCTTGTAGTCGGCCAGGTGCTTCTCCAGCCACAGCACGCTCTCGGCGTCCAGGTGGTTGGTGGGCTCGTCGAGCAGCAGCAGGTCGGGCTCCGACAGCAGCAGCTTGCACAATGCGACGCGGCGCTTCTCGCCACCGGACAGGTGGGTGACGGGCTCGTCGGGCGGCGGGCACCGCAACGCATCCATCGCCTGCTCGAGCTTCGAGTCGAGGTCCCAGGCGTCGGCCGCGTCCAACTGCTCCTGCAGCTGACCCATCTCCTCCATCAGCTCGTCGGAGTAGTCGGTGGCCATCAACTCGGCGACCTCGTTGTACCGATTCAGCTTCGCCTTGATCGGCACACCCTCCTCGACGTTCTCGCGGACGGTCTTGTCCTCGTCCAGCTGCGGCTCCTGCATGAGGATGCCGACCGTGGCGTCGGGCGCGATGAACGCGTCGCCGTTGTTGGCGATGTCCAGACCGGCCATGATCCGCAAGACGCTCGACTTGCCCGCCCCGTTGGGGCCGACGACGCCGATCTTCGCGCCTGGAAGGAAGTTCAGCGTGACGTCGTCAAGGATCACCTTGTCGCCGTGCGCCTTGCGGACCTTCCGCATCGTGTAGATGAATTCGGCCATGCCGTGTTGTTGCCTTTCGTTTCGCAAGAACTGCTCGGGGCCCATCCTAGGCGGGGCCGATCAGGGCCGATGCGGAGGTCAGTTCGTCGAGGGGCTATCCATCTGCACCCCTGCACCGCACTTCGAACCGCGATCGCAGGGTGGACGATCGTCGACCGGTGCCACCCGCTGGACTCGGTTGCCGCGCATCAGTGATGCGCAGGCGGCCACCGCGGCCAGAATCGCGGACACGATGAAGACCACGGTGAGTCCGTCGCCGAAGGGTGCGGCGATGAGGTGCGGAAAGAACTCCCGGCCGGTGATGATCTGCTGATTGGCCGGCGGCAGTGACGTCAGCGCACCCGTCGGCTCCAGCAGGTGCTCGAGCGGGTTGATACCGAGCACGGCCGCGAAGAGTGTTGAGACCGGCGGCAACCCGGCTACGTGATCGGCCACCGCGGGTGCCACGCCTTGCTGCTGCAAACCTGCCGACATGGCGTGCGGCAGACCGGTGGACAGCCCAACGATCATCAGTGAGAAGAACACCCCGATGGAGAGCGCGGTGCCGGAGTTCTGGAAGGTGGACCGCATTCCGGACGCGACGCCGCGCTGATTGGCGGGCACGCTGCTCATGATCGCGGAGGTGTTGGGAGCGGCGAACATGCCGCTGCCGATTCCGTTGGCGGCGATCAGGATGGCGAACGCCAAGTACGGAAAGTCGATGGGCAACAACAGCAATCCGATGAACGTCGACCCGAACAGCAGCATTCCAGCCGTCGCAATGCCGCGTGAACCGAAGCGGTCCGACAGCGTGCCCGCGACCGGACCGGAAACCAGGAAGCCGGCCGTCAGCGGCAGCAGGAAGATACCCGCCCACAGTGGAGTGTCGGCGTAGTCGTAGCCGTGCAGCGGCAACCATATGCCCTGCAACCAGATGATCAGCATGAACTGGAGGCCACCCTGCGCCAGCGAGCAGCACAGCGTCGCCGCGTTCCCTGCCGCGAACGCCCGGATTCGGAACAGGCTCAGTTGGATCATCGGCTCGGCCACCCTCGACTCGATCACGACGAACACGATCAGCAGGCCGACGCCGCCGGCGAGCAGAGCGTGCACGACGGGGTTCTGCCAGCCGGTGGTGTGCCCGCCGTGCGGCGGCAACGCCATCGTGATGGCGATCAGGATTGCGCTCAACCCGCCCGCGAAGGTGAGATTCCCCCACCAGTCGATCCGCCCGCGGTGGCGTTCCACCGAAGTCGGTTCGCGCAGCTTGCGGTAGGCCCACCAGGTTCCGAACACGCCGACGGGCACGTTGACCCAGAACACCGCGCGCCAGTCCCAGGCCGCGAGCAGTCCGCCGGCAACCAGGCCGATGAACTGACCAGCCAGCGCCGCGACCTGGTTGAAACCCAGGGCGAATCCGCGCCGGTCCGGCGGGAAGGCATCGGTCAGGATCGCCGCCGAGTTCGCCACCAGCATCGACCCGCCGATGGCCTGCAAGACGCGCCAACCGATCAGCCATAGCGCACCGTGGCCCCCGTGGAACGGGTCGAAGGACAGCATCACCGAGGCGATGGTGAATACCGTGAATCCCGCGTTGTAGACCCGTACCCGGCCGAACATGTCGCCGAGCCTGCCGAGGGTCACCACAAGCACGGCCTGCACCAGCCGGTAGCCCATGATCATCCACAGCAGGTAGCTGATGTTGGCGGGGTCGAGCGGGTCGAGTTGAATGCCGCGAAAGATGGCGGGCAGCGAGATGATGACGATCGACCCGTCGAGTGCGGACATGAACACCGCGGCGGTGGTGTTCGTCAGGGCGACCCATTTGTAGCGGTCGCCGGTCTCTGTCGAGGTGGTGGTCGTCATCTACAGGCTGTCCGCCAACCGTTCGATCAGCGGAGCGGCGGCGAGAATTTGGCGCAGCTCGGTCTTGGTGAACGTGCTCAGCGCGCCGGCCAGCTGCTCGACGCGCGCCTCTCGCCGCGTCGCCAACGCCCGCAGTCCCGCGTCGGTGACCGACAGCACCACCCGCCTGCCGTCCAGGGGGTCGGCTCCGCGGGCGACGAGCCCGGTGTTCTCGAGGCCCGCGAGGGTGGCGCCCATCGATTGCGGGCTGATCTGCTCCTGGCGGGCCAGGTCGGCGGCGGTGGCCGGACCGCAGCGCTCCAGCCGGGCCAGGGCCGCGATCTCGCCGAACGTCAAGTCGCCAGGAACCGAGATCCGCCGCAACCGTCGGCGTAATAGGCCGACGCTGACGAACAACGCGCTTGCCACCGCGTCGACGTCGGGCGTACTCATTCCATCAGCTTAGACTGATCAGTTCAGGCTGATGGTCGTGGGCTGCCGCTGTCGGTCGCGTCATCCCCGCACGGAGTCGGTGGCACAGCAGCGCGGCGTACTCTGCGAACGGGAGCCGTTGTCTCACTTGCGGCTTCGTCTTCTTCAAGGAGTACAGATGACTGATGTGAACACCGCGCTACCACCCGCGTTGCACCGCGCACTGGAACTGCTCACCGATCCGCCGGCGTACCCCGATGTCAGCAAGGGTTACCTCGATCTGCTGCAGGCCGACCCGGTTCAGGACCACGGAGTGCCAAAGAACACCGGTGCGATCCAGGCGGCATGGGCCTCGCCGGTCGGGTCGATGCTCTACGACAACACCCAGGCCGTGGTACGCAGGCTGGCCACCGCGTGGCAGCAGCCCACCGACTGGCTGAACATCCCGCACGGCGGCACCGCACTGGACGTCGGCAGTGGTCCCGGCAACGTCACTGCGTCACTGGGCCGCGCCGTGGGGCAGGACGGGTTGGCCGTTGGCGTCGACATCTCCGAGCCGATGCTGGCACGCGCGGTCCGTGCCGCGGCGGGACCGCAGGTCGGATTCCTGCGGGCGGACGCCCAACGGCTCCCCCTGGCCGACGCCACGGTCGATGCCGCGGTCTCGATCGCGGTGCTGCAGCTGATACCCGACCCGGCGGCGGCGCTAGCGGAGATGTCGCGCGTGCTGCGACCCGGCGGACGACTGGCCGTGATGGTGCCCACCGCCGGACCCGCCGCCCGGTTCTGGCGGATGCTGCCGAACACCGGGGCTCATGCGTTCGGCGAAGACGAAATCGGTGACATCCTCGAAGACCACGGCTTCGTCAGCGTGCGCACCAAGACGCTCGGCACCATCCAGTGGGTGCGCGGAAAACGCGGCTGACGCCACGTCCCCCGTGTGAGCGGGGGCCCGGCCCCCATCCGAGCTACGCCGTCAGTGGCAGTGCCCGGTCACCGGGGTCCCCTTCCGCAAGGTCGTCGTCGATGTCGGGATCGACCTCATCCTCATCTGGTGAGTCGGCGAGGTCGTCGGACGCCTCGGCCGCCTGCTGGTCGCTCGATCGCTTGAGCCGTTCGAGCCGGACCGTGCTACGAGCGAGGTCCGGCCCCACTGCGGTGGCGCGCACTTCGACCGAAGAGCGCCGGACGCCTTCGCGGTCGTCGTACTCGCTGGTGTGGACCTGTCCGACGACGATGACCGGATCACCCTTGACCAGGGCTCCCACGCCGCTGACGAGCCGGTTCCAGCAGCTGACCGAAACGAACAACGACTCACCGTGCTCCCATGTTCCGTCGGCGGTGCGTCGACGCGAATTGCTCGCCACGCGAAACTTGACGACGGCGTGCTCGCCGACGCGGCGATGCACGGGATCGGTGACGATGTTGCCGACGATGGTGAAGGGGGTCTCGAACATGGCTGATTCCTCTCTGACTGTGACGACGCGGGTGCCGTCGACGTGACCATTTACCGTGCGTGGCCCGACGCCAGGGCTGACGACGGGCGACCTCGACCACCGAGTTGTGGATGAATTCGGCTCTGTGGACATGCGGGAATACCTGTCGCCCGCTAGGTTTGTCGGCATGACGGTGTGGATCAACCGCCGCGACGAGGCCGACGTCCGGTCCGACCTGGCCGAGAGCACGCGTGGCGGCGGCGCGCTCGCCGGGGTCAGCCTGGCGGTCAAGGACAACGTCGACGTCGCCGGGCTGCCGACGACCGCGGCCTGCCCCGAGTTCGCCTACCGTCCCGACCGCGATGCGGCCGCGGTGGCGGCGCTGCGTGCGGCGGGCGCGGTGGTCATCGGCAAGACGAACCTCGACCAGTTCGCCACCGGCCTCGTCGGCACCCGATCGCCGCACGGCGGCGTGCGCGACAGCCACCGCCCCGACTACATCAGCGGCGGTTCGAGTTCGGGGTCGGCCGTCGCGGTGGCCACCGGCGAGGCCGACATCGCGATCGGCACCGACACCGCGGGATCGGGGCGGGTACCGGCCGGCCTGCAGGGCATCGTCGGCATCAAAGCGACCGTGGGCGTGGTCAGCACCGACGGCGTCATCCCCGCGTGCGAGTCCTACGACTGCGTCACGATCCTGGCCCGCGACCTGGCCGTCGCCAACCGCGCGATGGGCGTGATGGCCGCTGGCGCACCGCAGCGGCCGTGGCCGGCCGACGTGAACCTGGCCGCGCCGCCCAACCCCGTCGTCGCCGTTCCCGCCGAGCTGCCCGATCTCGACGCCGTGTGGCGCGCCGCGTTCGACGCCTCGGTCCGCGCGCTGACCGACGCAGGGGCCCGCGTCGTCACCGTCGACGTGGCACCGTTCCTGGCCGCCGCCAAACTGCTCTACGACGGCGCACTGGTCAGCGAAAGGTACGCGGCCGTCGGCGAATTCATCGACGGCCACCCCGACGCCACGATCGACCCCACCGTGGGCCGGATCATCGCGGGGGCGCGTGACATCCCCGCGCACCGGCTGGTGCGCGACCGTCGCGAGGTGCAGCGGCTTCGCACCGTGGCGATGGCATCCCTCGACGGCGTCGACGCGATGCTGGTGCCCACGGCGCCCATGCACCCGCGCATCGACGAGGTCGCCGCCGATCCCGTCGGGGTGAACTCCCGGATGGGCGTCTACACCAACTTCTGCAACCTGTTCGACATGTGCGCGGTGTCGGTGCCCGCGGGTATGGCGGGTGACGCCCAGTTCGGGGTGTCCGTGCTGGCCCGCCCGTTCGATGACGCGGTGGCACTCGACGTCGCGGCGATGGCATCCGGGGTGGACGCGCCGCCGGACGCCTGGCCGCTCGCCGTCGCGGACGTCACCGAGCTCGTGGTGTTCGGCGCCCATCTGCGGGGTGGGCCGCTGGTGCATCAGCTGACCGACGTGGGCGCCCGCTGGGCGGGTGAGTTGACGACGTCCCCGCGCTACCGGATGACGCTGCTGCCGTCGACGCCGCCCAAGCCCGCGATCACGCGAGTGCCCGATGGCGGCGGCACCGCGTTGAAGGCGCACCGGTGGCTGCTCTCCCCCGCGGCGCTGGGCCGGTTCCTGACCGCGCTGCCCGCCCCGATGCAACTCGGCAAGGTCGAGTTCGACGACGGCACCTGGCGGACTTCGTTCGGGTGCGACGGCGGCGCGGCCGACGCGGGTGTGGACATCAGCCGCTACGGCGGCTGGGCGGCGGCGGTCGCCGCGGGTGCGGTCGGCTAGCGCGAACCCGCTCGGGAGGTCCCACGTTCGTGAGGGCGGAGCGCGCCACCAGATGTATCGCAGCTGCAGTTGCCGTCATTGGGTTGCGTAGATCGCGATGCGTCCGGTGCGTGGCAGGTGCTCGGTGCCTACGGGCAACCGTCGTCGGCGGCGCGACGGTTCCTCTCGATGAGCGCGGCAGCTCGTGTGGGGGCCGACGACGATAGGGCGCTGCCGGAAAACACACGGGTGGTATGCGTTTCGCCCCACGATCGGCCCTCAGCCCTCTCAATCGCGGCTTCCCCCACCAAACCGCTCGTGCTGCGGGCTTTGCGAACGTCCGAGAAACCGATGTCGGCGGCGGAGGTCTCTGCGTCTATCGGGATATCGAACGACGCCACCTTGGCGGCAGTGGGCTTGGAGGGCCACCAGTTCGCCCGTCCGATCATTGCCGCCAGGGCCGGCACCGTGATGGTGCGCACCACGAACGTGTCGATTAACACGCCCACACCGATGATGAACCCGATTTGCGCCATGGTCGAGAGGCTGCCGAACAACAGGCCGAACATCGAGGCGGCGAAGATTAAGCCGGCCGA
>NZ_JAVRPS010000168.1:0-3540 GCF_032162105.1 Mycobacterium sp. | reverse complement strand
CCTCGTCTGACGCTCGGTGATCCCGACGAGCGCTTCGACGGACGGAATCAGTCCGCCGGGGAAGATGTACTTCTGAATCCACGTGTAGGTGTTGCGGGAGGCCAGCATCCGGTGGTGCGGCATGGTGATGGCCTGGATCGCGACGCGACCACCGGGGGAGACCAGGCGGTCGAGTGCTTGGAAGTAGGTGGGCCAGAACGGGTATCCGACGGCCTCGATCATCTCCACCGACACCACGGCGTCGTACAGGCCGTCGACCTCGCGATAGTCCTTGAGTTCGATCCGGACCTGGTCCGACAACCCGGCCTCGGCCACCCGCCGCCGGGCCAGCCGCTGCTGCTCGGCGGACAGGGTGATGGAGTGGACGTCCGCCCCTCGGTCCGCGGCCCGGATGCAGAGTTCGCCCCAACCGGTGCCGATCTCGAGCACCCGGCTGCCAGGGCCGACGCGTGCCGAGTCGAGAAGCCGGTCCACCTTGCGGCGCTGCCCGTCGGCCAGTTCGGCCCAGGTGGGCTGCGAGGTGTCGAACAGGGCGCTGGAGTAGGTCATGGTCTCGTCGAGGAACTGCGCGAACAGGTCGTTCGACAGGTCGTAGTGCTCGGCGACGTTGGTCCGCGCCTGCGTGAGACTGTTGTGCATGGAGCGCGGATGACGGACCACCGCGAGTGGGCGAAGTCGCTGTAGCGCAGGCGGAATGAGATCGTCGACGGACGTGGCGAAGGCGGTGAGCAGACCGGCCAGGTCGGTGGAGTGCCACTCCCCGGCCATGTAGGACTCGCCGAAGCCGATCAGCCCGCAGCGCCCGACCCGGCGGGCCAGCGCGTCGGGTCGGTGTACCACCATGGTGGGCAGCGTCGGATCCGCAGCGCCGACCACCGATCCGTCGGGATACCGCAGCCGGATCGGGAGGCGGGCGGCGGCGCGGCGAAGGAACCCGTTGGCAAGTTCCCCTGCTGCCGCACTCAACGGGCCGCGCGGTACCTGCGCCAGTGTCGGCCAGCGGTCGGAATCCGTTGCCAACCCGACGTTTCCGGTGGTGTTGATGGTCACAGTTGGTCGACCCTTTCCCTCTCGGTCACGGGTACCCGAGGTACCACTGGCACGCGTCGAAGCCACAGCGTGATGCCCTGGATGCGAATCCACATCGCGCCCATCAACGGCGCCACGGGTGCCGTCATCTGGAGGCGAAGGATCTCGGTGACGGAGGCCTTGCGCCGGTCGCCCTGCAGCGTGGCGACGAACGCGGGCGTGTCCTCACGGTGAAGCGAAATCGTCACGTGGACAGCGGCGTCCGGCAGGGGCGCGCACACCAGGTAGTAACCGTCGACGTCGTTGAACGGCGAGACGTACAACTTCTTTTTCACGGCGGCCGAGGTGTCGCCGGTGGGCGGCAGCAGATACGCGTGCCTGCCACCGTAGGTGTTGTGCACCTCGGCCACCACGTGCCGCAGCACGCCCGTCGCGTCGCGGCACCAGTAGATGCTGATCGGGTTGAACACGTAACCGAGCACCCGCGCCTGCATGAGCGAGGTGATGGTGCCGCCCCGCAGGTCGATGCCGTGCCCGGCGAGGAACGCGTCCATGCGGTGGCGCAGCGTGTCGTCCACGCCTTCGGGCGCCGGAGCCGACAAGTGGTCGCGGGCTTCGAATCTCGCGAACGGGCGCAGCCATCCGGGCAGGCGCGGCAGGTCGTCCAGATCGACGTACCAGCTGTATCCACGCTGCTCGAAGTAGTGGTGCACCGGCGCCCGGCGCAGGTGGGTGATCCGGGTGCGGTAGAGGGCCGGTCGCGTCATGCCACCACCACATCGAGACGCGGGGCGACCGGCCAGTCCGCACCGAGCCGCCTCGCCGCCCGCAAGCCGGATGCCGCGCCGTCCTCGTGGAAACCCCAACCGTGGTAGGCGCCTGCGAACACTACGCGGTCGTCGTCGAGGGTCGGAAGCAGGCGTTGCGCAGCAACGGATTCCGGAGTGTAGAGCGGGTGCCGATAGATCATCTCCGCAATGACGGACGCGGGGTCCACCAGGTCGCGGCCGCCGAGGGTGACCATGAATCGCCGAGGACCGCTTAGCCGCATCAATCGGCTGACGTCGTAGGTCACCAGCACGTCGGCTGCCGCGCCCGCGCCCGGCGGGACGCGGTAGTTCCACGATGCCTGGGCACGTGGCCTGCGGGGCAGTACCGAGACGTCGGTGTGCAGCTGAGCGTGGTTGGTGGAGTACGGGATTGCACCCAGCACGGAGCGCTCGGCGGCTGTCGGCTCGGCCAGCATCAGCAGTGCCTGATCCGGGTGCGTGGCGATCGCGGCGCCGTCGAACCGTCGCGGCGCGCCGTCGCCCGCGGTGACCAGCACGCCGTCGGCAACCCGCCGTACCGCGTGCACCGGCGTGCCCGCGGCGATCTCGTGCACCCGCTCGGCGATGGCGTTGACGTAGGTCGCCGAGCCGTCTACGACGGTTCGCCAGGTCGGCGAGCCGAACACCGACAGCATGCCGTGGTGCTGGAGGAAGACGAACAGGTAGCGGGCGGGGTAGCGCATCGCCTCACCGGGTGCACACGACCAGACGGCGGCGACCAGTGGCGTCATGAAGTGCTCGACGAAGTACCCGGAGAACCCGTGCCGCTCGACGAACTCCTCGAGCGGCTGGTCCTCGGCCGCCGACTCATCCCCGAGCAGCTGGGTGGCGGCATGGTGGAACCTCCCGATCTCCGCGAGCATCACGAGATACCGCGGCCGAGCGAGCGACGACCACGACGGAAACAGCCCACCGATGCCGCGGGCGCCCGCGTACTCGAGGCCGGATTCGTCGTCGCGCACCGACATCGACATGTCGGTCTCGCGCGTCGCGACACCGAGATCGGCGAACAGCCGGCACAGCGTCGGGTAGGTCCTGTCGTTGTGGACCAGGAACGCCGAGTCGATGCCGATGACGTTGCCGTCCCCGTCGTCGACGTAGTGGGTGTGGGCGTGACCGCCCAACCGGGTGTCCGCCTCGAACAGCGTCACCCGCTCGCGGGCGGACAACAGATAGGCGGCGGTGAGCCCGGCGACGCCGCTCCCGATGACGGCGATCGAGCGCCCGAAAAGGTCTTCGCGTTCCACGATCTCTATTCGGAGCCGCTCGCTTCGCGGATTGGTATCGGTCGCGTTGCGTGCCGCTCAACCCCGCGTAAGGTCCCGGTGGTGACGGCGACGGTCTTCCGCAACGGAACCATTTGGACGGGATCATCCGAGCCGGCGACGGACGCTCTGCTGGTCATCGACGGTGTCATCGCAGCTCTGGGGGAGGGCGCCGTCCGTCAGGCCGCCGATCTATCGGGAGCCACCGAGATCGACCTCGAAGGCGGCTTCCTGATGCCGTCGTTCGGCGACGGACACGCCCATCCGCTACTTGGCGGGCTGGAGGCCGTCGGGCCTGCGGTGCGCCCGTGCACGTCGGTCGAGGAGATCGTCGATGCGGTCCGGCTCTTCGCCAAGGAGCACCCCGACGACGAGTGGATCATCGGCGCCTCCTACGACAGCAGCCTCGCGCCGGG
>NZ_JAVRPS010000167.1:0-4733 GCF_032162105.1 Mycobacterium sp. | reverse complement strand
AGGCCGATCATCAACACCCGCGACGAACCGCACGCCGACGCCGAGAAGTACCGCCGCCTGCACGTCATCGTCGGTGACTCCAACATGTGTGAGTCCACCACCATGCTCAAGGTCGGCACGGCCGCGCTGGTGCTGGAGATGATCGAGTCCGGCGTCCCGTTTCGCGACTTCTCGCTGGACAACCCGATCCGCGCCATCCGCGAGGTCAGCCACGATCTGACCGGCCGCCGTCCGGTGCGGCTCGCAGGCGGACGGCAGGCCAGCGCCCTGGACATTCAGCGCGAGTACTACAGCCGGGCCGTCGAGCATCTGCAGACCCGCGAACCCAACGCACAGATCGAGCAGGTCGTCGACCTATGGGGTCGCCTGCTCGACGCCGTGGAGGCCCAGGACTTCGCCAAGGTCGACACCGAGATCGACTGGGTGATCAAGCGCAAGCTGTTCCAGCGGTACCAGGACCGATACGACATGGAGCTGGCCGACCCCAAGATCGCCCAGCTCGACCTCGCCTACCACGACATCAAGCGGGGCCGCGGTGTGTTCGACCTGCTGCAACGCAAGGGCCTGGCCGCCCGCATCACCACCGACGAGGAGATCGAGGCCGCGGTCAACGAACCGCCGCAGACCACCCGCGCCAAGCTGCGCGGTGAGTTCATCAGTGCCGCGCAGGCCGCGGGCCGCGACTTCACCGTCGACTGGGTGCACCTCAAGCTCAACGACCAGGCCCAGCGAACGGTGTTGTGCAAGGACCCGTTCCGGTCGGTCGACGAACGGGTCAAGCGACTCATCGCCAGCATGTGAGCAGTGCCCACCCTTTGTCTTCATGTGCCCGTGACGTAGGCGTTTGGCGCGCGATCTCTTGCCGAGCACGTGATCGCACCTCGGCCCCGGTCGAATAGGGTTAGGCAGTGGGGATCTCCAAAGTCGAGCGTTTGATGAACTTGGTCATCGCACTCCTGTCCACCCGCACCTTCATCACGGCCGATCGGATCCGTGCGACGGTGTACGGCTACGCCGACAGCCCCAGTGACGAGGCCTTCTCGCGGATGTTCGAACGCGACAAGAACGAGTTGCGCGACCTCGGCATCCCTCTGGAGACCGGTCGGGTGTCGTCGCTGGATCCGACCGAGGGCTACCGCATCAACCAGGAGACCTATGCGCTTCCGCCGGTCGAGTTGACGGCCGACGAGGCCGCCGCGGTGGCGGTGGCCACCCAGCTGTGGCAGTCCCCTGAGCTCGTCACCGCCACCCAGGGAGCGCTGCTCAAACTGCGGGCAGCGGGTGTCGACGTCGACGCTCCTGAGGTCGGCGTGACCATCTCCACGGCCGCTGCGATGCCTGGTCTGCGTGGCTCGGAGGAAGTCCTGGGAATCCTGCTGGCAGCCATCGACTCCGGGCAGGCCGTGCAGTTCCAGCATCGCCCAACGCGCAGCGACCCGTACACCACCAGGACGGTGGAGCCGTGGGGTGTGGTCACCCACCACGGCCGGTGGTACCTCGTCGGCCACGACCGCGACCGCGACGACGTCCGCACCTTCCGGCTGTCCCGCATCGGCGCCGAGGTGGCCGCGGTCGGCCCGCGCGGCGGGGTGCGGCGGCCCGACGGAGTCGACCTGCGGGAGATCGTGCATCGGGCCGTGGCCGAGTGGCCGCCGGGGGCCCAGGCCCGGGTGTGGGTGGCCGACGGCCGTGCGACCGCGTTGCGGCGCCAGGCGGCGGTCACCGTGTCGCGCACGCTGGCGGGACGGGCGGGGGACGAGATCGCCATCGACATCGGTAGGCAGGACCGGCTGGCCCGCGAGATCGCGGGATACGGCGCCGACGCCGTGGTGCTCGACCCGCAGTCGTTGCGTGACGACGTGGTGGCCAGGCTCCGCGCTCAAGCGGACGGAGTAAGGACTTGAGCAGCGTTTCCACGCGGCTGGTCCGGCTGCTCAACATGGTTCCGTACTTCCAGGCCAACCCCAGGATCACGTTCGACGAGGCAGCCACCGACCTTGGCGTCAGCGTCAAGCAGCTGCGCGAAGATCTCGAGCAGCTATGGCTGTGCGGGCTTCCGGGATACAGCCCAGGCGATCTGATCGACTTCGAGATGTCGGGCAAGACAATCGAAGTCACCTTCTCGGCGGGCATGGACCACCCGCTGCGGCTGACGTCGCCGGAAGCGACCGGCATCTCGGTGGCGTTGCGGGCACTCCTCGACGTGCCGGGCATGGTCGATCCCGAGGCCGCCCGCAGTGCCATCGCCAAGATCGAATCGGCGGCGGGAACGGCCAAGGAAAGCGGCGGTACGGCGGTCGACGAACCCGCGCCGATGGAGAGCAACGCCGCGGCAGCGGTGCGCGCCGCGGTGCGGGACGACCACGCGCTCAGCATCGACTACTACTCGGCATCCCACGACACGCTGTCGACCCGGATCGTCGACCCGATCAGGGTGGTGTTGGTCGGCGACAACAGCTACCTCGAGGCATGGTGCCGCACGGCCGAGGCCGTGCGGCTGTTCCGCTTCGACCGCATCGTCGACGCACACGTGCTCGACGAGCCGTCGGTGCCCCCCGAGCCCGCCGTGGCGGCAGGACCTGACACGTCACTGTTCGACGCCGACCCGTCCCTGCCCTCGGCGACGCTCCTGATCGATCGGAGCGCGTCCTGGATGTTCGACTACTACCCGCTGCGCGCCGAACGTGAACTGGCCGACGGCGCGTTCGAGGCCGCCATGACCTACGCCTCGGACGAGTGGATGGCACGCTTCGTGCTGGGCTTCGGCTCAGCGGTGCGGGTGCTGGAGCCGCAGTCGCTGGCCGATCGGGTGCGCGACTTCGCCGTGTCGGCGCTGCAGGCCTATGAAGTCAGCGGCGACCACGCCGACGGGTAGACTTCGCATTGACTTCTGGAGGTGACCGAATTGGGTGGTCTACAACCCTGGCATTGGTTGATCGTGATCGCCGTGTTCGTGCTGTTGTTCGGGGCCAAGAAACTCCCGGACGCGGCGCGCTCATTGGGCAAGTCGATGCGCATCTTCAAATCCGAGATCAAGGAGATGCAGGCCGACTCCAAGCCGGAAGACGCGGCTCAGGCTCCGGCGGCCACGCCGATCGCCTCGGAGCGCGTCGACCCGACACCCCCGGCTCCCGCGCCGGAGCAGTCCTCCGACAAGCACCCGGCCTGACACACGCCTCCACCGACCGCGACGCGCTGTCGCGTCGCTGAGTGGCGTCCCCCGACGAGCCCGTGCAGATCCCCGGAATCCTCAAGAAGCTTGACCCGCGTCGCCTACGCACGCGGGCAAATCCCGACGGCACGATGTCGCTGGTCGATCATCTGCAGGAGCTGCGCAACCGCCTGCTGATCGCGGTGGCCGCGATCGTCGTCACCACGACCGTCGGGTTCTTCTGGTACACCCACGGCGCGTTCGGCCTGCCCAGCCTCGGTGACTGGCTGCGCGGCCCGTACTGCTCTCTGCCCGCCTCGGCGCGGGCCACCATCGCACCCAACGGAGAATGCCGGCTGCTTGCGACGGCGCCGTTCGACCAGTTCATGCTGCGACTCAAGGTCGCCCTCACCGCGGGCGTCGTGCTGGCCTGCCCGGTGTGGCTACAGCAGCTGTGGGCGTTCATCACCCCGGGCCTCTACAAGAAGGAACGCCGGTTCGCTACGGTGTTCGTCGGCTTCGGGGCGATGTTGTTCATCGGCGGCACCGTGCTTGCCTACGTGGTGATGTCCAAGGCGTTGAGCTTCCTGCTGACGGTCGGCAGCGACGTCCAGATCACCGCGCTGTCGGGTGACCAGTACTTCGGATTCCTGATCAACCTGTTGCTGGTGTTCGGCATCAGCTTCGAATTCCCGCTGCTCATCATCATGCTGAATCTGGTCGGCATGCTCACCTACGAGCGGTTGAAGGTCTGGCGACGCGGGCTGATCTTCGGTCTCTTCGTGTTCGCCGCGTTCGCGACGCCCGGCTCGGATCCGTTCTCGATGCTGGCGCTGGCAATGGCGCTGTCGGTGCTGCTGGAGCTGGCCATCCAGGTGGCGCGGATCAACGACCGGCGCAAGGCCCGCCGGGCCGCGCTGGAGGACGTGCCCGAGGACGAGGCGGCCCCGATCGGGAGCGTCGAGCCCGTCGACGCGCCCAGCGCGGTGCCCACCCCGTCCCGGCTGACGGTCGATGACCAAGCCACCTGACCTGACGCCCGAGCTGAGTCGCTTCGCCGAGGAGCTGCCGTTCACCCTCGACGGGTTCCAGTTGCGGGCGTGCACGGCGCTGGAGGCCGGGCACGGCGTGTTGGTGTGTGCGCCGACGGGTGCGGGCAAGACGGTGGTCGGCGAATTCGCCGTGCACCTGGCCCTTGCCGCAGGCCGAAAGTGCTTCTACACCACGCCGATCAAGGCGTTGAGCAACCAGAAGCACACCGACCTGGTGCGCCGCTACGGTCCGGAGCGGGTGGGCCTGCTCACCGGTGACCAGTCGATCAACGGCGACGCTGCGGTTGTGGTCATGACCACCGAGGTGCTGCGCAACATGTTGTACGCGAATTCGTCTGCTTTACAGGGGCTTTCGCATGTGGTGATGGACGAGGTGCACTTCCTGGCCGACCGGATGCGCGGTGCGGTGTGGGAGGAGGTGATCCTGCACCTGTCCGAGGACGTGCGGCTGGTCAGCCTGTCGGCGACGGTGAGCAACGCCGAGGAGTTCGGCGGCTGGATCCAGACCGTGCGCGGCGACACCACGGTCG
>NZ_JAVRPS010000166.1:0-3072 GCF_032162105.1 Mycobacterium sp. | reverse complement strand
TGCCGTCGCGCCCCACGTCGGGGCTTCGCGACATGACACGCCGCAGCGTTCAGGCGCAGATCGCCGAACGGGCCAAAGAACTGTTCATCGAGCAAGGATTCGAGGAGACCACCCTCGAACAGATCGCCGCGGCCGTCGGAATCTCGAGCCGAAGCGTGTCGCGATACTTCAAGACCAAGGAAGACATCGTCGTCGGCTCCATGATCGCGCTGGGCGACGGCTTGGCCGCAGCCCTACAGCAACGGCCACCTGATGAAGCACCGTGGACCGCGCTCCGCCGTGCCCTCGACGTCTCCGTGAACTCCATCGCCAGCGATTCCGCCGGATTGCGCGCCGCGCGCATGCAAACCGACACCCCCGCACTACGCGCCGCGGTTCAGGAGAAGCATCGAGCCTGGAATGTCCTCCTGGTCCCTCACATCATCGAGCGCCTCGGCGGGGGCAGCGACGAAGCACTGCGGGTACAAGCGGAAGCCATCGTCGTGAGCGCACTCGGTTGTCTGGACGTCGCCGTCGAGGCCTGGACCCGCACAGGCAACGCGATGCCGCTGGCCGACTACCTAGACATCGCATTCGACGCACTGCACCGGTAACCCGGACGCGACTGAGCCGTGTCCCTTGCTTGCCGTCCGCGTGCGCCTCGCACGGCCAGCGCGAATCCGTTGGAAGATCAGGCCGCTGGTCTTGCTGGTGGCGGCGGCGAATCGGCCTTGCACGTCGGCCCAATTCACCACGTTCCAGAACGTCTTCACGTAGTCGGCCTTCACGTTCTTGTACTGCAGGTAATGGGCGTGCTCCCAGGTTCTTCTCGTTGAGGAAGATCGCGGCGTGGTCGAGTGCGCCGTAGTCGTAATCCAGGGCAGGTAGGGGGTGCGTGAGCGACGTCGATGCAGCACATCACGTAGCGACCTGTCTCCCGGGCTGGGGCTGACGCCACAGCCCGACCCGCTCAAGCCAATTCGCTCGCGGCGGTCACACCAAGCCTGTTCAATGCCGGAATGTCTCGGCAGCCTTGAAGTGGGCGTCGCGGCCACCCATCTCATTGCGGAACCACGTGTTCCTGCGCCACCGCGCGTACCGATCCTGGATGCCTGCGATGCGGCCGCTGCGGTGCGCCAAGAGGTCGATCGCGAGGTTGAGCGGTATCTGTAGAGGTGGGACCAGCGCCCATGGCCACGGGTTCGGCATGTCGTAGGACCGGTAGAACCGACCCGGCAGGAAGTACCGGGTGTAACCGAGCTGCATTCGATAGTTGAACTGGTCGCGGATCGCCTTGCGAAGGCCCGCTCCCGGCTTCGGGGTGAACGCGCGCGGATACGACTCGATGAGTTCGCGGCCATCCTCGCGAGCACCGAATGCGCGCTTGGCGAAATAGAGCATCGTAAGCTGTCCGGCTTCGCGCAAATCTGCTGGATACCAACG
Source organism: Mycobacterium sp. (assembly GCF_032162105.1). Taxonomy (GTDB): domain Bacteria; phylum Actinomycetota; class Actinomycetes; order Mycobacteriales; family Mycobacteriaceae; genus Mycobacterium. Next base: position 1,650 of record NZ_JAVRPS010000166.1, on the reverse strand, counting down.
AGGTTGGACGCCCATCAGGTGTCCCACGTATCGCCAGAAGTGCATCAACGCCTCGGTGTCGGCGGTCGTCGATCGATAGCCGAGTTTGTGCATGCCCACGCCGGTACCGAACCCGCTGGAGAGCAGGGTGATGGTGGCTTCGGCCTGGCTGATCGGTTTACCCCAGGCGGCCAGGTCCCAGCCTGGATGGCGGGTGATGCGCTGCCGGAGGAAGACGTGCATGATGCGGACCCGCATGGCGGTGGCGCGGCCGGGCGCTCCGGGCCCGGTGCCGCCCGGGTCGGAGACGTCGATCCAGAAGCGGGCCGTCTCCATGAAGCGGTTGAGGGCGGCGTCGCCGGCGTACTTGCCGGTCATGCTGAGTGGCTGAACGATCGAGTTCTCGGTGTATGCCATCAAGGTGGCGACACCTTGGAAACTGAAAACAGAAGGGCCGCAACGCCGGAAGAGGAAGGCGCCGCGTTCGACGAGATCGTGGTCGACCCACGGTGGATCCTTCTCGAATTCCTCGAACAGTCGCAGCATCGACGCCGGCGGGTCGGGCACGGAGTCGATGCCGTGCTCGAGCGCCTGGTCGAGCATCGCCCTGCCCTGGGATGAGTTGCCGTTGATGTACGCGTCTTCGACGAAGGCTTCGGCGACCGGGTCTGCGTCGTAGTATCCGTGCGCAAAGTCGAGGACCCGGTCCGACGACGGCAGCATGCGCTCCCCGCGGAAGAGCTTGATGGCGCGGCGTTTACGCTGCCCGGAACGTCGACTTTCCGCGTTCAAGTACGATTCGAACTCAGTCGGGATCTGATCGCTGTGAGTGCGCGAGGCATCATCGATGGTCACGGGTGGGCCTCCTCTTGAAGTGGCAACCGTGCTTCGAAGAACTCGATTGCTCCGCTGGTCTGGAGTGCGGTGACGTCGAGGCCGAATTCGGTCAGCCATGTTTCGATGTCGCCTGTGCGTGGGGTGTTTCCGAATACACCGATGCGGCGCGATATCGCGATGAATGCATCCTGGCGGGGGCCTCGCCCGGTGACGCACGAGGTGCCTCGCAGCGTCCCGCCTGGTTTGAGCACGCGGGTGAGTTCGCTCAGTGCGGCGCGTGGGTCGGGCAGGCAGTGCAGCCCGTTGTAGGTCAGGCAGAGATCGAAGCTTGCGTCGTCGAACTGCAGTGCGGTGACGTCGGCTTCGACGAATTCGATTACGTCGTGCACGCCGCGTTGGGTCGCGGCGGTGCGTGCTTGGCCGAGCATGTAGGGCGATATGTCGGCCGCGACGTAGTGCACGTCCTGGCCGGGACGTAGACCGCGGAAGGCGAAGCCGCCGCCGCATGGGATGTCGAGTATCGAGGTGCCGGGCAGGGCGTCGGCGAGTCGGGCGACGTCGGCGAACATGCGCCGCATGTCGGCGCCCCACATCGCCCAGGCGCCGACCGTGGCGACACCGTCATGTCTGACGCCGGCCTCGTACATGGCGGCCATGACGCGCTCGGTGCGCCAGCGCTCGGTGACGTCGGTCATGACTTCACCTGCGTGTCCGTGGCGTCCCAGGGCATCGATGCCGAGACCCAGTGGGTTAGTTCCTGTTGGTCGTTGCTGTGTAGGTGGCGTGGCGGGGTGACGAACGTCGCGTAGGGCTTGCAGCGCAGCAGTACCCGGC
>NZ_JAVRPS010000165.1:0-16650 GCF_032162105.1 Mycobacterium sp. | reverse complement strand
GGCCCGCAATTCACGGAGGCCGTGTCGTTCGAAGTGCGCTGCGCCGACCAGGACGAGGTCGACTACTACTGGTCCAATCTCGTCGACGGTGGCGAGGAATCGCAGTGCGGCTGGCTCAAGGACCGCTACGGATTGAGCTGGCAGATCGTGCCAGAGCGGCTGTACGAACTCGTGGAGGACCCCGATCCGGCGCGCGCGGCCGCGGCGACCGCAGCGATGCTCGACATGCGCAAGATCGTGGTCGCCGAACTGGAGGCGGCGGTCGGTTAGTGCGTGACCCCGGCGTGATTCCGACTCGTTGATGTTTTGCTGACGCCGTACCGAACCCAACTCGCACGTGCGACCTGCTTTGGCGGGGCTCCGGTCCACGCGGTGGCGGCATCACGCGGCGTCTTGCTGTTGCTGGCGTGGAAATCGTTGTTGTACGGTTCTTCGACTTCTTCCTGTGTCACCATCACGGGAGTCACCCAGCGCTGGGGTTAGTCGGAGGGGACCATCGGCTCATGCCATTGAGGTGCAACGCAGGGGAGATTCGCTGATGGTTGCGCCCGGCGCCCTCACCACGAACGCGGCCAAACCGATCCGCGCGGTCGGCGGATTCTTCGCGATGGCGATCGACACCTTCGTGTTGATCTTCAAGCCACCCTTCGCCTGGCGGGAGTTCATCCTGCAGTCGTGGTTCGTCGCGCGGGTGTCGATTCTGCCGACGCTGATGCTGACGATTCCCTACACGGTGTTGCTCACGTTTACGTTCAACATCCTGCTGACGGAGTTCGGCGCCGCGGACTTCTCCGGCACCGGCGCTGCGCTCGGCACGGTGCGTCAGATCGGGCCGATCGTCACTGTGCTGGTGGTCGCCGGCGCCGGTGCCACCGCCATGTGTGCCGACCTTGGTGCGCGGACGATTCGGGAGGAACTCGACGCGCTGCGGGTGATGGGTGTCAATCCCATTCAGGCCCTTGTGGTTCCCCGCGTGCTCGCCGCGACGCTGGTGTCTCTGGCGCTGTCCGCGACGGTGATCCTCGTCGGCCTCGCGGGCGCATACTTCTTCACCGTCTACATTCAGAACGTCTCACCGGGTGCCTTCGCGTCCGGTTTGACCCTGATCATCGGTGCTGCCGACGTTACGATCGCGCTGCTGAAGGCGGCGTTGTTCGGACTCTCCGCTGGGCTGATCGCCTGCTACAAGGGCATTTCCGTGCGTGGCGGCCCGGCCGGTGTCGGTAACGCCGTGAACGAAACCGTGGTGTTCACCTTCATGGCGCTGTTCGCAATCAACGTCGTCGCCACTGCCGTCGCCGTAAAGGTGACGATGTGACCGTCTCGAGGCCCCATTCCCAATTCCCGTGGCTGAAGGGCAGGGCCCGCCCCTGGGTCGACGGCTGGAATCACATTGGGAGGCAGACCAAGTTCTACGGCAGGACACTACGGTCGATCCACTACGCCTTCACCGACTACCGCGTTGAGCTGATCCGACTGATCGCCCAAATGGGCCTTGGCGCAGGCGCGCTCATCGTCATCGGCGGAACGGTCGCCATCGTCGGATTCCTGACCGTCACCACCGGCGCGCTGGTGGCCGTGCAGGGGTACACCGACTTCTCCGAGATCGGTGTGGAGGCTTTGACGGGATTCGCGTCGGCGTTCTTCAACGTGCGACTGATCGCGCCCGCGACGACCGCGGTAGCGCTATCGGCGACGATCGGGGCCGGTGCCACAGCCCAACTCGGCGCCATGCGGATCAACGAGGAGATCGACGCGCTCGAGGTGATGGGCATCCGCAGCGTCGCCTTTCTCGCCTCCACCCGGGTGGTGGCCGGCCTACTCGTCGTGATCCCGCTCTATTGCATTGGTGTGCTGGCGGCATTCTGGGCGGCGCGATTCGGCACGACGGTGCTCTACGGTCAGTCGACGGGCGTTTACGACCATTACTTCAGGACGTTCCTGAACCCTACTGATCTGTTGTGGTCATTGATCCAGTGCGTGGTCCTCGCCATGGTAATCATGCTGGTGCACACCTATTACGGCTTTACCGCACGGGGCGGTCCGGCCGGCGTCGGCGAGGCCGTCGGGCGCGCAGTACGCATGTCACTCATCATTGCCGCGTTCGTTCTCGTGATGATGTCGCTCGCCATCTACGGCCAATCCGGCAACTTCAACCTGGCTGGTTAGTGCAATGGACGACAGAGACGAGGGACTGCATCCAGGATGGGCGACGCTCATCCTGGTGCTCGTGGTCGCCGTGTTGTTCTGGCTGACGTATGCGTTGTTCACCGGGACTTTCCGGAAGTCCGTGCCGGTAACGTTGACCTCCGATCGGGCGGGGTTGGTCATGGAGACCAACGCCAAGGTCAAGCTGCGCGGCGTGCAGGTTGGCCGGGTCGCCGCGATCGCCGGCGGTGGTGAACCGGTGACCTTGAAACTCGAGATTGACCGGGACCAGATCGACCACATTCCCGCGAACATCGAGGCGCAGATTCGGGCCACGACTGTGTTCGGCGCGAAGTTCGTTGATCTGGTGTACCCCAGCGACCCCAGCTCGCAGCCGCTGGCGGCCGGTCAGGTGCTGAGGTCGCGCAACGTCAGCACCGAGGTCAACACGGTGTTCGAGAACGTTGTTCGCGTGCTGGACACGATCGACCCGGCCAAGCTCAACAGCACCCTGTCCGCACTCGCGGAAGGCGTCCGTGGACAGGGTGAACGGATCGGTCAGGCCACTACCGACGCCAACCAGGTTCTGCTCGAACTGAACCCGCGTAGTGAGACGATACGAGCCGACTGGCGTGCGCTCAAGGATTTCAACGACACCTATAGTGTTGCGGCACAAGACATTTTAGCCACGCTGGACGCGGCCAGCACAACGAGCACCACCATCGTCAAGAAGGCCGGCCAGCTGGATGCGTTGCTGCTGGCCACCATTGGACTTTCCAACAGCGGCATCAGTCTGATCGCGCCGAATCAGGCCAACCTCATCAAGGCCATCAACGTGCTGGAGCCGACGACCAACCTGTTGTACAAGTACAACCCCGAGTACACCTGCCTGCTGGTGGGCGCGAAAACCTTGCTGGATACCGGAGGTTACGAAGCGCCGGGCGGCAATGGCCGAACCCTCGTGCTCGACACCTCCCTTGCACTTGGGGACGACCCGTACCACTATCCGGCCAACTTGCCGGTCATCGGCGCCAAGGGCGGACCGGGCGGCAAACCAAGCTGCGGCTCGCTGCCAGATGTCGCGCAGAACTGGCCGGTGCGCAATCTCGTCACCAACACCGGATTCGGCACCGGCGTGGATTGGCGCCCGAACCCGGGCATCGGCTTCCCGGCCTGGGCCAACTACCTACCCGTCACCCGTGGGGTGCCCGAGCCGCCGAGCATTCGCAACCTGTTCGGCGGGCCTGCGCCGGGACCGATTCCGTATCCAGGCGCCCCTGCGTATGGAGCGGACCTCTACGCGCCGGATGGCACGCCCTTGTGGCCGGGCCTGCCACCGGCGCCTCCTCCGATGGCGCCACGGGACCCAGGTCGGACACCGGGCACGGAGCCGTTCGTGGTCCCGGCGCCCGCGCAGATGCAGCCGACGCCCCTGCCGCCGATTCCTCTTCCGCCGGCGGTGGTCCCGTCACCATGACCCCGCAGACCGACAGCAACGAAAGGTAACCAGTCATGAGAGAAAGCCTGGTAGGCGTCGGGTTGCGCCTCGCCGTCTTTCTGGCTGTTTGCCTGCTGGGCGTGTTCGGGCTCTACGCGGTTTTCGGACAGCTGCGATTCGGCGAGAAAGCCAGGAGCTACAACGCCGAATTCGTCAACGTGACCGGGTTGGAGAACGGCGACTTCGTCCGCATCGCGGGCGTCGAGGTTGGCCAGGTGAAGAAGGTTGAGATTCAGGCCGACACCACGGCGGCGGTTCAATTCACCGCCGACGATTCGGTGGTGCTGACGGAGGGCAGCCGAGCCGTCATCCGCTACGACGACTTGATCGGCGGCCGGTATCTGGCGCTGGAAGAGGGTACGGGCGGCACCAAGGCGCTTCATGCGGGTGACACGATCCCGATGGCCCGCACGTCGCCGGCGCTGGACTTGGATGCCTTGATCGGCGGCTTCCGGCCGCTGTTTCGGGCGCTCGATCCCGATCAGGTAAATGCGTTGTCCGGTCAGTTGATCGCCGCCTTGGAAGGCAAGGGCGGGACCATCAACTCGTTCCTTGCTCAGACCGCGGCGCTGACGAATACACTGGCCGACCGGGATCAGCTGATCGGGCAGGTCATCGTCAACCTCAACGTTGTGCTGGGATCGCTGGGCGACCAAAACGACCAATTCGCAAAGGCTGTCGACGCGCTCGCCGAACTGGTGAAGGGACTCGAGTCCCGCAAGGAAGACATCAGTAACGGCCTGGGGTACACCAACGCCGCCGCCGGAAGCATCACCGACCTACTCGCGCAGGCCCGTCCTCCGTTTGCGAAGACGATCACCGAAACCGACCGGGCCGCCGGCATCGTGGTGGCCGATCACGATTACTTCGACAACCTGCTCAACACGTTGCCGGATGCGTATCAAGCGCTTGCGCGCCAAGGCATTTACGGCGACTTCTTTTCCTTCTACTTGTGCGACATCGTGCTCAAGCTGAATGGAAAGGGAGGCCAGCCGGTGTACGTCAAGGTCGCGGGCCAGAGCACTGGGAGGTGTGCGCCAAGGTGAAGCCCTTCAGCGAACGCAATCACTTCATCATCGGCGCCATCGGGCTGGCGGTCACCGTCGGCATCGTGGTGGGGGCACTGCAGTACGACAAGCTGCCCTTGCTCAACCAGGGCAAGGAGTACTCGGCCTACTTCGCCGAGGCAGGCGGTATCACGGGTGATGCGGGCGTACAGGTTTCGGGCTTCCAGGTGGGCAAGGTGACGTCGATCGAGCTGGACGGTCCGCGGGTGCTGGTCAAGTTCACCGTCAAGAAGAACATCCGGCTGGGGGATCGCACCGAGGCGGCCATCAAGACAAAGGGTTTGTTGGGTACCAAGATCCTGGAGGTCTATTCCCGTGGCGACGGCCAACAGGAAGGCACGATCCCATTGGATCGCACCACGTCGCCGTATCAGCTGCCGGATGCGCTTGGCGAGCTGGCGACCACGATCAGCGGTCTGAACACCAATCAACTGTCGGACTCCTTGAGGGTGTTGTCGGAGACGTTCTCCGACACCCCGCCGGAGCTACGGATCGCGGTCGAAGGAGTGGCCCGGTTCTCAGACACGCTCAATGAGCGCGACACGCAGCTGCGCGGTCTGCTGACCAACGCCAACAAGACGACTGCGGTTCTCGCCGAGCGCAGCAATCAGATCGTCGGCCTCGTCTCCAACACCAACGCGTTGCTGATGGAACTGGAAAGTCAAAGCGCCGCACTGGATCAGATCTCCGGCAACATCTCGGCGCTCAGTCAGCAGTTGCAAGGCTTCATCGGCGAGAACCGCGCGACGATGAAACCCGCACTCGACAAGCTCAACGGTGTACTGACGATCCTCGACAACCGCAAGGAACGCCTGCAGAAGTCGCTCAAACTGCTCACCCAATACTCGATGTCGCTCGGCGAATCGGTCGCATCCGGGCCCTTCTTCAAGACCTATGTCGCGAATCTGCTGCCGGGACAGTTCTTGCAGCCGTTCATCGACGCAGCGTTCTCCGACCTCGGTCTGGATCCCAACGTACTGCTGCCTTCGGAACGTAGCGACCCACAGATCGGCCAGCCGGGGACACCGGCATTGCCGGTGCCCTATCCCAGGACGGGGCAGGGCGGCGAACCGAATCTGAACATTCCCGACGCCATCACCGGCAACCCGGGCGATCAGGGATGCGGACCGCCCGGCCTGCCGTTACCCGGCCCTACTGGCTGCTACCCCTACCGCGAGCCGCTGCCAGCGCCCCCGCCCGGTGGTCCGCCGCCCGGACCTCCGGCCCTGCCTCCACCCGGGCTGGAGTCCACACCGTCGCCGACGCCGAATCCCGTTTTCGTGCCGGCACCGGGTGAGGCGCCGCCCCTCGGGCCAGTGGAGGGCGGGCAATGATCCGCAACGCGAGAACGTGGGTAGCCGCCGCGCTGGCACTTCTGTTGGTGGCGGGGGTGGTCGTGTTGCTTCGCACCACGGAATCGATCAGCCGCACGAATGTCGTTGCCTACTTTGAGAACAGCAACGGTATCTATGTCGGCGACGACGTCCGCATCCTCGGTGTGCCGGTCGGTAGGATCACGTCGATCGAACCACAGCCCGAGCGGGTGAAGATCTCGTTCTGGTACGACGACAAGTACGACGTACCGGCCGACGCGAAGGCCGCGATCCTGTCTCCGACGCTGGTGACCGCACGCGCCCTTCAGCTCACCCCCGTCTACACCACTGGGCCAGTGATGAAGGACGACGCGGTCATCCCGCGCGAACGAACCGCGGTGCCGGTCGAGTGGGACGAGGTCCGCCAGCAGCTGGAGAAGCTTGCCGACACGTTGCAGCCGACCGAGCCCGGAGGGGTGAGCCCGCTGGGCTCGGTCATCAACACCACCGCCGACAACCTGCGCGGCGAGGGCGCCAATATCCGCGATACCGTCATCAAGTTGTCGCAGGCGTTTTCGGCTCTCGGCGATCACAGCACCGACATCTTCTCGACCATCAAGAATCTGGCGATTCTGGTGTCGGCGCTGCAGGACAGCACCGACTTGATGCGCCAGCTCAACCAGAACCTGGCGTCGGTGACCGGGCTGCTCGCCGACGATCCCGACGAAGTGGCCCACGCGGTCAGCGATCTCAACAACGTTGTCGGTGAGGTCCAGAGGTTCGTGGCCGAGAACCGCGAAGCGCTGGGCACCACGTCGGACAAGTTGGCAGGGGTGACCCAGGCATTGAACGACAGCCTCGGCGATGTCAAGCAGTTCCTGCACGTGGCGCCCAACACGTTGCAGAACTATGTGAACATCTGGCAACCCGCCCAGGGCGCGGTGAGCAGCGTGCCGATGCTCAACAACTTCGCCAATCCGATTTCCTTTATGTGCGGCGCAATTCAGGCGGCGTCACGGATGGGAGCCGAGGAGTCGGCGAAGCTGTGCGTGCAATACCTGGCGCCGGTCATGAAGAATCGCCAATACAACTTCCTGCCCCTCGCGCAGAACGTCTTCGTCGGTGCCACGACGCGGCCGAATGAGCTCACCTACAGCGAGGACTGGATGCGGCCGGATTACATTCCGCCGCAGCCGGTTGCGCCGCAGACCCCGCCGCTACCGGACGGCACGCCCGCGCCGCCACCGGTGCCGGCCGACACGCCGCTGCTGCCTGCAGAGGCGATGACCACCAATCCGGCAGACGGCCTGCCCGGGATAATGGTGCCGCCGGGAGTCGGACCATGATGCGGGCCAGGTGGAAACGTGGCGCGGCGGGAATGCTGGCGCTCGGTCTCGCGGTGTCCGGGTGCGGCTGGCAAGGGCTGAACTCGGTTCCACTGCCCGGGGTGCAGGGTGTGGGCCCCGGCTCGTTCACCATTCAGGCGCAGATGCCCGACGTCGACAACGTCGAACAGAATTCCCGCGTGCGGGTCGGCGATGTGAATGTCGGCACGGTGAGCAAGATCGAGCGTCAGGGCTGGCATGCGCTGGTGACGATGACACTCAACCGCGACGTGGAGTTGCCGGCCAATGCGACGGCCAAGGTCGGACAGACCAGTTTGCTTGGGTCACAACACATCGAGCTGAGGCCACCGGTCGACGTTGCACCCGAAGGCAAGTTGAGTGAAGGTTCGGTGATTCCGCTGACCTCGGCGGGGGCATATCCGACCACCGAGCAGGCGTTGGCCGCGATTGCGGTGGTGCTCAACGGCGGTGGCATCGGCAACATTCAAGACATCACCGAGGCGCTGAGCACCGCCTTTGCCGGCCGTGAGAACGACTTGCGCAGCCTGATCGAGCAACTCGACAAGGCAATCGGCTACCTCGACGACCAAAAGGGCGACATCATCGCCGCGTCGGAAAGCCTGAACAACCTGTTCGGTCAGATCGCCGAGCAGAAACCCGTAGTGGACAAGGCATTACGAACCATCCCCGATGCCCTGGCCGTGTTGAAGGACCAGCGCAACAACCTCTCCGACGCTTTGGCGCAGCTCGGCAAGTTCAGCGCGCTGGCAGCCGATTCGGTGAACCAGACCAAGGAAGCACTCGTCCAAGAGCTCAAAGACCTTGGGCCCGTGGTGCAATCACTGGCCGACGCGGGCCCGGCGCTGACCCGCGCGCTGAGCTTCCTGCCCACGTTCCCGTTCCCCAAGGAGACACTGACCAACTGGATGCGTGGCGACTACGCCAACCTGACGTTGATCCTCGATCTGACGTTGAGCCGGATCGACTCCGGATTCTTCACCGGATCGCGGTGGGAGTGCGATCTGACCTGGCTGGAGATTCAATGGGGCCGCACCATAGGCCAATTCCCCAGTCCGTGCACGGGGAGCGCCCCGCCGAACGGCGCCGGCAACCCGTTGATCGCTCCGTACCACTGGGATCAGGGGCCCTGACATGATTTTGACGAGACGGATCCGGATTCAGATCGCGATCTTCGCCATCGTGGCGACCGCGGCGCTCGCAGTCATGTTGTTCGGGTACATGCGGGTGCCGGAGATGGTGGGAATCGGGGAGTATCGCGTCACGGTGGAGCTGCCCGAAACCGGTGGCCTGTACCCACGCGGCAACGTCACTTACCGCGGCGCGCAGGTCGGCCTGGTCGATAGCGTTGAGCTGTCGGGCACCGGTGTGGCCGCGGTGCTGTCGCTGAACTCGGACGTCAAGATTCCCGCCGACGTCGAAGCCGAAGTGCACAGCCAGTCCTCCGTCGGCGAGCAGTACGTCATGCTGGTGCCCCGCAGTGGGCAAGGGCCGGAGTTGAGGGACGGCGATGTCATCCCTCGGGACCGCACCACCGTTCCGACGGATATCAACGCGGCCTTGGACGCCACGACGCGCGGTCTCGAGGCGATCCCGCGTGAGAACCTGAAGACGGTCATCGACGAGGCCTACGTCGCGGTCGGCGGGCTCGGGCCGGAGCTTCGCCGGCTGGTCAACGGCAGCACCGCGCTGGCCATCGACGCTCGCCAGAACCTTGACCCGCTGACCACCCTGATCGACCAGTCCAAACCCGTGCTGGACAGCCAGACCGACACCGCAGGCTCGATCAAGGCGTGGGCGGCGAACCTGGCCAGCATCACCGGCCAGCTACGAAGCCAGGACCCAGCCGTCGCCGGCATCCTGCAGAAGGGCCCTGGAGCCGCCGATGAGGTGCGTGCCCTGTTCGATCGGGTGCGGCCAACGCTGCCGATCGTGCTGGCCAATCTGGCCAGCATCGGCGAGGTGGCCGTCACCTACCAGCCGAGTCTCGAGCAGCTGCTGGTGCTGTTGCCGCAGGGCACCGCCGTAACGCAGGCCGTCGGCGTGCACAAGCGGAACACCAAACAGGACTACGAAGGCGATGCCTTGGTCTTCAACCTGAACCTGATGATCCCCTTGCTGCCGGCGCCGATACCTCTCCCGCCGCAGCAGTTGCCGCCGCCGTGCACCACCGGCTTCCTTCCCGCCCAGCAGCAGCGGGTGCCCACCTTCGAGGACTACCCCGACCGCCCGCCCGGCGATGTCTACTGCCGCGTCCCTCAGGATGCGCCGTTCAACGTGCGCGGTGCGCGCAATCTGCCCTGCGTGACGGTTCCGGGCAAACGTGCCCCGACCTGGCAGATGTGTGAGAGCAACGAGACCTACGTGCCGCTCAACGACGGCTACAACTGGAAGGGCGACCCGAACGCCACGCTGTCGGGACAGGACATCCCGCAGTTGCCGCCGGGGTCACCACCTGCGCAATTCCCGCCGCCCCCGGCAGCACCGCCGCCGCCAATCGCAGCCGCCGAATACGATCCTGCAACCGGCACGTACGTTGGACCGGACGGCCGCGTGTACACACAGTCGAATCTGGCCCGTAATGCCACAGAGGAGCAAACATGGCAGACGATGCTGCTGCCCCCTCCGGGGAGCTGAGCAAGCCTGCAACCGAGCCGGCTGAACCGGCAACCGACAGCGTCGACGCGGAGGAGGAGTCCGGAGCCGAGTTCCTCGACGAGGCCGAGGCCGAGGACGACCCGGAGCCCGACCTCGAGCCCGACGACGCCACACCCCGGATTTCGCACGTCCGGCTGGCCAGCATCGTCGGCCTGGTCGTGGTGCTGGCCCTCGGCGGGCTGGTGGGCTGGCTGGGCTTCCGCGCGTACCAGTCGCACCAGCTCGACGCGCAGCGCAAGGTCTTCCTTCAGGTCGGCCGTCAGGGTGCGCTGAACCTGACGACGATCGACTACCAACACGTGGACGAGGACGTCAAGCGCATCCTCGACTCGGCGACCGGGACGTTCTACGACGACTTCCAGCAGCGCGCCCAGCCGTTCACCGACGTGGTCAAGCAGGTGAAGTCGAAGTCGGTGGGCAGCGTGACCGAGGCCGGCCTGGAGTCCGAGTCGGAGAACGAGGCGCAGGTGCTCGTCGCGGTGGCGGTCAACACCACCGTCGAGGGCCAGCCCAACCAGCAACCGCGCGCCTGGCGGATGCGCATCCTGGTGCAGAAGGTCGGCGAAGACACCAAGGTTTCCAACGTGGAGTTCGTGCCGTGACAGACGAAGAGAAGACGACCATGGTCGACGAGAGCAAGGCCGACGAGACGGCCGCCGAGAAGCCCGAGATCGAAGACGCCGTCGAAGACGTCGAGGACGCCGAAGACATCGAGGCCGCCGAGGATCCCGTCGACGCCGACACGTCGGAGACTCCGGCGCCTGCGGCCCGCCGCGGCATCGACTGGAGCCGGGTGCTGGCGTACGGGATACTTCCCGGGCTCGCGCTGGTGCTGGCGCTGACCGCGGGTTTCCTGAAGTACGTGGACAACTCGGTGCGCGACTCCGACGTCGCCCGCGTCGAGTCCATGCAGGCCGCCAAGGACAGCACCATCGCCCTGCTGTCCTACCAGCCCGACAAGGTCAAGACGCAGTTGAACGACGCCCGCAACCTGCTCACCGGCGACTTCCAGCAGTCCTACACGTCGCTCATCAACGACGTGGTGATCCCCGGCGCCGAACAGAAGCAGATCTCCGCGGTCGCGACGGTGCCCGCCGCGGCGTCGGTCTCGGCGGAACCGAATCATGCGGTGGTGCTGGTGTTCGTCAACCAGACCGTGGTGGTGGGTGCCGACGCGCCAACCGACACCGCGTCCAGCGTACGGGTGACGCTGGACAAGCACGGCGACAAGTGGCTGATCTCCGAGTTCCAGCCGGTGTAGGCGGGCGGTGGTGACCGAACCTCGCTGGCTCGACGTCACCACTTCCGACGTGACGCTGCGGGCGCTGACGTGGGGGCCGGCGGACGGGCCGATCGCGTTGTGCCTGCACGGGTTTCCCGACAGCGCGCACGGCTGGCGCAAGGTCGCCCCCGTGCTGGCCGACGCGGGCTGGCGAGTGGTTGCGCCGTTCATGCGCGGGTACGCCCCTTCGTCGGTCTCGTCGGACGGCAGCTATCACGTCGGCGCATTGATGGACGATGCGCTGCGCGTGCTCGACGCGGCGGGCCCGACGGGCCGCGACGTCCTCATCGGGCACGACTGGGGCGGTGCGGCTGCTGCGGGCATCGCTGCCTTGCCAGACAGCCCGTTCTCCAGCACGGTTGTCATGGCATTGCCGCCGGTGCCCGCGTTTCTGCCGAGACGCGGCGTGGGCATCAGCCGCTCGCTGGCCGTAGTGATGCCTGCCCAGCTGATCCGCAGCTGGTACATCACATACTTCCAATTGCCCTGGCTGCCAGAACGATCCACGTCCTGGATACTCCCGCTGCTGTGGCGTCGGTGGTCGCCCGGCTACCAAGCCGAGGAGGACCTGCGTCACGTTCACGCGGCCATCGAGTCGCCCGCCAACTGGAAGGCGGCGATCGGGTACTACCGCGCGGCGTTATCGGTCGCCAAGCCCCCCGAACGGTACGCAGACTTCCAACGCCGTTGGACCAATGGCGAAGTCGTGCAACCCACGCTCTATCTGCACGGCGCTGACGACGGGTGCATGACCGTCAAGCTCGCCGACCGCGTGCCCGCGGTACTGCCCGACGGAAGCGAAGTCGCGGTGATCGAACGTGCCGGGCACTTCATTCAGCTCGAGCAGCCCGAGGCCGTCGCCGGCCGCATTCTCGATTTCGTGGGCAGCGCCTGACCCGATGCCGGGCTGAGGCCGGCCTAGCTTCGTAAGGCAACTTGCACGACCGGCAGGTCGCAAGGCCCTATCGTTGGCGAGTCGGGTTATCCGGTGCAACGGATCAGTGGCGGAGGATCGGATGGGGGCAGCGGGGTTGTGTACCGCGTGTGGTCTGGCCCTGCGGGAGGGCGCCCGGTTCTGCGACGGTTGCGGAGCGGCGGTCGCCGCCTCATCCGAGCAGGCCGAGTACAAGCAAGTGACCGTGCTGTTCGCCGACGTGGTGCGTTCCATGGAGATCGCGTCGGCGCTTGGCGCCGAGCGGTTGCGCGAGATCATGACCGAGGTGTTGCAATGCTGCACGACCGTGGTGCGCCGCTACGGCGGCACGGTCGACAAGTTCACCGGCGACGGCGTCATGGCGCTGTTCGGCGCGCCTGCCGCTCTCGAGGATCACGCGCTGCGCGCCTGTCTGGCGGCGTTGGACGTCCACGTCGAGGCAACACGCCTGGCGGACGAGGTCGAGAGCCGCGACGGCATTATGCTGCGTCTGCGGGTAGGTCTCAACTCCGGCCAGGTGATTGCTGGTGAGATCGGCTCTGGCCCAATGGGTTACACGGCAATCGGCGAACAGGTGGGGATGGCGCAGCGGATGGAGGCGGTCGCGCCGCCGGGTGGGGTGATGCTCAGTGAGTCCACCGCTCGGCTCGTCGAGCACTCCACGGTGCTTGGCGAGCCCGAGTTGGTGCGCATCAAGGGCGCCAATGACCCGGTGCCCGCTCGGCGACTGCTGGCGGTGGCGGCCGAGCGCTCGCAGAACAGTCGGCGGGAGCCGACCCTTGTGGGACGGGCCTGGCAGATGAACACCGTTGCCGGGATCCTGGACCAGTCGATCAGCGGTGCCGGATGTGTGGCCGGGGTGGTCGGGCCGCCCGGCATCGGTAAGAGCCGCATCGTCGGCGAGCTCTCGAAGCTGGCGGCCGACCGCGGTGTCGAGGTGTTCTCGACCTTCTGCGAATCACATACCCGCGACGTGCCGTTCCACGTGGCGGCCCGCCTGTTACGCACCACATTTGGAGTCAGCGAACTCGAATCGCCTGCGGCCCGGGCGCGGGTACGGGCCCGCATCCCGCACGCCGATCCCGACGACATGCTCCTGCTGGATGACCTGCTCGGTATCCGTGATCCCGACGTCGACCCGCCGACCATCTCCCCCGATGCGCGTCGGCGCAGAGTGACCGCATTGGTGAACTCCGCAGCCCTGGCGCGGACCACACCGGCGGTGTATGTGATCGAGGACGCGCACTGGATCGACGAGGTCAGCGAATCCATGCTGGCCGAGTTTCTCACCGTCGTTCCCCAGCGGGCAGCGTTGGCGCTGATCACCTACCGGCCCGAATACCGGGGTGCGCTGTCGCGGACGCCTGGTGCTCACACGATCGCACTGGCCCCGCTGAATGTTGGGCAGACCGCGGCGTTGACCGCCGAACTGTTGGGTCCGCACCCGTCGGTGACCGCGGTGGCCGCAAAGATCGCCAAACGGGCTGCCGGGAATCCGTTCTTCGCCGAGGCGATGGTGCGCGATCTGGCCGACCGTGGCGTGCTCGTTGGTGATCGCGGTAGTTACGTCTGCCATGACGACGCCGATGTCTCGGTGCCGGGCAGCTTGCAGGCCACCATCGCCGCCCGCACCGACCGCCTTAGCGCCGCCGCCAAACACGCCCTGTATTCCGCCGCTGTCATCGGCTTGCGGTTTCGGCCCGACCTGCTGACCGTCGTGATGGGCGACGCCGCGCCCGAGGCCGCCATCACCGAGTTGCTCGACGCCGAGCTCGTCGATCAGGTGATGTTCACCCCGCGCGCCGAGTACGCATTCCGGCACCCGCTGATCCAAACCGTGGCATACGAGTCGCAACTCAAGGCGGGCCGCGCTGAGCTGCATCGGCGGCTGGCCGCCGAGATCGAGCGGGGTGATCCGGGCTCGGCCGACGACAACGCCGCCCTCATCGCCGAACATCTGGAAGCTGCCGGCGATCTTCAGTCAGCGTTCGGGTGGCACATGCGCGCCGGAACGTGGTCGACCAACCGCGACCTCGCTGCGGCCCGGATGAGCTGGCAGCGCGCTCGTCAGGTCGCCGACCGGCTGCCCGCCGACGACCCGAATCGGACAACGATGCAGATTGCGCCGCGAAGTCTCCTGTGCGGCACCACGTGGCGAGCCGCCAGCGGCCTCGTCGACACCGGCTTCGACGAGTTCCGGGAGCTGTGTGCAGTGGCCGACGACAAGGTGTCGCTCGCTGTTGGCATGGCCGGGACGGTGGCGGCGCTGACGATGTTCAACGATCACCGCGAGGCGTCGCGCCTGGCCTCGGAGCTCACTGAATTGGTCGAGTCGATTGGCGATCAGAAGCTCACGGTCGCACTGCTGTTCTCGGCGTCCTTCGCGAAGGCGTGGGCTGGTGAAATGACCGAGAGTCTGCGCCTGAGCCAACGCATCATCGACCTGGCCGACGGCGACCCCACCAAGGGTGACCTGCTCATCGGCTCACCGCTGGCATTTGCGTTGACCATGCGTGGCATGGCCAGACTGTGTCTGGGACTTGGCGGGTGGCGAGACGACCTCGACATGGCGATCGCGACGGCCGCTCCGGTCGATCCGACGTCCCACGTGGTGGTGCTCATGTACAAGTACACGTTCCCCATTCCAATAGGGGCGCTGCCAGCCGATGCGACCGCGTTGCGGGATACCGCCGACGCGCTCGCCATCGCGGAGCAATGCGGCGATGATTTCGCCCTCGGGGTGGCGCGGGTCTGTCGAGGCATGGCCCTGGTCCGCAACGCCGGTCCCGACCGCAAGGAGGGCCTCGCGCTGCTCGCCCTGGTCCGTGAAGACGCCGCGAATGGGCAGTTCATGACGCTCGTGCTGCCGATCGCCGACCCTGTACTCATCGAGGAGAGAGCTTGCAGCGGCGATCTCGACGGCGCCATCGAGGCGGCGAGCACGCTAGTCGACTACGAGTTCGACACTGGTGCGTTCATCTGGCGCGGGTTGTCCACCACCGTGCTGGTGGAATCGCTGCTACACCGCGGGACCGACGATGACCGTGAGACAGCGCAGGCCGCGATCGACCGGCTGGCGGCGGCAGCCACTGAACCCGTTTTCGTGCCGCATGAAATCGCGCTGGTGCGTCTCCGGGCGCTGGTGGCGCGGGCGCACGGCGACGATGCCGCCTATGGAGACCTGATGGAGCGGTACCGCACCAAGGCGACAGCCGCTGGCTTCGCCGCGCCATCCGGAACATCGCCCTTGGGTCCGAGCCTCTGAAACAGGACGGTGGAGAATGACTTTCACCAAGTCGTTGAGCAAGCATCGACTTCGTCGGACGCTAACGCTTCTTCAGGCCTGGGTGGTTGCGGACCAGGATCGGTAGCAGCAGCCGGCGGGGCAGGTGCTGATATGCGGATGCGCCGATCCTGTTGAACACACCTGGCACGATCACCGACTTGCCGGAGGCCAGTCCGTCCACGGCGGTCTTGGCGACGACGTCGGCGTCGACCCACATGACCTTGGGTAGCGCGGCCTCGGCGTCCGCGTCGGAAAAGCCGGCCTTCTCGCCGAACTCGGTTTTGACAGGTCCCGGGCACACGGTCGCTGCGGTCACGCCGGTGCCGCGCAGCTCCGCGCCGAGCGCCTGGGTGTAGGAGAGCACGAACGCCTTGGCCGCGCCGTACGCGGCCTGCCCCGGCAGGGGGCCAAAGCCGCCGACCGACGCGACGTTGAGCACCGCGCCACGTCCGCGTGTCACCATGCCAGGCACGAACCGACTGCACAGGTCGGCCACGGCGGCGACGTCGACCTCGATGAGGTTGAGTTCGGCGGCGGGATCCGATGCCGCGACCGGGCCGACGGTGCTGAGGCCAGCGTTGTTCACCAGGATGTCCACGACCAGGCCGAGGCCGGCCACCCGGTCGGGCAGTGCGGCGCGCTCGTCGGGCTTGGACAGGTCGGCGGCCAGCACGTCGGCCGCCGCACCCAGCGATTCGGCGAGCGCCTGCAACTTGTCGGCCCGGCGCGCCACCAGCACGACGTGACGACCCCGGCGGGCGAACTCCCGGGCGAACTCCTCGCCGATGCCCGACGAGGCGCCTGTGATGAGAACGACCCCGTTGTTACTCGCCGCCGGAAGCATTCCGGCAGCCTAAGGCGTGTCGAACAGTTGCGATGGTCCGGTCTAGTCGTGGCGTCGCCACGAATCTCTGAATCAGGTTTCCCTTGCGATGTGCCACCCTCTCAAATCGGCGATGGGTGTGAGTTGTCGGTAGACGGTATAGGGGCTAGCTGAGGCCGAAGGCCTCGGGCTGCAAAACGATTCGTGGGTTGTCAGCGTGGGTGAACACTC
Source organism: Mycobacterium sp. (assembly GCF_032162105.1). Taxonomy (GTDB): domain Bacteria; phylum Actinomycetota; class Actinomycetes; order Mycobacteriales; family Mycobacteriaceae; genus Mycobacterium. The sequence goes on along the minus strand of NZ_JAVRPS010000165.1, from coordinate 46 downwards.
ACGTTGGCAGAGCCACATTTGCAGATCAGGAGGCCTCCGGTGATTG
>NZ_JAVRPS010000164.1:0-36693 GCF_032162105.1 Mycobacterium sp. | reverse complement strand
AGCTGCCAGCTAGGCGCAGCGCCCAGGTCGGCCACGGGTTGTTCGGTGCCGCAGCCGATCTCGGCCCACCGAACGTGCGTAGAGGGCGGAAATCCGGCGGGCCATTTTTTCGGCCCACGCGCACGTTGGTCGTGGTGAGGAATGCGTTTGCCGACTCGCGACGCTAGCCCGAAGGTGTCGAGCCGGCCGATCACGGGGCGGGTGAAAGGGCCCCGCGGACATCTACCGGCGTGCCAAGCACCACGTCACCAGCGGCCGGCCCCGTACCGAGGTCGATGCGGTCGCCGCGGGGAAGATCGTCGAGGAAGTCCTCGCCGCGGCCCTCAGCGGTGACACCGAGCCGCTGATCCGGCTGCTCACCGACGACGCGGTCAGGCGCCGCCGTCGGCCTCCTCGCAACCCATGGCTTCGACAAGACGAGCACCGCGCAGATCTGCGCGGCGGTGGGGATGAGCCCGGGAAATCTGTTCCACTACTTTCCCAGCAAGCGGGCCATCATTCACGGCATCTTCGAGCTGGATCGCACCGAATGGGAGGACGCACCGACCGCGGCCCGCGCCCACCCCGATTCCCTGGGTGGCGCTGATGGGTGTCGTCGACAAGATCGCCGCGGAGTCCGCTGACCCGGAGATCGCCGGGCTGATGGTCGAGGTGCTGGCGCAGGCTCATCATGACGAGCAGTTCGCGCAGGTCCTCGCCGAGAACGATCGCCGGTTGGCCCAGGGGATCGCCGATCTGATCGAGTCCGCAGCCGCGCAAGGGATCATCGATCCCCAACTCGCGCCGATGACGGTGGCGCGTTGGATGGTGATCCTGACCGATGGCCGCTATGGCCGCGGCTACCCCGAATCCGATGCCGATCGGGCGACCGACCTCGACACGGTGAAGGTGTTGATCAGCCGGATCCTGCGGCTCCGGTCGACGGCACCGTGACGGGCGGCGCTCAGGCCGAGCGGTGAAAGGCTGCCGCGAAGAAGGCCAGCTCCAGGCGCATCGCCCGCCGGTAGATCGCGGCCACCGCGGCCCCGTCGTCGGCCTGTTCGTCGAGCAGTCGTTCCAGCCGGCAGGCCAATGCCTCGAAGCCCGGGTCGGAGTAGGTCCGAACCCACTCCGCGTACGGTCCCGCCGCATCGGCGTCCAGCGACGCGCCGAGCCAGGCGTAGAGCCGCATGCAGGGAGTCATCGCGGCGAACACCATGCCCAACGTGCCGGTGGCTGCGGTCGCGAGCAGGAAGTCGGTATAGGCCAGGGTCGCCGATGATGGCTCGACGCCTGCCATGTCGATACCCCAGCGGGCGGCGTATGAGGTGTGCAACCCGAGCTCCTCGCGAACCCCGGCGAGCAGATCGGCCAACGCGAGCAGCGTGGGTGTGTCGGAGCTGCGAGCAAGGGCCAGTGCGTATGCGCGGGCGAAGGATTCGAGGAAGAAGGCGTCCTGCGCGACGTAGCCCGCGAAGATCCCACGGGGCAACGAGCCGTCTCCGAGGCCACGCAGGAAGGGATGGGCGAGCGTTTCCGCCGCCAGGTCGCCGTTGTCGGCCCACAACCGAGTCGACAGAGTCATGCCAGTGCCATGTCCCAGAACGCCACCTCGTGCGTCAGCACGTCAGCCACCAGGTCGTCCTGCCCGTCGAGGGTGGCCAGCTCGCCGAGCGCGTCGACGTAGCCCGCGAAGCCCGGGGCAGTCCAGTGCTCGACGAACTCCCCGAACGGGGACGTGCTCGACGCGGCGGAGGCCCACCCGAGCAGGTACACCCGTTCCAGGACCCAGAGCGCCGTCACCGCGGCGGTGTACGGCGCGGCATCGAGCCGCAGGAGCAGTGCGCGGTAGGCGAGCGTCGCCGGTAGCGCAGTCGGTCCCAGGTCGATCCCTCGTCGCGCGGCCATCACCTCGAACCAGTCCAGCTCGGCAACGAGCGCGACGCATCCGTCTGCGAGCGCGGCCTGAGCCTGCCGCGGCGCGCGTCCCAGTAGCCGAGCCTGGAAGGCAAGCAAGTCCGCGACGAACAGGGCGTCCTGCGCCAGCCATCGATCGAAGGCCGCGTCCGCAATCGTGCCGTCGCGCACCGCGTCGAGGAACGGATGCCGGGTAGCGGCGGACCAAAGGGGATCGAGCACGCCATGAACAATAGCGACGCCGACGATCAGATCGACACCGACCACGTGGGTACGCCGGGCGCGATGGCTGCCTCGCAAGGTATCGGGCACGCATCTACCGGGGATCAATTGCTGCACAAAGGCATAACGAATTCGCCGTGACGCCCTGGTAGCGGAGCCGGGGCAAGAATTGCCGATAATCTACGGGCGGTGCGGTTTTGGCCACACGGGCGGGACGTCCCAGCAGGGAGTCATGGAATGTCGGCCGAAACGTGAAGACATCGCGTTGACGCCGGAGAGGTGGAATTCGAATGAGACGCATCTACGCGTTGGCGATCAGCGTGGCCCTGTTGATGGCGACGCCCGGTCTGGCGACCGCTGACCCATATACCGGCCCGGCCAGCAGGCAACAAACCATCCAGTACGTGATCGCGCGTGCGCTCGCGCAGCGCGGCGTGCCGTACACCTATGGAGGCGGCAATGCCTCAGGCCCCACTCTCGGCGCCAAACCCGCCGCCGAGAGCGCTGACATCAGCATCGTCGGCTCGGCTCCGGCTCCCGCCTTCGGTGGCTTGACCCAATCTCCCCAAATCGGCTTGACCCCGACCCCCGCCCAGGGTGCCTTGACCCCGACTCCCGCTATCGCCGGCGTGGCCCCGGCTCCCACCGTCGTCGGATTCGATGCTTCCGGTCTGGCGCTGTATGCCTTCGCAGGCGTCGGGGTCAAACTGCCGCGTTCCTCGGGCCAGCAGTACGCCGCATTGCCGAAGGTGCTGCCGTCCCAGGCCCTCCCTGGGGACCTGCTGTTCTATGGCCCCGAAGGCAGCCAAAGCGTCGCACTGTTCCTGGGGAACGGGCAGATGCTGGAGGCCACCGATCCGGCCGTGGTGGTCTCACCCGTCCGCACCACCAACATGGCTCCCTACCTGGGCCGGGTCATCGCACAGTGAGCTCGGGCGATCCCCGCCTCGGGTGGATGCGCACCAGCGCCCCACGTGCGGGTGCGATGGCCACCCCGCGCGACTGGTAGCGCTCGTCGCGGGTGCTCACGGAACGGATGACGTAGTCGCGCAGCAGAGTTCGTAGCACGACCCGTATCTCCATGGTCGCGAAAGCCGCGCCGATGCAGCGGCGGACCCCGCCGCCGTACGGGATCCATTCCGCGGGGTCGGGGGGTCGGGAGATGAAGCGATCGGGATCGAAGCGGCCTGCGTCGGGGAAGACGGCTTCGTCGGCGTGCAGCAGCCCGATGCTGGCGACGATCGTCTGCCCCTGCGGGAACGTCCACGGGCCGATCTGCAGTGTTGGCGCCTTGACCTGCCGGAACGTGTTGTCGATGACTGGGCGGGTGCGCTGGATCTCGAGGATGGTGGCGTGCAGGAGTTCGTCGGATCCGTTGTCGAGGTCGGCGTTCAGGCGGTCGAGCAGCCGGGGGTGTCTCTGCAGCCGCTCCACGGCCCAGGCAAGGGTGGTGGCGGTGGTTTCGTGACCGGCCGCCAGCATGGTGAGCAACTCGTCGGCGATCTCGGCGCGCGTCATCGGTGAACCGTCCTCGTAGCGGCTCTGCAGCAGCAACGACAGCACGTCGTCGCGGGAGTCGAGATCGGGGTCGGCGCGAGCCTTGTCGATCAGCGTGTCGACGATCGCGTCGTAGTCTCGGCGATATCGGTGGAACCGGCCCCACGGACTCCACCGTCCCCAATCCCATTGCGGCACTGGAATCAAGGCAAGCTGCGAGCCGAGTTGGATCGCAGGCGGCAGCATCTCCCGCAGGCGTTCCAACTCCTGGCCCTCGGCCCCGAACACCGCCCGCAGAATGACGTTGAGCGTGATGCGCATCATCGAGGGCATCGTCGCGAAGGTTCGATCGTGCGGCCACGTCGCGAACTCGTTGACCGCTTCCCGCTCGACGATCGCCTCAAACGCGGCCAATCGCCGACCATGAAACGGTGGCGTCAACAGCTTGCGTTGTGCGCGATGTCGGTCGCCAGTCAGCGCAAACAACGAGTTCGGTCCCATGACGCGGCCGAGGTTGGCGTCGGTCGTGTCTGCGGCATCGGGGCCGGTCCTGAACAGCTGACGAATGTCGTCTGGATCGCTGATGACGACCATGCGCCCGAAGATGGGCAGATGAATCGAGAAGGCCGACCCATAGCGACGGCGCACGATCTGGAGCGCGATCCTGCGGTTGGCCACGGCCAGCGCACCTTGGATGGCCCGGGGGATGGGTGGGCCGGGCGGCAGCTTCACTGCAGTCGTCGACGCTTCGTGATTGGTCGACGGTTCTTGATTGGTAGTGGTCATCACACCTCCCAACTAACGGCCATGGCCCGGCGATGATAGACGGTCGAGACGTCGAGTCAATGCACGGACGACAACGCGCAGATTCTCGGAGCGAAGGCCGGCATCGTGACACTGAGCTCACTGACGACGCGCGCGTTGCCGTTGCAACCCAACGCTATTAGGCCGTAGTCGCCAACAGCAGCCCTCTTCGTGGGTCATACTTGCCGCGATGGACGTCGCATACCCTCTCGCAAACATTGGGATCCGAGCGCGGGCTTGAGGCACCGTCACCGCAGCGTTCCCGTCGGGAGGTTCGACGCGGCGACCAACCGCTGGACGGACATCGACGCCGCCGGTGCCGTGGACGGCGATGAGCTGACCCTGGCGACGTTCAACGTCTGGTTCGATCCCTACTTCGCGGACCATCGCTATCTCGCCATCGCGGAGCTGCTATCCCGAGACATGCCGGACATCATGGTGTTTCAGGAAGTGACCGCGACGGCGCTGAACGTCTTCCTCGCCCAACCGTGGATACGGGAACACTACCTTCGCGCAGCGGTCACCAGTGCCGATCTCGGCAACTACGGCATGCTGGTGCTGTCGCGGTTCCCGATCAACCGTGCCACGTACACCCGGCTGCCGACCCGCCTGGCACGCGGATTCCTCGAGGCCGAATTCACGATCAACGGCAGCCCGGTGGTCATCTGCTCGGTTCATCTCGAAAGCGGGAAGGCATCGTCAGGACTGCGCGCCCGGCAGCTGCGAAGGATCTTCCGGGCACTGAGCGGAGTCGACAACGCCGTCGTCCTCGGTGACTTCAACATGCGCGACGCGGAGAACGAACAGATCGGTCCGCCCTATTGCGACCTCTGGCCGGCGCTACGACCACACGACGACGGCTTCACCGAAGATACGTCGATCAACCTCATGCGCTTGGACAGCAAGAACAAGCACAGGCAGGTCCGATTCGATCGGGTGCTGCTCAAGGGTCCAGGATGGACGGCCAAGAGCATTGACCTGCTGGGGACCGAACCGATATCGAGCGCGCATCCGCGGGTCTTTCCCTCCGACCACTTCGGTGTGCAATGCCGCCTCGGCATCCAGCCGGCAGCCGGTGCTGAACCCCGTCGACGACGCCTGCGCTGGCGGCTGTGGCGGCGACCGCGATCGAACTGAGTCAGCAACGAGTCAGGACACCGCCGCCTTCTCGCGTGCCAGCACTTCGGTTGCGGCTCGCTCGCCGGAGCGGACGGCGCCGTCGATGAACCCGTACATGACAGCCGAGCTCTCGGTTCCGGCCCAGTGGATGCGGCCGCACGGTTCGCGCAGTGCCGGGCCGAACTCGGTGAGCACGCCCGGTGGGATGTGGCTGATCATCCCGCCGCCGGAATAGCGCTCGACGGCCCAGTTCTGCTCGAGGTAGTCGAGCGGTGTGAGCGCCTTGTCACCGAATCTCTCGGCGACGGCGGCGAGTACCGCCTTCTTGCGCTCAGCCTCATCGAGCTGTCCCATCTGGCGTGCGACGGGCCCCTCCGTGATGACGGTCAGGACCCCGGGCCGTGCTGTGTCCGTGCAGGAATCGATGGTGAGGTTCGCCAGCGACCCCGGCGCGAAGGACTGGCCCGACAGGCCGTCGGCCCGCCAGAACGGCTCGTCGTAGACCAGGGCGATCTTGAAGACCGCGCCGAGCGGCATCCGCTGGTGCAGGAACGACCGGTCAACGGGAAGCATTGGCTCGTAAATGATTTGGCTGGCGATGGCGATCGGCACGGCGACCACGGCGCGGCGTGCGCGCACCACCATGTCGTCGGAGCGGACCGTGACACCGTCGAAGTCCTGGGCGATGCTGCGGACTGGCTGCGACAGGTGGATCGCGTCGCCGAGTTCGGCTGCGACCGCCCGGTGGATGGCGCCCATGCCGCCGACCGGCCGGGCATCCTCGGCCGCGTCCTTGACACCGAGCACGAAACTCGGCCCACCGGAGGACGCCATTTGGTAGAGCACGAAGAGCAGCGAGATCTCCGAGGCGGCCGAGGTGTAGAGCCCCGAGATCGAGGATTCGAGGAGCTCGTGGGCGGGTTTGGACAGGGTGTGCTTGTTAAGCCAGGCCGCCCAGCTGAGCTGATCCCACTTCTGCGCCTTTGGCGCATCCCACGGGGCATCCACCGGAATCGCCTTGCACATCTGAGTCAGCTCGAGAAAGACCGCGCCGATGTTGGCCACCGCCCACGGGCTCATCGACAACGGAATCGTGCCCTTGTAGCGGTACTTCTTGCCGCCGACGAACATCATGGCGTCGCCGTCGACGTACTGCTTGTAGCTCGGCACCCCGAACTCGTTCATCAGTGCATAGATGGCGTCTTGGCCCGGCCCGATCCAGGCGCCACCGCGATCGATCCACGACCCGTCGTCGCGCACCTCGGTGAAGGTGCGACCGCCGACGCGGTCGCGGGCCTCGAGCAACGCCACCGAGTGGCCTGCCTGCTTCAATCGCAGCGCGGCGGTCAGTCCAGCGAAGCCCGCACCTACCACGCAATAGTCCACGTCGGCCATGAGCTTGCCCCTTAGATGAGTGTCGAGCCGGGCCGCCCCGGGGCGGCCGGGTGCATTTGCTAGCTAATCGTCACCGTAACTACCGCATGTGTCAATAAGTCAGATTCGCAAGACGCGAGAACTACGCTTCGGTGGTGGCTACCGACGTCGACCTGCTGAAGAACCCGGTGGTAGCGGCGGCCGTGGGTACGGCGGCGATGGCGGTGGACACCGCGGGGGCCGCCTACCGGGTCGCGGAGAAACTGCCGGTGTTCGGGCCGTTGATGCGCCGGGGTCTCACCAGCCTGTCCGAGCGGGGCGACCGGTGGGTGACCGAGAGCGCCGACCAGTTCAAGGCGCTGGTGGTCACGGCCGCGGTCCAGCTGGTGGACCTGGTTCTCGACGAGCTCGACCTGAACGCGCTCATGCGCGATCGCGTGGATATCGACGCACTGGCCGCCGATCTCGAAATCGAGGCGGTGATCAACCGGGTCGACCTGATCGCCTTGGCGGACAAGGTGATCGAGGGCGTCGACCTGCCCGCAATCATCCGCGAGTCGACGAATTCGATGACCTCCGAGGTGATGACCGACGTTCGCACGCAGAGCGAGCGCGCCGACGACGTCGTGTCCGGAATAGTAGACCGCATGCTGGGGCGTGACCGGGATAACCGGTGACCGAATCGGAGTCGGCGCGCGACGGTGAGCGGGTCGCCGGGATCATCACGCGGGGTCTGGCCGCCGTCATCGATCTAGTGGTGGTTCTGCTGATCATGAGCGCGCTGTACTGCGGCCTGATCTTGGTGCGGCTTGTGTATTCGCCCGCGGCCTTCAGCCTGCCGTCGCTGAACGCGGTGTTCTCCACGGTCGTCACGTTTGGCGTGGCGGTGCTGTACCTCACGGGATGCTGGACGGTCTCGGGATCGACCGCGGGTGCGGTGACGATGGGCCTCCGGGTCGTCGGGCGGCGGTCGCAGCGAGTACGTCTACTCATCGCATTGTTACGGGCGATCGGTTGCGTGCTGTTCCCGATCGGCTTGCTGTGGGTCGTGTTCGATCGGCGGCGACAATCGTTGCAGGACATCGCGTTCCGCACGCGGGTGGTCTACTCGCGGCCAGCTGCCGGCTGACTCCAGGCGGCCGTCGGTCTGCGGCCCATCAGAAGGGCCCGGTCCCGCGAAACCGAGCACCGCTGCAAGCCCATGTGATGCGCGCCTGCGATCTGCGGATGACCATTTTCGCTGTTCACGACACACATCATGCCGGCGCCGTGATCCGGAACCGACCAGATCGACATATTCCTTGACGTGCGTTCAAGGGACGCTGTGGATGCGTGCAGACGTTGACCAATACGTTAGCGACGGCTAACGTATTGACGTGTGCCTGACATGCTGGAGGTCGCGGCGGAGCCGACGCGACGCCGGCTGTTGCAGCTTCTGGCTGCGGGCGAGCTCACCGTCACCCAACTCGCATCGCAGTTTTCGGTCACCCGCTCCGCGATATCGCAGCATCTGGGGGTCCTCGCCGAGGTCGGTCTGGTCACCGCCCGCAAGCAGGGCCGGGAGAGGTACTACCGGCTCGACGAGCACGGGCTGCTGCGGCTCCGCGCGCTGTTCGATTCGTTCTGGAGCGACGAGCTCGACCGCCTCGTCGCCGACGCCAACCAACCCTAAAAGGAGACTCCGCCATGACGTTTGAGAAATCTGTGGTTGTGCCGCTGGACCCGGAGGCCACGTTCACTCTCATCACCCAGCCCGAACGGCTTCGGCGATGGATGGCCGTCGCCGCCCGTGTGGAGTTACGGCCGGGCGGTGATTATCGGTGGACGGTGACGCCGGGGCACACCGCGGCGGGCACCATCGTCGACGTGGAGCCCGGCAAGCGAGTGGCGTACTCATGGGGCTGGGAAGACGGCGACCCGGCACCGGGTGGGTCGACGGTGACGGTCACGCTGACGCCGGTCGACGCCGGTACTGAGGTGCGGCTGGTGCACGACGGGCTGACCGACGAGCAGGCTGCGCACCACGCGGTCGGGTGGAACCACTTCATGGACAGGCTGGTGGCCGCGGGCCGGGACGGCGACGCGGGACCCGACGAATGGGCGGCGGCACCCGATCCGATCGACGAATTGCTCTGCGCCGAATCGACACTGGCGGTGCTGCAGGGCGTGCTGCGTGACATGGATTCCGATGATCTGACCAAGCAGACGGCGTGCACCGAGTACACCGTCGCGCAGCTGGCCGACCACCTTATGGGCTCAATAGCATCACTCGGCGGTTGCGCTGGCGCCCGGATGCCGAAGCGCGATCAGAACACGCCGCTGGAAACTCAGGTCGCGGACGCGGCTCAAGCGGCACTTGAGGCCTGGCGTCGACGGGGGCTGGAGGGTACGGTCGAGCTGGGTCCGCAAGAGGTACCCGCAGCCATGCCCGTCAATATCCTTTCACTCGAATTCTTGGTTCACGCTTGGGATTTCGCCAGCGCAACCGGCCGAGATGTTGTGGTCTCCGAGCCGGTGGCCGACTATGCGCTGCAACTGGCGGGCAAGGTCATCACTCCTGAATCGCGTGGATTCGCGGCGTTCGCGGACTCGGTCGAGACGGCGGCCGATGCCGCAGTGCTCGATCGGCTCATCGCGTTCACCGGCCGGCAACCGGCCGTTGTCCAAACATCCGCCAACTAACGAAAGGTCAGTCATGCCAAAGAAGACCGAATACGAGCAGGGCACACCGAGCTGGGTCGACCTGCAGACCACCGACCAGGACGCGGGCAAGGAGTTCTACGCGTCGCTGTTGGGCTGGAGCTACGACGACCAGCCGATGCCGCAGGGCGGCACGTACTCCATGGCACTGCTGAACGGCGAAACCGTCGCGGCGATCGCGCCGATGGCCCCGGGGGCGCCGGAGGGCATGCCACCGATGTGGAACACGTACATCGCGGTGGACGACATCGCTGCGACGGTCGAGAAGGTCGGCCCCGCGGGCGGGCAGGTGTTCATGCCGCCGATGGCCGTCGGCGATGCCGGCACGATGGCGTTCGTTGCCGATCCGACCGGTGCGGTGGTCGGGCTGTGGCAGGCCAATCAGCACATCGGCGCGACGCTGGTCAACGAACCGGGGGCGCTGATCTGGAATGAATTGATCACGGAAAAGCCCGAGTCGGCGCTGGCGTTCTATGAGGCCGTACTCGGCCTGGGCACCGCGACGATGGAGATGGGCCCGGGGCAGACGTACCACCTGCTCAAGGTCGGGGACACGGAAGTCGGTGGCTGCATGGAACCGCCGATGCCCGGGGTGCCGAACCATTGGCATGTGTACTTCGCGGTGCCGGACACCGACGCCACTGCGGCGCAGGCGAACGCTGCGGGCGGGCAGGTCGCCGTCGAGCCGTTCGACATCCCAACGGTTGGACGATCCGCGGTCTTGATGGACCCACAGGGGGCGATGTTCAGCGTGATGACACCGGCGGCCCAACAGTAGGGGCACATGTGTTCTACGAATGCCATTCGTGGAACTCGTTGCGGTTGGGCACAATTGGTTTCGACGCGTGGTCAATGCGCCTAGCATCGGCGTATGGAAAGGCTCAGCGGCCTTGACGCGAGTTTCCTGTACATCGAAAGCCCCACCCAGCCGCTGCATGTGTGCTCGATCCTCGAGCTGGACACCTCCACGGTGCCCGGTGGCTACACGTTTGAGCATCTTCGCGACGAGCTGGCCACAAGGATCGCGGCGATCCCTGAGTTCCGGGCAAAGCTGGCCGACAGCCAGCTCAATCTGGACTACCCGGTGTGGGTCGAGGACGACGAGTTCGACCTCGATCGTCATCTGCTGCGCATCGGGCTGCCGTCGCCGGGAGGGCGACGGGAACTGGCCGAGGTTTGCGGACACCTCGCGACCGCGCCGCTGGATCGCAGCAGGCCGCTGTGGGAGATGTGGGTGATCGATGGCGTCGCCGACACCGACCCGTGCGCCGGCGGCGTGTTGGCGGTGATGACCAAGGTGCATCATGCTGCGGTGGACGGGGTGACCGGCGCCAGTCTGCTGTCGCAGCTGTGCAGCGCCGAACCCGACGTGCCGCCGCCGGAACCGGTGGAGGGCGCTGGGAGCGCCGGCCCGCTGCAGATCGCGGCGGGCGGCCTGGTGCGGTTCGCCGTTCGTCCGTGGCAGCTGGCCACCGTGTTGCCGACGACCGTTGCGACGATCGCGAAGACGCTGCGGCGCGCGCGTGGTGGCCTGACCATGGCGGCGCCGTTCGCGGGCCCGCCGACGCGGTTCAACGCATCGGTCACCGCCGACCGCAACGTCGCGTTGGCGCAGCTGGACCTCGAGGACATCAAGAAGGTCAAGGACCGTTTCGAGGTGACGGTCAACGACGTGGTGATGGCGTTGTGCGCGTCGGTGCTGCGGTGGTTCTTGAGCGATCACGCCGAACTGCCCGCCCGGTCGCTGGTGGCAATGGTGCCGGTGTCGGTGCACGAGAAGTCCGACCGCCCGGGTCACAACCAGTTGTCGGGGATGTTCTGCAGCCTGGAGACGCATATCGCTGACCCCGCGGATCGACTACGTGCGATCGCGCGGGCCGACGCCGCTGCCAAGAATCACAGTTCGGTCATCAGTCCGACGCTGTTGCAGGACTGGGCCCAACTGGCCGCCCGGGCGGTGTTCGGCTCGGTTTTTCAGCTTGTCGCCGACTCGCCGCTCATCGGCCACCCGGTTCACAACCTCATCGTTTCGAACGTGCCGGGTCCGCAAACGCAGCTCTACTTCTTGGGCTGTGAAGTCGAGGCAATGTATCCGCTGGGCCCGCTGTTCCACGGCTGCGGGCTGAACGTCACGGCGATGTCGCTGAACGGAAAGCTGAACGTCGGCGTCATCTCCTGTCCGGAGCTGCTACCCGACCTGTGGCGACTGGTCGACGACTTCGATGTCGCGCTCGAGGAGTTGCTCGAATGCATTGGTCCGGGGCGCATTTGAAGTAGCGGTGGGATCCCCGCCTTCTCACAGGCCATCACTTCGGGTGCGGCTCGCTCGCGAGAGCGGACGGCTCCGTCGGTGAACCCGTATCAGCGCAGCGATGCGATCGCGTAGCGTCCACCGTGCATAGTCGATTTCGCACTAATCGGTGCGTTAGGAGGGCGGGGCTTCTGCCACTGCCGAAAGGAGCTTCGGCGCCATGGAGATGAAACTCGAGATCGCGGTGCTGCCCGTTTCCGACGTGGACCGGGCCAAGGATTTCTACGTGGCCCTGGGATGGCGGCTGGATGCAGACTTCGCCACCGGTGATGACTTCAGAGTGATCCAGCTGACGCCTCCCGGCTCGGCGTGTTCGATCATCTTCGGCACCGGAATCACCACGGCCACACCGGGCTCCGTCGAGAGCCTGTACTTGATCGTCACCGATATCGAGGCGGCCCGTGCCGAGTTGGTCAGCCACGGCGCCGAGGTGAGCGAAGTCTTCCACGACGTCGGCGGCGTGTTCCACCACGCCGGGAACACCGGACGCGAACCAGGCCCCGACCCGCAGCGTCGCAGCTACTGCTCGTTCGCTTCGTTCAGCGACCCGGACGGCAACGGCTGGATGCTCCAAGAGATCGTCACGCGTCTTCCCGGCCGGTGAGCGTGCCAGATTCGCTCGGAGCCCCGCTGGAGGAACCCACGTCACCGCCCCGGGTCGGCTGTGTCTTCCGGCCCCAGTACCCGCCCGAGACTCTTGGCGCCGCCGCACACGTCGCCGATACCGCCGGACTCGACGAAATGTGGTTGTGGGAAGACTGTTTCGCGTCCGGTGGAATCTCCGCGGCCGCGATCGCCCTTGCCAACAGCGAGCGGATGTCCGTCGGTATCGGTGTGTTGCCCGCCCCGATGCGCAACGTCGCGCTCACCGCGATGGAGATCGCCACCCTGGAGCGCTCCTTTCCCGGCAGGGTCCGCATCGGCGTCGGCCACGGCGTCCAAGACTGGATGCGCCAGATCGGTGTCAAGCTTGCCTCGCCGATGACCTACCTGCGCGAGTACCTCACGTGCCTGAGCGCACTGCTTCGCGGCGAAACCGTCACCTACGCAGGCAGATACGTAACGCTGTCCAACGTCTGCCTCGAGTGGCCACCGAACCCGAACATCGAGCTGCTCGCCGCGGCGGCCGGACCGCGAACCCTGCAGCTCAGCGGGGAGCTCGCCACCGGAACGATCCTCTCCAGCGGCACCTCACCCGACGCACTGCGAGAAGCTCTCGGGCACATCGACTCCGGTCTGCGACAACGATCCACCCCTGGCCCGCACTCGGTCGCCGTCTACATCGTGTGCGCAACGGGCCGTGACGCTAGTGCCGACGCCGTCCGAGAGCTGAAGCACTGGGATCTCGACCCGGCTCAGGACGTCGCCGCGGTCGGCACCGCCGCCGACATCGCACTCGCCGCCCGCCGCTGGGTGACGGCCGGCGCCGACACCATCGTGCTGCAACCGGCCGCCGACACCGACATCGAATCGTTCGCTGCCTTCATCGGCTCCGAAGTCCAACCGCTACTCAAGGGCTGACGCAGCGAGCGCATCGGCCGCGCAGGCCATTGCGACCGAGTCGCGACCGTTCTGTTCGTTGATCGTTCGCTGATGCCCATGGTCGCGAATCCACGCCGTTTGATCTGTCATCATGCGACGCAGTAGTTCGCAGTACAACGGCATCTTCTGCGGACCATCCCACTGCAGCTCGAACTGTTGATAGACGTCGTGCTGGTGTCCGTGCGAATAGAACGCACGATCGCGCGCGCTGAAGGTCGTCAGCACGTCGATGCGGGCGCCGGGAAACAGGTCGCTGAGTTCGCGCGTCTGCGACTCGTTGGCCACCGCATGAATGCGGACGCTCGTTGGCACCCAACCGTGCAACACCAGGTCGCCGCGTTCGAAGACCAGCCGAAGCTCCTGCCGATCCAACCGGGCCGGCTGGTGAAAGCCGTGGTAGAAGTTGAAATGCCCGCCGCCCGGGTATCGCACCGTGCATTGCACCTGGTCCTCGCAGCCGTCGGACCTGCGACTGGCCTGCGCGGAGACGACCTTACCCGGGCCCAGCCAACCCGTCAGCATGTCGAAGAAGTGCACGCCGTGCTCGACGAAGATTCCACCACTCTTCTCGCGATCCCAGAACCAGTGCTCCGGTGGAAGATTCTCGTCGGAGGCGTAGTTCTCGAAGTAGCCGTGCAGGAATTCGCCAAGCGGCCTGCGATCGATGACCTGACCGACGACGTCGAACAGCGGGTTGTACCGCTGCATCAGGTTCGCGACGAGCAACCGGTCCTGTCGGCGCGCGAGCTCCACCAGTTCGTCGGCCTGCTCGACCGTGAGCGCAAGCGGCTTCTCGCAGATGACGTGCTTGCCGGCCAACAGTGCGAGCTTCGACTGCTCGTAGTGCAGAAACGGTGGCGTCGCAATGTAGACCAAATCGACCGCAGGCAGTCCGAGCAGGCGATCGACGTCGATGACGTCCTCGAGCCCATAACGCTGCGCCGCCGCAACGGCGGCCGGTCGCGCGGTGCCTGCCATGGCCGCCGGCCGCACCCCGGGAACCTGCACGAACTGCTGCAGCGCGAACAGCCCGAAGCCGCCAAGACCGATGACGCCGATACCGAGCTCGCTCATCGCTTCGAATCCTCTTGTAGCGGCGCTTCGTTGCCGTACTCGAACTCAACCACAGATCTCGGTGCCCTCGAACCACTCGGAGGAGGAGATACTGGGTGTACACGATGACCGCGACAAGGAACTCCACATGTACGTCCCGTCCCACTTCGCTCCCGACGAGGCAGCCGTCAACGAGCTGCTCGCCCGACACGGCGCAGCCGATCTGATCACTGCCACCCCTGACGGGCTGCGGGCCACGATGCTGCCGTTCGTCTACGACCGCGAGCGCCGCACACTGCTCGGGCATTTCGCCCGCAACAACGATCACTGGCGGCAGCCGGTTCTGGGTGAGGCCCTCGTCATCGTCCGTGGACCCGACAGCTACATCAGCCCGTCCTGGTACGCCTCGAAGGTCGAACACGGCCGGGTCGTGCCGACCTGGAACTACGTGACCGCCCACGTCCACGGCGCGCTGACCGTCCACGACGACGTGGAATGGCTCGCCGCCTTGGTGCGGCGTCTCACCGATCAGCACGAGGCAGGCAGGCCGGCGCCGTGGTCGGTCGACGACGCACCGGAGAAATTCGTTCAGGGACAGCTGCGGGCGATCGTCGGCGTGGAGATCGCCATCACCCGCATCGAGGGAAAGTTCAAACTCAGCCAGAACCGACCGGACGCCGACATCGACGGGGTGATCGCGGGCCTAGCGGAGGTCGGCGACGAGTTGGGTGCAGCGGCCGTGCGGGAGCACCGGCGCTGACCACTGCGGGGTCAGCCCGCTTACGGTCCGGCGAACTCGGTCCACGGGCGGGCGCGGTCGGTGGCCACGGCGACCAGCCGCTCCAGGCGCGGACGGGCGACATCGACCAGGAATCGCTCACGTTCGGAACCCGAGAGCTGCAGCGATTCGCGCCACACCGAACGCCCCGCAATGAATCCAGAAGCGCCGCCCTCGTCGAAGGCGATCTGCAGCACCTTGGTGAACTCGTCGAACGGCACACCTGCAGACAGCACCGCCCATGGCCGGTCGAGCACCTCGGCAAGCCGGCGGCATCCCTCGGGGGAGCCGGGGTACTCCAGCTTCAGTAGGTCGCAGTCGATCTCGTTCAGTGCGCGCGCCGCCTCGATGACGGCGTCCTCGCGGCGCCTGCCCGAGAGGTCTTCGCCCTCGAACGGGTACACCAGGTTCTCGATCACCGACGGGATGCCGACCAGCTTGCAGTCGGCGACGACCTCGCGCACGGCCTGCAGGCACTGCTCGACGAGATCCGGCTCGCCAGCGGCGGGCGCGGGCCGGTCGGCCCGCAACTGGGCGAAGAACTTGTTCGCGTCACCACTCTGCGACAGCACCCACCGCGAGTCCAGCGCCGGGTCGCGGCGCGTGATCGGCTCCATCCCAAGCTTTCCGCGCTCGGCAGGCTCGGAAGCCACCAGCAGGCCACAAGACTCGGCGAGCGCCCCGGTGCCGGTGACCGCGGGGACGCCGTACGTCGGGTCGAACAGGATGCCGCTCGCCATCGGGGTGAGGACGCGGGCGACGTCGGTCTTGGCCAGCACCAAGTCCTCGTCGGTGGCTTCGATGCCGACCGCACTGAACATACGCCGCAACGTGTTTCGCTGGTCCATCGCGATGATCGAGAACACCCCGTCCGTCGCGATGTCGGCAAGTGTGCGCAGGGGTTGGGTGGTGGACTGTGTGGACATGTCGCTCCTTCTAGACGCGGCTTGGGATGGTGGCCCGTTGGGCCAACAGCGCGGCGCCCGCAACGCCGGGCTCGGACAACTCGGAGAACGTCAAATGGTCGATCACTGCGGACTTCGCCGCCCGCACGCTCGCCATACGGGTCCAGCCGCCGCTGGCAACCGCCCGTGAGTGCGGGCCGACGACGGCTTCCATCAGGTCGAGCAGGGCCCTGGTCTCGCGCGCCGTGTAGCGCGTCGCGGCGGCCCAGACGGTCGCCGGATCGGCTCCGTCGCGCATGCGCAGAACCACGTCGTCGCCCGTCGGACCGGCCCCCGAGACGTCGAGGCCGGCGGGCAGCGACCCGACCGCCAGCGCCGCATGGTCGAGCGCGTCCCGCTCCGCAGCGGCGGTCGTACCCAGCAGCGCGAGCACCCGGCGCAGCAACAGGCCGCCGCGGACACCACCGATGAGCGCGCTAGTGCCGGGCAGCACGTGCATGCCGACCGAGATGCCTTTCCCGACAAGGTGTTCACGCTGATCGTCGGTGAGGACACCCGGCAACGACCGGACGACGACATCGGCGGTTCCGGTGGAGTTGAACAGTTCGTCCTGGCCCGTCGCGCCAACACCGATGGCCGCCACTGCGTGGTCGTGGCCGCCGATGACGAGCGCGGCATCCTGCAGACCCGCCGGTAATCCGGCGTGCGCCAGCGTGCCCACGCTCTCGCCGTACGGCTGACGGGCGGGCAGCAGCGTCGGTGGCAGGCCGAGCTCCTCCGCACCTTCGGTCCACGGTGCGCCCGTCGCCTGGTCGAGCAGGCCGGTTCGGGACGCCAGCGACGGCTCGTGTACCAGCTCGCCGCCGAGCCGGTACACGACGTATTCGGGCATGCTGAGCCAGCGGTGCGCCGGCGTCAGCTCCAACCCGTCGTCGACGAACCACAATAGCTTCGCGACGCTGGCCTGACAGTCCAGCGGCAGCCCGGTCCTTCGTATGAAGTGAGGTCCGAAGTACGTGTTGCGCAACGATATCGACTCGATCTGCCGGGTGCCGCGACCGTCGAACCACGCGACCACGGGGGTCCGCGGACTGCCGGAACCGTCGAGCAGCACCCCGCTTTCGGCCAATCCCGCGACGGCAACCGCCGACACCCGCAGCGGCGCACCGGCGCAGGCCTGCTCGTAGGCGCGGCGCAACAGTTCGACGGCGAGTCCGACGAAGCACTCGGCGTCGAGCTCGGTGCCGCCGTCCTGCGTCGTCGTCCACGGCGTGCGGGCCTCGACCAACGCCAGCTGCTCGCCATCTAGTGTGCGCAACAAGGCTTTCGACATCGTGGTGCCCAGGTCGACACCCATCACCGCGTCACGGGCGATCACGGCCGCAGCTCCCCGGAGCCGCGCGGAATCAGCCGCACGGGAACGTGAAGCGTCGACGTTGGCAGGTCGGGTTGGGCGATCCGCTCGGCAAGCCGGGTGGCGGCCGCCGCGCCGACGGCCTCAGCCGAATGGTCGACGACCGTGATACCGGGTCGCAGTAGGTCGGCCATGGCGAAGTCACCGAAGCAGACGAGCGCGACATCGGTTCGGCCGAGGGCGTGCAGGGTCGGCACGACACCGAGCGAACAGCGGGTCGCCGCGCTCAGTAGCGCGGTCGGGGGAACCTTGCCGGCCAACAGGTCTCGGGTCGCCTCCGCCGCTGATCGCGAGTCAGGGCACTGAGCGCGGACGAGCTCATGGCCCGTGTCGAGTCCGTGCGCGGCCATGGCGCGCCGGTATCCGGCCAGCCGGGCCCGCGACGTCGGCACCAGCGGGTGGTCGCTGACATAGGCGATCCGGCGGTGCCCGTGCGCGACGAGGTGATTCACGGCATCCGCCGTTGCGGCCTCGTCGTCGATGCCGACCACGTCGGCATCGAGCCCGGGAGCGGCGCGGTCGACCAGCACCAGCGGTGTGTTGGTGCGCAGCCAGGCGTGGTCACCGGCAGTGGGAGCCAATAACATGCCGGAGACCCGGCGCGAGAGCATCTGCACGACGACGTCCCGCTCGCGGGCGGGGTCCCCGTGCGTCGACGCGACGAGCACCGACTTGCCGCTGTTCGACTCGGCCCGCTCGACGGCTTCCACCATCGCGGAGAAGAACGGGTCGGCGATCGACTCGACGACCATGCCAACGGCGGTGTCAGTGCCTGCGCGCAGCGAGCGGGCCATCGAGTCGGGTGTGTAGCTCAGGTCCCGCATGACCTGCTGCACCCGCGCTCGGGTACCGACCGCGACCCTGGGGTCTTCGTTGAGCACGCGTGACGCCGTGCGCAGGCTTACCCCCGCTGCCGCGGCGACGTCGCGCAAGATGCTCTTGGTCAATGCCACTCCCAGTTTGTGCCATCGATGGCATGACCCAGTCTGCCGGTTTATGCCATCGATGGCAAGACGTCAGCGCGGGAGCGCGTCGAGGACGGCGCGGGCCAGTTCGCCGGCGGGCAGGGTCGCATCGAGCGCCAGGTGGGGCACGACGGGCGGGTCGCCTGCCGTCGCGGCCGGTCCGGAAAGGTAAGCGGCGTCATCGGTGAGTTTCGCGGCGTCCCGGTCCGCGGCGCGCTCGCGCAGCCTGCGCAGCACTTCGGCTGGCTCCAGGCGCAGCCAGACCAGCAACGGCGTGCCGCCCGCGGCCACCAGCCGGTCGCGGGTCGCCGCCCACGCGGCCGCGTCGGAGCGCTCAGCGGTGAACGGGGCGACCAGCACCACCGGTACACCCGCCGCGAGGTTGTCGACGGCGAGGTCGAGCACCACCCGGTAGCGCGCATCTCGGGTCAGCCCGGCCAATCGCGGGTCGTCGAGGTCGTCGATGCCCACCAGCCGTTGCACGACCGCGACGAGGGGAGCGGTGGCGACGTCCTGCCCGATCACGGCCGCGCGCAGCTCGCGCGCGACCAGGTGCGACAGCGTGCTCTTGCCAGATGCCGGTGCGCCGGACAGCAGCACCACCGGCAGCGCGGTCATGCGCCGACGCCGTCGACGACCTCACCGTGTCCGGCGCGTACCTTCTCGCCGGGCATCGCACAAGACGTGCGCGTCACCAGCGAAACCGGCAGGACGGTGCGCCGCCGCAGCCGCCGGGTTGGCTGATCGAGCCGGGTGAACAGCCGGCCCGCCGCGAAGCGTCCCATCGCGTCACCGTCCTGATGGATCACCGTCACCGCGGGGTTGAGCGCTGCCGCCGTGGGGAAGTCACCGAAACCAACGACACCAATGTCCTTGCGGCGCAAGGTCTGCAGTGCCGATACCAGCGAGACGGTACAGCGGGCGTTCGACGAGAACACCGCGGTCGGCGGGTCGGGTGCCTCGAGCATGCGGTGCATCGCGGTGGTCACCGTGGCCGTGTCCACGGCGCCGAGGTGGACGAGATCGCTTCGCTGCGGCAGTCCGGCTTCGGCCAGCGCCTGCTGGCAGCCCTGCAGACGCAGCATTCCCGTCACGGCCTCATCGCCCGCGAATGCGATGCGTTCGTGCCCGTGCGAGATCAGGTGCCTAGTCGCCTCGCGGCCACCACCGACGTCGTCCTGCACCACGGCGTCGGCAGTCAGCCGACCGGGTACGCGGTCGACGAACACCAGCGGAGTGCGCGTCTGCCAGGTGCGCAGGAAGGACATGTCGGGGCCGACTGGGCAGATGATCATGCCGGCCACCCGCCGGTGCAGGACCGCCTCGATGGAGCGTTGCTCGTGCGACGGCTCCCAGCCGACGCTCGTCACGATGACCGCGACCCCGCGCTGGCTGGCTTCGCGCTCGACGGCGTCAATGATGCTGGCGAAGAACGGATCTGCCACGCCTGGCACCGCAACGCCGATCGCGGCGTCGCGGCCGGTCCGGAACGTCACGGCCAGCATGTTGGGCACGTACTGCAGTTCGTCGATGGCCCGCTCGACGCGCTCGCGGACGTCTGCGGAGACGTAGCGGTCGTTGTTGACCACGCGCGAAACCGTCTTGGCGCTCACCCCAGCCCGCTGTGCGACATCGCGCATCGTGGCCATCGACGATTCCTCCTCGCCTCGGTCGGCGGCCAGTATGTCACCGATGTCAGGTTTTGTGGACCAATTTTCTGACACCGGTGACATACCGACGGAGGTGGCGTACTGTCCCGGCACGTAGCCAGTTCCAGAGTGACCCACGTAACACACGAACTCGAGGAACTCGAAAGAAGAGGACGGACCGGGCACATGAAGGCCGTGTACTACGAGGCCGCCAAGACGTGGTCGGTGACCGACATCCCGACGCCCCAGGCGGCGCCGGGGCAGGTCCGCATCAAGGTCGGCCAGGTCGGTGTCTGCGGAACGGACCTGCACATCCACGAGGGCGACTTCGGTGCGGTGTTCCCTCTGGTGCCCGGCCACGAGCTGGTGGGTGTGGTCGATCAACTCGGCGAGGGAGTGAGCAGGTTCCAGATCGGCCAGCAGGTCACGGTGAATCCGAACGTGTACTGCGGCGAGTGCGCCTACTGCCTGGCGGGCCGGCTGGGACAGTGCGCGGACATGAAGGGGTACGGCAGCAACTTCCAGGGCTTCTTCGCCGAGTACACCGTCGCGGACCACAAGTTGGTGTTCTCGACCGAGGGGATGCCCGCGGACACCGCCGTGTTCAGCGAACCGACGTCGTGCGCAATGCATGGCCTGGAGACGCTGCAGATGCGCCCCGGTGGCAGCGCGTTGGTGCTCGGAGCCGGGCCGACCGGGCTGCTGCTCGCCCAGCTCATCGCCTCCGGCGGCGCGTCGTCGGTGACGGTCGCAGGCCCGAGCCAGTTCAAACTCGACACCGCCAGCAGGCTCGGGGTGGACCGGGTGGTACGGATCTCACGCGACGACCCGGACGCCAACATCGCTGCGCTGCTTGCGGTCTCGCCGCACGGCGACGGGTACGACGCCGTCGTGGAGGCCACCGGCTCGCCGACCGTCGGCGACATCTGTGTGCCGCTGACCCGTCGCGGCGGCACCGTTCTGGTCTACGGCGTCACCCGCGAAAGCGACCTCGTCCGGTTCCACCCGTTCGACGTGTTCCGCCGCGAGATAACCATCAAGGGATCCTTCGCCGAGATGACATCGTTCGGCGCCGCCATCGACGCCCTGCGTGGCGGGCGGGTGCGCACCGACGGCCTCATCACCCACCGATTCGGGCTGGACGAATACGGGAACGCATTGGACGCCCTTCGCGCCGACCCGACCGCACACAAGGTCGTCATCGTCGCCTGAGCCAACCGACCGGAGCATCACAGAGAGGTGATCGTGCAACCACAGCTCCTGCCACCCAACGTCGTACCGCACTGGTACGCGGGCGGGCCCGCGCTTGCCGCGTGGCGCGGCCTACCGCCGGTCGGTGAGCGCTCGCCCGAGGAGTGGGTGGGCGCCACCGTAGCCCGCTACGGCGAGCCGAGCCTCGGACCCGCGCGACTCGCCGACGGCACGCTGCTGCGCGATGCGGTCCGTGCGGAACCGCGCGACTGGCTGGGCCGCGACGACGGCGACCCTGGCGACACCGGCGTGCTGGTGAAGCTGCTCGACGCCGGGCAGCGCCTTCCCGTCCACGTGCACCCCACCCGCGCGTACGCGTCGCGGCACCTTGGCTGCGCCTACGGCAAGACCGAGGCGTGGTACGTCCTGGAAGCCGACGACGATGCCGCCGTGTGGGTGGGCTGGCGCGAGGACGTCGACCCCGACCGCGTCTCGGCGCTGGTCGAGGCGCAGGACGCCGACGCGATGCTGGCGCTCATGCACCGGATCCCCGTGCGACCGGGCGACGGCGTGCTGGTGCCGGGCGGCACACCGCACGCGATCGGGGCCGGCATCCTGCTCGTGGAAGCGCAGGAGCCCACCGACCAGTCAATCTTGTTGGAGCGCACCAACACCACGGCCTCCGATGACGAGATCTTTCTCGGCCTCGCCAGGGACGTGGCGCTCTCGGTCGTGGAAACCGCCGCGCTCACCGACGTCTCCGTGCTGACCCGGCACACCGCCGCCCACGTTGCCGGGCTGGTCGAGGTGCTGCCGGAGGAGGCCGTGCCGTTCTTCCGCATGGAGCTACTGACGTCGGGCGTCGACGTGCCCGCCGGGTTCGCCGTCGCCGTGGTGCTGTCTGGAGCCGGGACGCTGACGGGATCGCGCGGCCAGCCCCTCGACGTCGCAAGGGGTCAGACCCTCGTCGTCCCCGCGTGCTCGGGCGACTGGCACGTCGACGGCGACGCCCGATTGCTGGTCTGCCGACCGGGCACCACCTGGCCACCGCAGCGCACGGCGAACACCACGGAACGGGAAGGCACAGCATGACCCCATTGCTTGAGGCGCAGGGCATTTCGCGCAGTTTCGGCCACGTCCGCGCACTGGACGGCGTCGACTTCGACGTCGGTGCCGGCGAGGTCGTCGGGTTGATCGGCGACAACGGCGCGGGGAAGTCGACACTCATCAAGGCACTGTCGGGCAGCCTCGAGCTGGACGAGGGCGAGGTCCGGTTCGAGGGCAAACCGGTGCGGTTGACCACCCCGCGGCAAGCGAACGACCTCGGCATCGAGGTGGTGTATCAGGATCTGGCGCTCGCGCCGCATCTCGACCCCGTGCAGAACGTCTTCCTCGGCAGGGAGATCGCGCGCAAGGGGATCCTCGGCCGCCTCGGCTTCATGGATGAGAAGGAGATGCGCCGCCAGGCATCCGCGTCGTTCAACCAGCTCGGGGCGACGGTGCGATCGCTGACCTCGCCCGTGGGGACGATGTCCGGCGGACAGCGACAGGGCATCGCGATCGCGCGTGCCATCGCCTGGGCGGACAAGGTCGTCATCCTCGACGAGCCGACCGCAGCGCTGGGCGTGGTCCAGACCAAGAACGTGCTGGAGTCGATCAAACGGGTGCGTGACAAGGGCATTGCGGTCGTCCTGATCAGCCACTCGATGCCGCATGTGCTGGAGGTGTGCGACCGGATCCAGGTGCTGCGGCTTGGCCGGCGCGTCGCCACTTATCCGGGACACGGCACTTCCGTGGAGACATTGGTGGGCGCCATGACCGGCGCGCTGGACACGAGGGAGGGTGCGGCGTGAGCACCATCGCCAACGAACCGGCCGTCGTCCGCGGTGGCGATGAGGCCGACCGGTCGCAGTCGCTGCTGAAGAGGGCACTCGGGCTACAGGCGGTGTGGATCCTCGGGGTCCTGATCGTCATCTGCCTGTTCTTCACCGTCATCGCGGGCGACCGCTTTCTGTCCGCAGGCAACTTCTCGTTGATGTCGCAGAACGTCGCGGTGTGGGCGGTGCTCGGCGTCGGGATGACGTTCGTCATCATCACCTCGGGCATCGATCTGTCGGTGGGCTCGGTCTTGGTGTTCTCGTCAGTGGTCGCAGCCAAGGTGATGGCGGCGATGGGTGGAAGTGGACTGGGTGTGGCGGCCATGGGGCTGGTCGCCGCGGTCGTCAGTGGCATGGCGTGGGGCACGTTCAACGGCTTCCTGGTCGCCAGGGCAAAAGTGCCCGCGTTGATCGTTACCCTCGGCACGCTCTCGATCGCGTTGGGTCTGGCGCAGGTGATCACCGGCGGCATCGATATCCGTTCGGTGCCAGCCGAACTGACCGACTTCAGCGCGTACACGAAGATCTTGGGCATTCCTGGCCTGCCCTTCGTCGCGCTGATCGTCCTCGTCATCGGCGGAATCCTGCTGCACAAGACCAAGTTCGGCCTCTACACGTATGCCATCGGCTCCAATGAGGAGGCCGCCCGTCGCACCGGCATCAAGGTGACGCGCCACCTGGTGTTCGTGTACGCGCTGGCCGGAACCCTGGCCGGGGTCGGTGCGCTGCTCTCGCTCGCTCAGTACGGGACCACGACGATCGCCGGGCAGTCGTTGACGAATCTCAACGTCATCGCCGCAGTGGTGATCGGCGGCACGTCCATCTTCGGCGGCTACGGGACGATCTTCGGCACCGTCGTCGGCTTGTTCATCCCGGCCGTTCTGCAGTCCGGGTTCGTCATCATCGGCGTCCAGCCGTTCTGGCAGGGCGTCGCGGTCGGCTCGGTGCTCATCGCCGCCGTCTACGTCGACCAAACCCGACGCGCCGCGGCCATGCGCAGTGCGCGGACAAGAGGCCTCTTCAAACGAAGAGGTTCCAAATGAAAGGAACGCCAGTGAACCGTAAGCGCGTAATGCTCGTCGCGGGAGCATTGGGAGCGGTAGTGCTCACACTCCCGGCGTGCACATCGTCGAAGCCGCAGTCGAGCGGCGCGGGTGAGTCGTCGAGCGGAGCCCCTGCCACCTCGGAGGCGGCGGCCACGACCGTTGCCGCTCCGGCGAAGGCAAGCAAGAACTACAACATCCAGTTCCTGCAGGGCGTGGCGGGCGATCAGTTCTACATCACGATGCAGTGTGGCGCGCAGGAGGAGGCGGCCAAGCTCGGCGTCACGGTCAACACCCAGGGCGCGCAGAAGTTCGACCCGACGCTGCAGAAGCCGATCGTCGACTCGATCGTCGCAAGCAAGCCCGATGCGCTGCTGGTCGCACCGACCGACGTGCAGGCCATGCAGCAGCCCCTCGAGCAGGCGGCCGCGGCCGGGATCAAGGTGGTGCTCGTCGACACCACCACGAATGATCCGTCCTTCGCGGTGTCCGCGATCGCCAGTGACAACGAGGGCGGCGGCACGGCCGCGTTCGATGCCATCAAGAAGCTGCATCCCGAGGGCGGCAAGGTCATGGTGATGGGAGTCGATCCCGGCATCTCGACGACCGATGCCCGCACCAAGGGCTTCGAGGACGCCGTCAAGGCCGACAACAAGTTCACCTATGTCGGTGTGCAGTACAGCCACGACGATCCCGCCACCGCCGCCCAGCTCATGGGCGCCCAGCTGCAGAAGGACCCCGACCTCGTCGGCGTCTTCGCTGCCAACCTGTTCGCCGCCGAAGGCGCAGCCACCGGCGTCAAGCAGGCAGGCAAGAGCGGCCAGGTGAAGATCGTCGGCTTCGACGCAGGCCCGAATCAGATCCAGGCGCTGAAGGAGGGCACCGTCCAGGCGCTAGTTGCCCAGGAGCCCAGTCTGATCGGCAAGTTCGGTGTCGACGAGGCGGTGACTGCACTCGACGGCGGCAAGAACACCAAGGACGTGCAGACCGGCTTCACCATCATCACGAAGGAGAACCTGGACGGCGAGGGCGGCGCGGCGGCGTACAAGTCGAACTGCTGACGGTCACCCGCTGAGCAGTCCCGTTCTCCCGCCGAGCAGTCCGCAACCGCCTCCTGCCGAGCAGACGCAAAAGTGCCTGAAAATACAAGTTTTCAGGTACTTTTGCTGGAGCCGCTTGCGGACTGGTCGCATTTAGGTAGCGACGACGTCGAGCAGCCTGGCGACGGTGTCGGCGACCGCGGCGCGCGCGGTCTCCAGCGGCGCCCGCGGGTCGACCTTGGTAGTAGCGGCGAGCGCCTCGCGCAGCGCGCCGGTGTAGGCCACGTTGAGCGCGGTGCCGATGTTGACCTTCACGATGCCGGCCCGAACGGCGGCCCGCAGCGTGTCGTCGGGCACGCCCGAGGAGCCGTGCAGCACCAGCGGCACCGGCACCGCGTCGCGCAGTGCGGCGATGAGGTCGAGGTCGAGGCGCGCGGTCTGCGTCGTCATGGCATGCGAGCTGCCGACCGCAACGGCGAGGGCATCGACGCCGGTCGAGGCGACGAAGACGGCGGCCTGCCGCGGATCGGTGCGCACGCCCGGCGCGTGCGCGCTGAGCGCCTGGGTGTCCTTGCCTCCGACGTGGCCGAGCTCGGCCTCGACCCAGAGCCCATGCTCGTGCAGCAGTTTGGTGATGTCGGCGGTGATGGCCACGTTCTGCTGGTGGGGCAGCGATCCGCAGTCGACCATCACCGAGGAGTAGCCGGCGAGCGGGGCTCGGTGCCACAGTTCCGCCGTCTCGGCGTGGTCGAGATGCAGGCTCGCCGGAACGTCGGCTTCGGATGCCAGGGCGTTGAGTGCGGCGGCCAGCGGACGGATCTGACCGCCGTGGAATTTCACCGTGTTCTCGCTCACCTGCAGGATCACCGGGTGACCGGACCGGCTGGCGCCGGCGACGATGCCCTCGGCGTGCTCGATCGTGATGACGTTGAAGGCCGCGACGCCGCCGCCGCGCAATCGCGCGTCGCGGACCAGTTCGGCGGTCGTGACC
Organism: Mycobacterium sp.; assembly: GCF_032162105.1. Classification (GTDB taxonomy): domain Bacteria; phylum Actinomycetota; class Actinomycetes; order Mycobacteriales; family Mycobacteriaceae; genus Mycobacterium. The sequence goes on along the minus strand of NZ_JAVRPS010000164.1, from coordinate 10,322 downwards.
AGCGACATGGTGCTCCTGCTCGATCGATGCGGGGTTGACGCGTCTCCAACAATACGCAACCATATCCACGAAACCCCAATCAGGGCAATACCGTCAACAAGGGTCAGGAGCGCCGATGGCCGCGTTCGCCGGGCTCGACGTCGGGACGACGTCCAGCAAGGCCGTGGTCTACGGCGAGGACGGTGCGGCACTCGGCACCGGCCGGGCCACCACCAAGTGGAACGTCGGCCCGCAGGGCACCCAAACCGATGCAGAAACCTTGTGGCGCAGCGCCTTTGATGCGTTGAGCGCGGCCGCCGAGGCGGCCGGGGTGCCCGTGCGCGCGGTCGGCATCACCAGCATGGGGGAGTCCGGTGTCCTCACCGACGCCCAGGAGCGGCCGCTGGCGCCGGTGATCGCCTGGCATGACGACCGTGACGGCGACGAGGTGGCCGACCTCAGCGAGCAGCTCGGTCCCGATGCGTTCGGCGGTGTCGCGGGCAAGCCGCTTCGGGGCCAGTTTTCGCTCACCAAGCACCGCTGGCTGCTGGATCACGAACCGCCCAGCAGAGCCGCCACGCTGCGCTTCGACGTGGGCGGCTGGGTGGTGCGCCGTCTCGGCGGCGAGATCGTCGTCGAGCTGTCGCTGGCCGGCCGCACCGGCTGGCTCGACGTGGCGAAGTGCGACTGGTGGGACGAGGCGCTGGCCTGGTCAGGTGCCAGTCCCGAGCTGATGCCGCCGCTGGTTCGGGCCGGTACGCCGGTGGGCACGGTGACGTCCGAATCAGTGAGCCCCCTGCTGCGCGGGGCGGTGCTCACGCTGGCCGGTCACGACCACCAGGCGTCGGCACTCGGCGCTCGCGCGGTCGGACCTGGCGACGAGTTGGATTCGTCGGGTACCGCGGAGGCGCTGGTGCGCACCGTGCCCAGCGTGCCGAGCCGTGCCAACGTCGCCCGGCTGGCCGCCGCGGGCATCACGACCGACCCGAGCATCCGGGCGGGCCACTGGAGCCTGCTCGGCGGCACCGAGGGCGGCCTGGCGCAGCAGCGTGCGCTCGAGCTGCTCGGCGTTGGCCCCGATGGGCTGGCCCAGCTCGACGCCGACGCCGAGCGTGGGTCGGACGGGCCTGGCGAACTTTGGCGGGCGGTGGTTGCGGCTGCCGCCGACGAAGCGCTCGAGTTGCACCGCGCGATGGACGGCGCCGTCGGGCCCGCCACGCGCGTCGTCGTCACCGGCGGATGGCGGCACAGCGAGGAAGTCATGCGCGCGAAGGCGGCCCGGTTCGACCATCTCGAGGTCTCGGCCGTCGAGGAGGCGGGCACGCTCGGCGCAGCGGTACTCGCCGCGCGTGCCGTGGGCACGCTCGGCCCCGACGAATATCTGGACGCCCGGTGACGACGGGCGACCCGGAACGGACATGGTTCGCCGACGAGCGGCAGACCGAGGTACTTCGCCTACTCCAAACCGAGCATCGCGTCGAAAGCGCCCGGCTTGCCGAGCTTTTCGGTGTCAGCGCAGAGAGCGTCCGCAAGGACCTGGCGCAGCTCGAGGCGCGCCAACTGCTGCGGCGCGTACACGGCGGGGCCATCCCCTGCCAGCGCCGACAGGACGAACCCAACGTCGCCTCGCGGACCGAACGGCCCGAGCAGAAGCTCGCCATCGCCCGGCACGCACTGCACTTCGTGCCCGACGGCGGCACCGTGCTCCTCGACGCAGGAACGACGACGGCACGACTGGCCGAGTTGCTGCCGACGACCCGCGAGCTCGTCGTCTACACCAACGCGGTGCCGGTACTGGCCACGCTGTTGCGGCGCGGCATCGCCGCCGTCAGCCTCGGCGGCCGGGTGCGGCCACAGACGATGGCCGCGGTCGGACCCCTCACCGTCGACGCGCTCGCCGGGATCAACGTCGACGTGGCGTTTCTCGGCACCAACGCGCTGTCGTTCAGCCGCGGCCTCACCACCCCGGACGTCGAGGAGGCGCGGGTCAAGCACGAGATGCTCGCGGCAGCGCGCCAACGGGTGTTCCTCGTCGACACGAGCAAGTTCGACCGCGAGAGCCACGCGAGGCACGCCACGCTGGCCGACGTCGACGTCCTCGTCACCGACGACGCCATCACACTCGAGCACCGCGAGCGCTTGCTGGCAGCGGACGTCACCGTCGAGGTGGCCGAATGATCACCACCGTCACGCCAAACCCCAGCCTCGACCGAACACTGCATCTGCACCGGCTCGCGCGCGGCCAGGTCAACAGGGCCACCACCACGATGGTGGAGCCGAGCGGTAAGGGCGTGAACGTTGCCCTTGCACTGCACGGCGTCGAGGTCGACGTGCGCGCAGTGCTTCCGATCGGGGGCAGTGCCGGGCGCGAGATCGCCTCGCTACTCGACGATCTCGGCGTCGAGCACGTCGACGTGCCGATCGCCGGTGCGGTGCGCAGCAACATCTCGCTCATCGAGGACGATGGGCGCAGTACCAAGGTGAACGAGCCCGGCCCGCATTTGTCGGACGCCGAGGTCGACGCGTTGTACGCAACGACGTTGGCGGGCAGCACCGTTGGTGATTGGGTGGTCTGGGCGGGGAGTCTCCCAGGAGGGTTCACGCCGCAGCGGTTCGCCGACGCCGTGGCCGATACCAGGGCCACCGGCCGGCTCGTCGCCATCGATTCCTCCGGCCCCGCTCTGACACAAGTGCTTTCGCAGCACGGCGACCGACTGCCGCACATGGTGAAGCCCAACGCCGAGGAACTCGCGGAGGTCGCTGGCCGGGATCTGGCGACGCTCGGCGACGTGGCCGACGCGGCGCAGGTGCTGCTCGTGCGTGGGGTGCGCACCGTGCTGATCAGCCTTGGCCACAACGGCGCCCTCCTCGTCGACGCCGACCTGCCCCGGCCACTGCACGGCCGCGCTGCCGCGGGCCGCGTCGTGAACACGGTCGGAGCGGGCGACGCGCTCCTCGCCGGTTGGCTCGCCGCCCTGCACGCCGGCGCGACGCCCACCGAGGCGCTGGCCAATGCCCTGCGCTTCGGCGCCACCGCCGTCGAGCACGAGGGCACGCTGCTCGGCCTGCCCGACCCTCACCGTCCGGTCACCATCACCCCGGCCGAGGCCGTGACGCCGCTCGCCTGACGGCCCCTTGCTGGCTACACGCCGAGGATCGTGCTGAGGTCGATGTGGAGTTCGCGTCCGTCGAAGCGGACGCCGCTGAGGTCGGAGACCGCGAGCGTCACCTCGGGAGTGCACGCATTGGCACCGACTCCGATGATCGTCGCCACCCCGGCGGCGTGCGCCGACGTGATTCCTGCGGGTGCGTCCTCGAACACGGCGCAACATCGGGGGGATGTGTGCAGGCGCTGGGCGGCCAGGAGGTACGGATCGGGGGAGGGCTTTCCGTTCTTCACGTCTTCGCCGGTGACGAGTACGGGTGCCTGCGGGAGACCGGCCGACGCCATGCGTGCGGTGGCGATTGCGCGACCGCCGGAGGTGACGACTGCCCAGCTTCCCGCGGGGCTGGAATCCAGGAGTTGTCGTGCTCCAGGGATGGCCACCACGTTGATCGCGTGGTCCAGCTCCAGCCGAGTCAGTTCGCGGGCGGCCTCGGCGACATCGCTTGGCGTGCTGACCAATTCGGCGACCACGTCACGGATCCGTCGCCCGTGTTCAATGTCGCGGTGGAAGTCGAAGCCGGGGGCCCAGCGCTTGGCCCACAGATTCCATGCGGTGGCAGCGGCGTCGTGTGAGTCGACGAGGACACCATCGCAGTCGAGCAGGAGCCGATCGACGGCGAGGCTCGTGGTGTCGCCGACCTTCACGACTACAGGTCGGAACTCTCGCGCCACAGGTCGATGCCGGAATCTGAAGCGTACCGGTCGATCTCGCTGAGTTCCTCGGCGGTGAACGACAAGTTGTCGAGCGCGCCGAGGTTCTCCTCCAACTGAGCGACGCTGGATGCGCCGACGAGAGTGGACGCGACCGTAGGGTCGCGGAGCACCCAGGCCAAAGCCAGTTGCGCCAGCGACTGGCCGCGCCGCTCGGCGATTCCGGCGAGTCCCTGCAGCCGCTCGTGCACTTCGCCGGTCACCAGGTCATCGTCGAAGGTCGGGCGCTCGGTGGCGCGGGCGATGTCGGCTGCGGGCTTGTCCAGATAGCGGTTCGTGAGCAGACCCTGGGCGAGCGCGGTGAAGGCGATCGCGCCCATGCCGGCGTTCTTGAGCTCGGAAACGAGATCACCCTCGATCCACCGATTGAGCAACGAATACGACGGCTGGTGGATGACCAGCGGCGTGCCCAGTTGCCGCGCGATCGCCGCTGCCTCGGCCGTCTTGGTGGCCGAGTAGGACGAAATGCCGACGTAGCGCGCCTTACCCGCCCGCACCGCGGTGTCGAGGGCGCCGATGGTCTCCTCGAGTGGCGTGTTCGCGTCGATGCGGTGCGAATAGAAGATGTCGACGTAATCGAGTCCAAGCCGGTCTAGCGACTCGTCCAGGCTGGACAGCACATAGGTCCGGCCGCCGAGCTGACCGTAGGGGCCTGGCCACATGTCCCACCCCGCCTTGGTGGAGACGACCAACTCATTGCGGTAGGGCTTGAAGTCCCGTCGCAGCATGCGGCCGAAGTTCTCCTCGGCCGAGCCGTACGGCGGTCCGTAGTTGTTCGCGAGATCGAAATGCGTGATGCCGCGGTCGAACGCGTAGCGGAGCACTTCGCGTTGAGTATCGAACGGCCGGTTGTCACCGAAGTTGTACCAAAGGCCGAGTGAGATCGCCGGCAGAAGCAGACCGGAGGTGCCCACGCGGCGATACGGCATCCCGTCGTAGCGGTCCCGCGCGGCCACCCAGGGGTCGTGGGTGAAGGGAACGTCAGCGACGGCGAAATCCTCGTTCATGAAACTCATCGTAGGTGTGCACGCGCTGAGCCCAGGAGGGTGCTGCATCGAGATGTGACATCGTTGACGGATGAGCAGCCCAGAGACCCCCGAAGAGTCGGCCGGCCTGTACAGCACTGATGACGACGATCAACTGTCCCAGGAGGACACCCTGATCGATCGCGGAGTCGACGACGTCCTGGACGAGGGCTATTCGCCGCCGGAAAAGTGGAAGGAACCCAGAGACCACGAGACTCTGGACGAGCTTCTCACCGAGGAAGAACCCGATCCGGCCATGCAGCTCGGCGACGACGATCCCGGGGCCGATTTCTCCGAGGACGACGAGGTCGGCGACCGCCGCGCGGGCCGGCTCGTCGCGCCCGACGAGGGAGTGAACGTGGACGACGAATCAGACCTGCTGGCCAGTGACGTTGGTATCGACGGGAGCGCCGCCTCCGCCGAAGAGGCGGCCGTCCACGTCATCGACGACGAGGACTGAGCTGCCGAGTCGGCACGCTATTGCCAACGCAGCGGTGGGTCGATCAACAGGTGCCGCAGGCTGTGTAGTGCGTAGTGCAGCTGGGACTTTACGACCGGCTCGTCGATGTTCAGATCGGCGGCGATCTGGTCGGTGGTCCAGCCCAGGTGCTGGGCCTTGCGGATCACCTCTCGGTGCAACGGCTGCAATCGATTCAAGGCTTCGCTGACGAGTTCGCGATCGACCGGTTTCTTGTTCGCCTCATGGGCTCGGGACGCGTCGATGTGCGCGTGCCGGTCGTCGTCACAGTCCGCGGTCACGAAGTCAGCGTGGCTTTCATGGTGAATTGATCGATGCCGCCGGCCGTGGCCTGATTGTCCATCAGATACCTGAGGATGAAGTCGTGCGACGACGCCAGGTGCTCGCGAGTAAGCCGGGCGGCCAATGCGGAATCACCGCTCTCGACTGCGGCAAGAATGCCCAGATGCTCTGAGACTAGGTGCGCGGTCTCACCGACCACCTCGATGTGGACGTACATGTAGCGGTCGGTGAGGCCTCGCAACCGTTCGACCAGCTCGATCATCCGCGGACGGTCCGCACGCTCGTACACCGCGGCGTGAAAGGCGGTATTCGCCGCCAACCAGGTGCGGGTATCGGCGTGTTCTTCCATGATTTCGAGCTGCTTGCGCATCGTGATGTGGTCTGCGCGGCCGACATTCGGAACGGCGATCTGGGTGGCTAGCGGTTCGATGGCCTCGCGTAGTTCGTACAGTTCCTGCAACTCTGCGATGGACATCCCGGTCACCACGGCGGTCGCGTTCGACACCGGATGCAGGAGTCCCTCTCCGGCGAGGATCTGGAGTGCGTCGCGTACGGGGATGCGGCTCACGCCGAACCGCTCGGCCGTGCTCTGCTGAGAAAGTCTCGAGCCCGGCGTGATATCACCCTGCAAAATTTCTGACCGTAGCTCGGAAGCGACCCGTGCCGCTGCACTCGCGTATGCCATTCAGCCTCCTTGGATACCGCCTATAGATTCTGTATACGGGTCCTTCCTGTGGGGGTGCTGCCAATGGCCCGTGTGCGAGCAGTTGGTCGTCAGCTGGTCGTCGGTTACCGCGCTGTTGTGGTGCGGTGGGTTCTCGGTGGCGGCAGCACGATGCGGTGTATGGGCGCGCGCCCATACACCGCATCCTTGCTACGAATCACCGATCGATCGTCGGCTAACTCAGGCAGGTCGCCGGAACGTGAAAGCGGGTCCGCCGTCGGCGCTCCCGCCTCATGCGTAACCCAACGCCCTGTTCTCCGCTCTGATCCGCACGTTCAGTACGAGAGCGTTGGCAATGGTGAACACGATCGCGGTCAGCCACGCCGAGTGCACCAGCGGAAGCGCCGTCACCTCGGCGATGACCGCCGTGTAGTTGGGGTGGTGCAGCCAACGGTATGGCCCGCGTTTCACCAGGGGTGCGTCCGGGATCACAATCAACCGTGGGTTCCAGTGTTTGCCCAGTGTCGCCACACACCACCAGCGCAGGACGGTGCTGAGAGCCACGACCACCAGCATCGGCCAGCCCAGCCAGGGGATGAACGGTCGATGCATCGTCCAGACTTCGACTATGCAGCTGACCAGGAGCAGGGCATGCATCGACACCATCGCCGGATAGTGACCTTGGCCGAACTCCTTGCCGCCCTGCGCAATCGACCACGCAGCGTTGCGTCGGGAGACGACGAGTTCCACCAATCGTTCGGCTCCAATTGCCAGGATGAACAGGTAGTACCACATGGTCGGCCCCTACCAGCTCAGCAGGAGCAGCTCGAAGCTGAAGCCCGGCCCCATCGCCAGCATCACTCCGAGCGAACCTTCGGGCGGTGGCTCGACGATGGTCCGTCGAAGGACGTCCAGCACCGATGCCGATGACATGTTGCCGTGCTCCCGCATGGAGTTCCAGCTGTGCACAAGAGCCTCCGGTGGCATGCCAATCGCGTTCTCGATCGATTCGATCACCTTCGGACCACCCGGATGGCAGATCCACGTCGAGATGTCCTCGGTCGACAGACCGTGGTCGGCGAGGAACCGGTCGACCTCGTCGCCGAGGTAGGAATCAGCCATCTTGGGCACGTCCTTGGACATGACGAGCTGGAATCCGTTGGAGGTGACGTTCCACCCCATGACGTCGACGGTTCCCGGGAAGAGCCGGCTGCGGGTGTCCAGCACCCTCGGACCCGACTTCGCCGTCGGGCTGTTCGGGACCCAGTCCGCCCCGGTGAGGATCACCGAAGCCGCACCGTCGCCGAACAGGCACACGCCGATGAGAGCCGGGATCGACGTGTCGTCGTGCTGAAGTGTGAGAGAACACAATTCAACCGACAGCAAGACCGCCACGTGGCCAGGGAAGCCACGCAGGTAGTCGTGGACGCGGGCCATCCCTGCCGCGCCCGCGACACAACCCAGCCCGAACAACGGGATCCGTTTCACGTCTTCACGCAGGCCGATCCCCGTTGCGATGCGTGCGTCGACGGTCGGCACCGCGATTCCGGTGCTCGATACCATCACGATGACGTCGACTTCCTCGGGTGCGATGCCGGCCGCGTCGAGCGCGGACACCACGGCCCGCTGACTCAAATCGCATGCGACGTCCACGTATGCCGCGTTTGCTTCGGTGAAGCCAGACATGTTCGGGTAGCGCGAAACCGGTAGCGCAAGGTTGCGGTAGTCCACCCCGGCGGTTTGAGCGAAGCGCATGAACTCCGGTCCGCCGACCTTGGTGAGCTCACTTGCAACCTCTTCCTGGGTGTACCGGTACGGGGTGAACGCCACCCCCGCCCCGGCGATGCTTGGCGCACCGGTTCGGTTGAGTGCGGGTGAGTCGATCGCTGTCAAAATTGTTTTATCTGTCATACATAGGCAGACGAACTGGGCCCGTGGCCCGTTCACGTGTTTTAGGACATACGCCACGACATATGTGAGTCCCAACACTTTCGATTTTCGGGCCGCGAAATGGCCGGGGATACTGCACATTTGGCCGGGCGAATCGCTGTTCAGATTATCCCGCCATATTCAGCGTATTTGCCTGGGACAACAGGGTTTTGAGATGCCGCATAACCGTGCGGAAACCTCGACTGCTCCGGCCAAGAATGCACGGATCATTCACCGATTATTACGCTTGCATTTCCCTTTTGGGCCGACGAATACCAACGCCGATTTAACGCCCCATAAAGCGTACCCATCGTCGACTCAACGCGACTGACGAAGCCCTCGGAATTGGCTGGGATGATGCTGGGTACCCGCCTCAAGCGAGGTGCGGCTCGAGCTCGGCCATCAGCTGCTTCTTGCCGCCGAACCCGATCACGCGGTGGATCTCCTGGCCGTCCTTGAACAAGAGCATGGCCGGGATGCCCTTGAAGTTGAACCGATCCCAGATGCCTTCGAACTTGTCGACGTCGATCTTGCGGACGACGATGCGTCCGGACCACTGCTCGGACAGCCCGGCCAGCACCGGCGTCACCTGGCGGCACGGCCCGCACCACTCGGCCCAGAAGTCCACCAGCAACGGGACGCCCGTCGAGCTCTCGGCGGTGATGTCGTCCGGGGTGATGGCGGTCAGCGTGTCGCGCGCAACCTCGTAGGCCCGCTCGTCCCTTGCCTCCTGCGCCAGGACGTCGGCAGACACGGGCTCTCCCGTCGACCGCACCCAGCTGGTGAACTCCTCGAAACGTGGACCCGGTGCGTCGTGCGTGCCCCACGCCTCACCGACGGCGCCGGTCAGCGCCCGCAGGGCCCCGCCGACCTGTTGGCCGCTGCGTTCCAGCCCGAAGGCGCGCACGGTGACCGTGTCACCGTCGCGCTGCACCTCGGCGTCCTGCCACAGCCGGATCGTGTACTGCTCGTCGTCGGAGACGTGCCAGCGCATGGTGATCTCGCGCAGCCTCGCCAGCTCGCGGGCCGCGGCCTCCTCGTCCGACAGCCGCGTGCCGCGCTCGAGCACGTAGGCGGCGAAGGGCTCGAACTCCGGCGAGCCGGGGCCGCCGCCAATCCGCTTCTGCAGGCCGCCAAGCAGCTCCTGATAGACCTCGGACTCGCTGTCGCCCTTCGCATCCAAGTCGAAGGCGGGCCAGCGGCCGATCGTGGCGCCGTCCCGCTGCTCGAGCTGTACGCCCTCGAGCAGCTTGATGACATAGGTGCCCTCACCGGGCAGACTGATGGTGAACTCGTGACTGCGCTCCATGGAATCCTCCCAGCGCTCGTAATTCAGTACGCCCGCGCAATATAGGCGAGCACACCCGCGTCGTCATCGGTTTCGGGCAGCGACCCGTCGCTGAGTTGCAGGCACCGCACCGTCAGGGCACTGGTGGCGAGGTCCTGTTCGCCGGCGGTGCCGACCAACTCCCACGGAACGCGGGCGACGCCCGTCTGTGCGACCTCGCGCGCCTGATCGAGCGTGCTGCAGTCGGAGACGAATGCGTCGCGGCGTGCAGTCGCCGCATCGAGCATGTCCCTCTGGATGCGACCCGTCAGCCGCAGCACCTCGTCGACAACGTTGCCGACACCCACCTTGGTCTTGTCGCGGGTGTCCCGCCGGTAGAGCATCGCGGCGTTCTCTGCAAGGTCTCGCGGGCCGAGTTCCAGCCGGATCGGCACGCCCTGCAAGTCCCACTCGGTGGCCCGCCAGCCGAAGGCCTGGGCGACGATGTCGTCCAGCCTCACCCGCACGCCACGCACCTTGAGCTCCTCGACCAGGGCAGAGGCTGCGCGGGTGACCGCGCCGTCGGTGTCCTTGACCACCACGACGACTGCCTGCACCGGTGCCAGCGCCGGCGGCAGGACGAGCCCGAAGTCATCGCCGTGACACATGATCAGCCCGCCCAGCATCCGTGTCGATGCGCCCCACGAAGTGGTCCAGCACAGCTCGGTCGTGCCCTCGGCGCTGGAGTAGCTGATGTTGAAGGCGCGGCTGAACCGCTGGCCAAGCTCGTGCGACGTGCCCATCTGCAGTGCCTTGCCGTC
>NZ_JAVRPS010000163.1:0-3195 GCF_032162105.1 Mycobacterium sp. | reverse complement strand
CGGGCCGCACCCGAAGAACCTCGTGGCGGCCAAGCTGGGCGTCTCGATCGCCGGCCTGGCACGCAACGGCATCGAGGACGCGCTCACCACCGAGCAGGTCGATCAGCTCATCGAGGAGAAGCCTGAGTGGCTAGTCGCGGAACGCGAGAGCTACCAGACGGTGCTGCGCGAGCAGCGGCGTTTGAAGGCGCTGCATGCGGACCGGGCTCGCGAGAGCTGATCTGCACCGCATGCAACTACGGAAAGACTCCTGAGCGAGACCGATTTCGCTACCGAACTGGGTGATGGCGGCCGCATGATCCGCGACCTGATCGACTGCATCCGTGAGCCCGACTAAATCGAACCTTGGGCTGTCCCAAGTCTTCTCGAGCACCTCGGCGGCGTTAACGGACGAACCGCCGTCTGGTCACTAGGCGGGACCCGCTCCAAGCGCTGATAAATCCACCTATGTCCTGACCGAACGCCACGATCACCGCAAGCGCGACACTGCCGATCGAACATGTCGCTGACGCGATCGATGCGCTGCTGCAGTTGAGTGCCTTTACCCCACTTCTCCCACACGTAGATCAGGCCGAATATCGCGACAACGATCCCGGAGGCCAGAGCGATGATAAGGATGGACTCACCGCTTGTCGATACCGGAACATCTTCGCGCACACAGTCTCCCGACGCCGAAGTCATTCCTACTTGCATTTGGTTGTGTGACTGGGCTCAACCCAAGTCTTCAAGGCAGTATCGACACGTGTCCTTCTTAACTCCCCGATTTGTGTGGTATCGGGTGTACGCATTACGTCGACTCGACGGCATTGGCCGTCCCTTACGCACTGCCGACATCTTTGCGCGGGTCTCATCGCTCGCCTGACGCCCGTAATTCGGATTGCCGACGCCCCGTCTCTGTTCGGACAACCTTTCGCGAGCTTGTTCCGACATGACGTGACCGAAGCCCGGGTGGTCGTCTCCGAACTTTCCGTAGTTGGGGTTCTCGGGCCCTGCGTTCTGCCCCTTTCGGAGTTTCGACCATTTCGCGCGCTGCTCAGCGTCGTGAGTCCGACCGTAGAACGGGTTGTCGTCAGCGAATCGACTCACGCCTTTCCGCCCCGTCGACCGAATCCTGGCGGCTTCCCGCATTTCAGCGGTCCACTCGATCCCCATGGGACCCAGACCACCCTTTGACAGATGGAGTAGCGGATGCCCCTCCCGCCTAAGCCTGGATGCACCGATCTGGTGCGGGTTGGCAGCTGAGATTGGTTATGTGCCTTGAACCGGCGTGTGGACGCGTGTGACCGTCCGATCTCGGTATCGGGTTGTTCCTGTGGGGTTTTCGTGTCGAGGGCGGGTAGGGGTGTTCTGGTTAGGCGACGATCGGCTGATGTCGACGAAACAGATTGTTGAACAGGGTGTTCCACGCTGCTTCCCACGGCCAGCCCCGCGGTAGGTGCAGGGTGAGGCGTCGGGCCGAGGATGCGATCCGCGCCGGGACTGTGATCAGGGTGCGGCGGATCGTCGCGGTGCGGGCCTTGGCCAGCCTGGGTCCGGTGAGGGTGGCCGCGGCGCGGGTGAGGTTGAACGCGATGACGGCCATCACCAGCCAGGCGGCGTTGGCCGAAAATCGTCCTGACGGTAGGTGGGCCAGGGCGGAGTCTTTGAGGTCGGCGTGGACCTGTTCGATGACTGCGTGGCCGCGGTGGGTCTTGTCGGCGGTGATGGTGTCCAGATCGGTGGTGGTGAAGAACGCGTGGAAACGCCAGGTGTCGAACAAGGTCTGCTGGCCCTGACCAGGTGCGGGGCGCAGGTCGGGGATGCGGCGCACCACCAGTCTGCCCGGGACCTGCTCGGCGGCCTTGCGGGAACTGAACGCGGTGAACCCGATCTCGGCGACCTCAGCACGTGAGATCCATTGTTGGGTGGTCTCGTCGTAGCGGGCGTCGGTGTACTCGATCGTGGTCCAGGCGTCGTCGTCGATGGCGTCGATGGCGGCCTTGACTCTGGGGTCCAGGCGCACCGTGACCGACACATCGGCGCCGCCGCGGATCGCTGCGGCCACGCTCGGATGGCCGTAGAACGCCGAATCCATCCGCACCAGCGGCTTGCCTGTGGCCTCGGCCGAGGAGCGTAGCCGTGCCACGGTGGCCAGGGTGTCACCGATCATCCGCGCGGCCCCGCGTGGGGAGCCGCACGCACCCTTGCGCAGCCGCTGACCCACGATCACCGGCGCGGCCGCGGTCGTGGTGACCGTGGCGATCAGCGCATTCAAGCCCCGGACCCCCGAGTAGCCGTATCCCGATCCTTGTTTGGCGTAGCCGTGCACTTCGATGATGGTGTCGTCGAGATCGACCATGACCGGGCCGTCGATCCCGGCCAGCAACGGCGTTCGGGCATGCAGTTGGCCCAGCAGGCGGGATGCGACGGCGTCGAGCTGGCGGACATGGCCGAAAGCGAATCCCCGCAGAAACGACCCCAGCGTCGACGGCGCGTACGGGCGGTCGAACAGGGTGCCCATCGCGCCGTGGCGCAACAGCCTCATGTCGTCGATGCTGTCGGCGCCGGCGACCATGCCCGCGACCAGCGCGCTTACCTTCGCCCCGGCGTTGGAGCCCTTGTCGGTGGGCACCGTGAGGTGCTCGTCGGCCAACGCCCCCAGACCGCAGTGCTGGGCCAACGCCACCATGGGGACCAGGCCAGCACAGGACACCAGATTGGGGTCATCAAAGCGTGCTGAGGCGACGGGCCGATTGTGAGATAGTTGCATCTACGAGATGCCCTTCGTTGTGACCGAATAAGATCCTAGAGAAATCTCATTCTTTCACCGCGACAGGGCATTTCGCTGCTACAACCCACCCTCAACCACCACCTCATCGGTGTATTCAGGCTAAGAGGGGGGCGCAGGAGGGCCTGGTGACGGCCTGCACTGGGCGTGGCAGCGGTGTGGCCGCTACGAATACCGGAAGGTCCTGATGCACTCGACCAACCCGACCACCTGGTTCCCAGCGTGGCGCGTAGGGGCGGCGGGTTCCTCCGGGTAGCCGCCCGGTACGCGGCCGGGAGGAAGCGATGCAGTACCACCAATTGAGGATGCTCTGCGCCCTGCGCGACAAGATCGCGGAGAACGACAAGAGCATTACCGGGCCACCACCCCAACCGGCGTAGACCTGCTCGGCGAGCCCATAGAGGTATGCGTAGTTTGAGTTGATACCG
>NZ_JAVRPS010000162.1:0-4488 GCF_032162105.1 Mycobacterium sp. | reverse complement strand
GTGCAGCGCGCTGACCGGGACGAAGCTGAGGTCACCGATGTCGAGCTTCGTCGCGAACTGGCGGAACTCGTTCTTGATCCGGTCGAACACGGCCTCGTCGTAGTCGACGAGGTCCATCTTGTTCACGCACAGCACCATGTGCGGCACCCGCAGGAGCGACGAGATGAACGCGTGCCGACGGGTCTGCTCGCTGATGCCCTTGCGCGCGTCGACGAGCAGCAGCGCGAGGTTGGCGGTCGAGGCGCCGGTCACCATGTTGCGGGTGTACTGGATGTGCCCGGGGGTGTCGGCGATGATGAACTTGCGCTTGGGGGTGGCGAAGTAGCGGTAGGCGACGTCGATCGTGATGCCCTGCTCGCGCTCGGCGCGCAGGCCGTCGGTCACCAGGGCGAGGTCGGTGTAATCGTGCCCGCGCTCCTTCGACGTGCGCTCGACCGACGCCAGCTGGTCCTCCATGACCGCCTTGGAGTCGAAGAGCAGCCGTCCGATCAGCGTCGACTTGCCGTCGTCCACCGAACCCGCGGTGGCAAGGCGCAACAACGTGGTCATCTATTTCTCCCGTCGCTTCGCTCGCCCCATCATTTCCCGTCGCTTCGCTCGCCCCAGCATCAGAAATATCCCTCTCGCTTGCGGTCTTCCATGCCTGCCTCGGAGATCCGGTCGTCGGCGCGGGTTGCGCCGCGCTCAGTCAGCCGGGATACGGCCGTCTCGGCGATCACCTCGGACACCGTTCCGGCGAGCGATTCGACGCAGCCGGTGCAGGTGACGTCGCCGACGGTGCGGAACCGCACGGTCTTCTCGACGACCTCTTCGTCCTTGCGCGGCAGCAGGTACTTGTGCACGGCGAGGAACATGCCGTCGCGGAGGAAGACCTTGCGCTGGTGCGCGTAGTAGATCGACGGCAGCTTGATCTTCTCGGCGCCGATATAGGACCAGATGTCGAACTCGGTCCAATTGGACAGCGGGAACGCCCGGATGTGCTCGCCCTTGTGGTGCCGTCCGTTGTAGAGGTTCCACAGTTCGGGCCGCTGCACCTTCGGGTCCCATTGGCCGAACTCGTCGCGGAAGCTGAACACCCGCTCCTTGGCCCGGGCCTTCTCCTCGTCGCGGCGCGCGCCGCCGAATGCCGCGTCGAACTTGTTCTCCCTGATGGCGCGCAGCAGCGTGAACGTCTGCATCGGGTTGCGCGACGGGATGGTCTCGACCACGCGCCCGGCGTCGATGTCGTCCTGCACCTTGGCGACGACGAGGCGCACCCCGGACTCGGCGACCATTTCGTCGCGCACCTCGAGCACTTCGTCGAAGTTGTGGCCGGTGTCCACGTGCATCACCGGGAACGGCAACCGGCCTGGCCGAAACGCCTTGAGCGCCAAGTGCAACATGACGATCGAGTCCTTGCCGCCGGAGAACAGCAGCACGGGCTTCTCGAACTCCGCGGCGACCTCGCGGATGATGTGGATGGCCTCGGCCTCCAGCGACCGCAGGTGGCTCAACTCGTAGCGGGCCGATTGCGGATCGACGTCCTGGACCGCCGTCATGACTTCACCAGTAAGTTGGTAGAGTTAACCAGATTTGCAAGCATGCCCAGGAATGTAGCCAAAGGGGCGGTGTCGTGTCAATGACGAGGTCACCGTCGCGATCAGAGGGGCGCGGGCATGGCTTCGCTTACCCGGCAGGTAGTTGAAATGCCCCTGCGGCGCCGACACCATGGCGTCATGTCGACTCCCACCGGCGCCGAGGTCATGGCGCAGTTCATCCCGCAGTCACCGTTCGTCGCGAAGCTCGGCATCGTCGCCGGGGTACTCGACGGCGACGAGGTGCGGCTACGGATGCCGTGGGACCCCACCAACGTCACGCTCGGTGACATGGTGCACGGCGGCGCCATCGCCGCCCTGGCCGACGTCACCGTGATGGCAGCGGCCTGGGCCGGGGTTCAAGCGGCCGAATCGCTGCGTGGCGTCACGACGTCGATGGCGATACAGTTCCTCGCCCCGGCCCGCGCGACGGATCTGATCGGAGTCGGAAGGGTACTGCGCCAGGGCAAGACCCTGGTCAGCTGCGACGTGGACGTCGTCACGCCCGAGGGCGAGCTGGTGGCCAAGGCGATCGCCAATTACAAGGTGGGGTGAGTCAGTGGCTTTCACCACAGTCGTCGAGCCCGCAACGAGCAGCTCACCGGGAAGTCGCCGGGTGTTCAGCCGATCCCTACATCGGCGCGTTGGCGGGCTGGAACGCCCCGGAGCCGTCGTCATCCTCTTCGGCGCGGATGACGTGCACGACGGCGTTGATCAGGGCCAGGTGGGTGAACGCCTGCGGGAAGTTGCCAAGATGGCGTCCGGTGCGCGGCTCGATCTCCTCGGCATAGAGGTGCAGCGGGCTGGCGAACGACAGCAGTCGCTCGCACAGGTGCTTGGCCCGGCTGATCTCACCGATCTCGACCAGCGCAGACACCAGCCAGAACGAGCAGATGGTGAACGTGCCTTCTTCGCCGGACAGGCCGTCGTCGGTCTCCTCGACGCGGTATCGCAGTACGAGCCCGTCCTCGGTGAGCTCGTCGGCGATGGCCAGTACCGTCGCGCGTAGCCGCGGGTCCTCGGGCGGGAGGAACCGCGTCAGCACCGCCAACAACAGCGAGGCGTCCAACGCGTCGGCGCCGTAGCGCTGCGTCAGCACGCCGCGCGAGTCGACGCCGTAGGCCAGGATGTCGGCCTTGATCTCCTCGGCGACGGCCCGCCATTGCTGGGTGTGGCTCGTCCAGCCGTGTAGCTCGGCCAGTTTCGCACCGCGGTCCAGTGCCACCCAGCACATGATCTTGCTCGAGGTGAAGTGCTGTGGCTCGCCGCGTACCTCCCAGATGCCGCGGTCGGGCTCACGCCAATGCTTGATCGCCTCTTCGACCTGACTCTTCAGCACCGGCCACAAGTTCTCCGGGATCTGCTCGCGGGACCTCGAGTGCAGATACACCGAGTCGAGCATCGTGCCCCAGATGTCGTGCTGGCACTGGTTGAACGCGCCGTTGCCGATCCGGACCGGACGGGCGTTGTCGTAGCCGGACAAGTGGTGCAGCTCGCCCTCGACGAGGCTGCGCTCGCCGCCCACGCCGTACATCACCTGAAGTGGATGGGGTTCACCGTCGTTCGCGCCGGAGACCTCGGCGATGAACGCGAAGAAGTCGTCGGCCTCACGGTCGAGGCCCAACGTGTAGAGACCCCACAGTGCGAACGTCGAATCCCGAATCCACGAGTAGCGGTAGTCCCAATTGCGTGCGCCTTGCGGGGTTTCCGGCAGCGACGTGGTACTCGCCGCCAGCAGCGCGCCGGTCGGTGAGTAGGTCAGCCCCTTGAGCGTCAGCGCGCTGCGCTGGAGGTAGGAGCGCCACGGGTGGTCGGGGAAATTGCCGATGTTGATCCACTGCCGCCAGCACTCGCTGGTCTTCCACATCTTGTCGGCGGCCTCGGCATAGGTTTGCGGTGCGGCATTCGAGGAAAAGCTCAACGCGACGAAGACGTCGTCGCCCTCCTTCAACCTGGTCCGGGCGCGCGCCTGACGGCCGTCCAATCCGATGCGCAGGTTGGTCGTCAAGCGCACGGTCGGGTGCGCATCAGGGTCCCGCTTGGCCCGCGCCACCGCTTCCCCGTATCCAGCGGCCGCGTACTCCCAGCTCGCCGGGTCGCGGTGGTAGTCGAACGACGGCTCGCAGTCCATCACCAGCTCGACGGTGCCGCTGACGCACTTCACCGTGCGCAGCAACGTGTGCTCGGCGTCCCAGTCCATCGGAGTGCGGCGATGGGTGCGTGACCTCCTCTCGATGTCGTGCCATTCACTCATCACCAGGGTGTCCCGGACGATCATCCAGCCGGTGTGGGTCTGCCACGTCGTCTCCAGGATCAGGCTGCCCGGCAGGTACCGCCGCGCGGCGGGCACCGAGACTCCGTACGGGCTGATCCGAAAGTGTCCCGCTGCGCGATCCAGGATCGAGCCGAACACGCTCGGAGAATCGGGGCGCGGCGCACATAGCCACTCCACCGACCCGGCCGACGAGATCAGACAGGTGTTCTCGCAATCCGAGAGGAATGCGTAGTCGGCGATCGGCGGAAACGGGTTCCGCGGGTTGCTGGCCAGGTAGGGCACCGGCGCGGTCGTGTCGAGTTTCACGGCGGCACCGTTCTCGTCCGCGGGCGTCGTGCTCAGCATGGCCATTCCGCCATCATTGACCGTTGAGCCCCGCTTGGAGGCAAACCGGGGCGACTTGGGCGCGGAAACGTTCACTCAGCGAACGTTCCCGCGCCGAAATCGCTAGAGCGTGACCTCGTTGAGCTTGCCCGTCGCCACGTCGAAGACGAAGCCGCGCAACGACTCGTGCTTGGTCACGAACGGGCTGGCCTCGATGCGGCGCAACGACTGACGCACGTCCTCGTCCAGGTCCTGAAAGGCCTCGGCGGCCCACTCCGGCTTGAGGCCCGTCTCGTCCTGGATCTGCTGCTTGAA
>NZ_JAVRPS010000161.1:0-24968 GCF_032162105.1 Mycobacterium sp. | reverse complement strand
TCTCGTCGAAGCCGACGCCCGCGATGGCCGACACCATCAGCGGCACCACGATCATGCCGATGCCGAATCCACCGATGGTGATGGGCAACACCAGATTCGGGAAGTACGGGATGTCGCCGTGCAGCGTGGAGCCGTAGAGCATCGCCGCGAGCACCATCACGCCGCCGGCGATCACCAGCACCCGGGGCGGGAACCGCGACGCCAGCGCCGAGGACAGGCCAAGGCCGATGCCGAGCGCGATGACGAACGGGATGAAGCCGATGCCCGCCTTCAGCGCGCTGTAGCCCATGATGTCCTGCACGTACAGGCCGATCAGCACGGTCAGCGTGAACATCACACCGCCCGCCAGGAAGACGGCCGCGAAGGTGGCCACCCGGTTGCGGTCACGGAACAGGCTGAACGGCACGACGGGGTTGATCGCGGTGCGCTCGACGTAGAGGAAGGCGCCGAAGAACGCCATCGCCGCGAAGCACGAACCGAGCGTCAGCGTGGACATCCAGCCCTTCTCCGGGCCCATCGAGAAGCCGAACACCGCTGCCGTGCAGGCCAGCGTGGCGAGGATGGCGCCCGTAGCGTCCAGCTTCATCCGCTCGCGGTGCGTCTCGCGCAGCGTGGTGCGGGCCAGGTAGATCATCATGATGCCGATCGGCACGTTGACCAGGAAGGCCCACCGCCAGGACACCTCGGTCAGCGCGCCGCCGACGACGAGGCCCATGACCGAGCCGACGCCCGTCATGGCGGCGAACACCGCCGTCGCGGCGTTGCGCGCAGGCCCCTTGGGGAACGTGGTGGCGATCAGCGCCAGGCCGGTGGGCGACGCGATCGCCGAACCAACGCCTTGCAGCAGCCTCGCCACCACCAGGGTGGACTCGTTCCAGGCGATGCCACACAGGATCGAGGCGATGGTGAACAGCGCGACGCCGACGATGAAGGTGCGCTTGCGGCCGATGGTGTCGCCGAGGCGCCCGCCGAGCAGCATCAGGCCGCCGAAGGTCAGCACGTAGGCGGTGATGACCCAGCTGCGGCCGGCGTCGGACAGGTCGAGCTCGTCCTGAATCTTAGGTAGCGCGACGATGGCCACGGTGCTGTCCATGGTGGCCAGCAGCTGCATGCCGCCGATGGCGATGACCGCGGCGAGGAACCGGCGCGATGGCAACCACGCCGGGTACCAGCTGGTTCGCTCGATCGTGGGCTGTCCCACGTGCACGGGGAGCGCACGGTTGCTGGCGCCAGCACCGTCCTTGGTCGCTGCGCGCTCTGCATCGTTGAGAGCCGTCATGGCCGGTTACCTTACAGTAATCTTAAGAATCCTTTAACTGGCGAATGCCGCCACGGACCCGATCACGATGATCGCCGGAGGTCGTATGCCCTCGGCACGAATCCGTTCCGGCGCGTCGGCAAGCGTGGTGCGCAGGGTCCGCTGCGCGGCGGTGGTGCCGTGCTGAACCACCAGGACCGGTGTTTCCGGAGCTCGGCCGCCTTCCTGCAACACCTTGGCGAACAATTCGATGCGCTCCACCGCCATCAGCAACACGATGGTGCCCGACAGCGCGGCCAGCGCATTCCAATTCACTAACGATTCGGGATGGTCGGGCGCAACATGGCCGCTGACCACCACGAACTCGTGTGTGACGCCCCTGTGGGTGACCGGAACACCGGCCAGCGCAGGAACGGCTATGGCACTGGTCACACCGGGCACCACGGAGACCGGAATGCCCGCATCGGCGCACGCGAGCACCTCTTCGTACCCGCGGGCGAACACGAATGGATCGCCACCCTTGAGTCGCACCACGAACTTGCCCGCCTTGGCCCGGTCGATCAGCACGTCGTTGATCGCGTCCTGAGCCATTGCCCGGCCGTATGGGATCTTCGAGGCGTCGATCATCTCCACGTGGGGCGCGAGTTCGGCCAGCAGTTCGGGCGGGGCCAGCCGGTCGGCGACCACCACGTCCGCCTGCGCGAGCAGCCTGCGGCCGCGCACCGTGATCAGTTCGGGGTCGCCTGGGCCGCCGCCGACCAGGGCCACGGCGCCGCGCAGCCCGTCGGGCACCTCGTCGGTGATGACGCCGCTCTGCAGCGCCTCGCGGATCGCCGTCCGGATGGCCGCCGAGCGGCGGTGCTCCCCTCCGGCGAGCACTCCGACGGAAAGGCCGTCGTACTCGAACGATGCGGGCGTGACGGCGGTGCCGTCGCGCGCAGCGTCGGCCCGGACGCAGAAGATGCGACGGCGTTCGGCCTCGGCGACGACGGAGGCGTTCACGGCAGGGTCGTCGGTCGCCGCGATCGCGTACCAGGCGCCGTCGAGATCGCCGTCGCGGTAGTCCCGCAGTTCGACGGTGATGCCTCCCATGGCCTCGACCGCGGGTGTGGCCGTCCTGGCGATCACCCGCACGTCCGCGCCGTTGGCCAGCAGAAGGGGCAACCGGCGCTGGGCGACGGTACCGCCGCCGACCACGACGACTTTCCTGCCGGCCAGGCGCAGGCCGACGAGGTAGGCGTCTTCGGTCACTGGGCGAGCTTAGAGGTTGCCACCGCGGCCACGAATCGAGTCGCCGCGTGCGGATGCGCGGCGGCGTGGGCGTGCAGATAGCCGGCGTGCACCCCGGCGTGCACGGCGCCGTCGGCCACGGCGCCCGCCGGTCCGCGGCCGAACCGCCACGCGGGCTCGTAGTTCTGCCCGAACGTCACAGCCGTGCGATGGAATTCGTGGCCGACGACCCGCGTGCCCGCCGCGTGCATCGAGGAATCGGCCGTCGCGACGGCGTCGCGGTATCCCAGCGTCAGCCGGTCGGTGAACCGCGCCGACCCGGACAGCACGCCGCACATCGGGATGCCGTCGAGGTCGTCGACCAGATAGGTCAGCCCGGCGCACTCGGCGTGCACCGGCGCTCCCGATCCGGCCAGCTGCCGAATCTGCCGACGCACAACGTCGTTGCCGGACAGCTCGGCGGTGAACTGCTCGGGGAAGCCGCCAGGGACCACCAGCGCCGCGGTGCGCGGGGGCAGCGGCTCGGTCAGCGGGTCGAACTCGACGACGACGGCTCCTGCGGCGCGCAGCAACTCCGCGTGCTCGGGGTAGCCGAAGCTGAACGCCTTGCCTGCCGCCAGCGCCACGACCACCTCACCAGTCGCGCGCTCGGCGACCGCGGGGTCCCACGGTGCTTCGACGACACGGGAGCCGGCGGCGGCGGCCACCGCGGCGAGGTCGACGTGCCTGGCCACCAATTCGGTCATCGCGGCGACGGCGTCATGCGCCAGATTGCCGTGCTCCGCCGCCGTCACCAGGCCGAGATGCCTTGACGGAACGGACAACTCGTCGGCACGTGGGATCGCGCCGAGCACGGGTACACCGGTCTGTTCGCAGGCCTGCCGCAACACCTGCTCGTGGCGGGAAGTGCCGACCCGGTTGAGGATCACCCCGGCGATCCTGACCGAGTGATCGAACGTCGCGAAGCCGTGCAATAGCGCGGCCACGCTGTGACTCTGGCCACTTGCGTCGACGACGAGCACCACCGGAGCCCCGAGCAGGCCCGCGACGTGCGCGGTCGACCCCTGGGCTGGGCCGACGGAGTGCTCTGAGATCCGGCCGTCGAACAACCCCATCACGCCCTCGACGACGGCGATGTCGGTCCCGCCGCTGCCATGCCGATACAGCGGGCCGATCAGATGCTCGCCAACCAGCACCGGGTCGAGGTTGCGTCCCGGCAGGCCGGTCGCCAGCGCGTGGTAGCCGGGGTCGATGAAGTCGGGCCCGACCTTGAACGGCGCGACGCGGTGCCCCGCCCGGCGCAGCGCGCCCATCAGCCCGGTGGCCACCGTGGTCTTGCCGCTGCCCGAGGCGGGCGCGGCGATCACGACGGCCGGGGTGCTCACGTCACCCCCCACTCCGCTGCCCAGTCCCCGCGAGCGCGGGGAAGGGTCACCACTCGATGCCCCGCTGGCCCTTGCGGCCGGTGTCCATCGGGTGCTTGACCTTGGTCATCTCGGTCACCAGGTCGGCGGCGTCCAGCAGTCGCGGCGGCGCGTCCCTGCCGGTGATCACGACGTGCTGGTGACCCGGCCGGGAAACCAGGACCTCGACCACGTCCTCGACGTCCACCCAGCCCCACTTCAGCGGGTAGGTGAACTCGTCGAGCACGTAGAAGTCGTGACGGTCCTCGGCGAGCCTGCGGGCGATCTCGGCCCAGCCGTCGGCGGCCGCGGCGGCATGGTCGACGTCGGTACCCGGCTTGCGCGACCACGACCAGCCCGCGCCCATCTTGTGCCACTGCACCGGGCCGCCGATGCCCTGCTCGTCGTACAGGCGGCCGAGTTCGCGAAAGGCCGCCTCCTCGCCCACCTTCCACTTGGCGCTCTTGACGAACTGGAACACCGCAACGTCGAAGCCCTGATTCCAGGCGCGCAGCGCCATCCCGAACGCCGCGGTCGACTTGCCCTTGCCAGGGCCGGTGTGCACCGCGAGCAGTGGGGCGTTGCGGCGGGCCCTGGTGGTCAGCCCGTCGTCGGGAACGGTGAGCGGTTGGCCCTGTGGCATCGAAACTCTCCCTGCCAGTAGATCAAGCGGCGCCGAGTTCGGCCCCGGACTTCACCAAGCGGGTCAAGGCGTCCGCCCGAAGCTCGGCCAGTCGGACCGTCGGCGCGCCCATCTGGTTGGCCAGGTCCTCGGCCAAACCGAGTCTCACATAGGACGTCTCGCAATCCACCACGATTGCCGCGGCGCCCTCGGCCCGCAGCAGCCTGGCCGCATGCCGGGTGCGGCCCAGCGGGTCGGGACCACCGGTGGCCCGGCCGTCGGTGAGCACCACCACCAGGCTGCGGCGTGCACGGTCGCGGGTCCTTTCGCACACCACCACGTCCCGCGCCGCCAACAGGCCCTGCGCCAGCGGGGTCTTGCCGCCGGTGTCGAACCGCGCCAGCCGCCGGCTCGCGATGTACACCGACGACGTTGGCGGCAGCACCAGGTCTGCCTGTTGTCCGCGGAAGGTGATCACGGCGACCTTGTCGCGGCGCTGATACGCGTCACGCAGCAGCGACAGCGTGGCCCCGCCCACGGCCGCCATCCGGTCGCGTGCGGCCATCGAACCGGAGGCGTCGACGACGAAGATCACCAGATTGCCTTCGCGGCCTTCGCGAATCGCGCGCCGCACGTCGGCGGGCCCCACCGAGACCCGGCCGGGCCGCTGCTGGCGGCGCGCCGCGGCGAGCAGGGTGCCGAAGACGTGCAGGCCGTGTCCGGCATCGGGATCGTCGGTGGCCGACACCGTCGTCCCCGTCCGGTTCCTGGCCCGCGACCGACGGCCAGGTGCGCCCTCGCCGACCCCGGGCACGACCAGCGCCTTGGTCCGGAACGCCGCCGCAGGCGGTGCGTTCTGTCGCGAACCACCCGAGTGCGAACCGCCCTGGGGTGCAGCCTGATCCGGTGCTTCGCCAGAGTGCCCACCGCCGCCGGGCGGATCGGGCTCGGGGTCGTGTTCGGGCGGGGGGTCACCGGCCTGGGCGAGCGCCTCGTTCAGCTGTTCGGGGTCGAGTCCCGGATCGTCGAAGGGGTCGCGTCGACGCCGGTGCGGCAGGGCCAGTTCGGCTGCGACGCGAATGTCCTCTTCTGCAACGGTATCCGCTCCGCGCCACGCCGCGTGCGCCACCGCAGTGCGGGCCACCACCAGATCGGCGCGCATGCCGTCCACGTCGAACGCCGCGCACAGCGCGGCGATGCGCCGCAACTCCCCATCCGGCAACACCACGTCGGCGACCGCCGCGCGGGCCGCCGTGATCCGGCGGGCCAGGTCCACGTCATCGTCGGCGTAGCGCGCGGCGAACCCCTCGGGGTCGGCCTCGAACGCCATGCGCCTGCGGATCACCTCGACCCGCACGTCGACGTCGCGCGAGGCGTACACGTCGACCGTCAACCCGAACCGGTCGAGCAATTGCGGACGCAGTTCACCCTCTTCGGGATTCATGGTGCCGATCAACACGAACCTGGCCTCGTGGCTGTGCGAGACGCCGTCGCGTTCCACGTGCACCCGGCCCATCGCCGCCGCGTCGAGCAGCACGTCGACCAGGTGGTCGTGCAACAGGTTGACCTCGTCGACGTAGAGCACGCCGCCGTGCGCGCGGGCCAGCAGGCCGGGTGAGAACGCGTGCTCGCCGTCGCGCAGTACCTTCTGCAGATCCAGTGACCCGACCACGCGGTCTTCGGTTGCGCCGATGGGCAATTCGACAAGGCGGGCGTCGTCGTCGACCGCGGACAGCACGGTCGCAAGGCCGCGCACGGCCGTCGACTTCGCGGTGCCCTTCTCGCCGCGGATCAACACGCCGCCGATCTCGGGCCGTACGGCGCACAGCACCAGCGCGAGCCGCAGGCGATCCTGTCCGACGAGCGCGCTGAACGGGTACGAGTCGGTCACGGGCTGCCGTGAATTCCGGTGCGCACCATCGGAACGTGCGGAATGCCGTCGTCTAGGAACTCGTCGCCGGAGCGGACGAATCCGTGCTTGGAGTACATCTCCACCAAGTAGGTCTGCGCGTTGATGTGGCAGGGATAGTCACCGACCTCGGCCAGCGCGGCCTGCATCAGCCGGCTGGTGTGGCCGTGACCGCGGTCGCCGCGCTTGGTGCACACGCGGCCGATCCGGAACGCCTTCTCCCCGCCGGGATGCTCCTCCATCAGCCGCAGCGTCGAGATGACTCGTCCGTCCGAACTCTCCAGCCAGAAGTGGCGGGTTTCGGCGAGCAGATCACGGCCGTCCAGTTCCGGATACGGCGTGGCCTGCTCGACGACGAACACCTCGACGCGCAGCTTGAGCAGTTCGTACAGCGTGGCGGCGTCGAGGTCCTTGGCCCAGCTCCGCTTCGGCGTGACCGTCATGCCGTCACAGCGGGCGCATCCGTCGCAGCTTGGTCGAGCTTGAGCACCTTGTTGCCTTGGGCCCAGAGTTCCTCGAAGAGCTTGGGCTCGTTGGACAGTTCGATGCCCAGCGACGGCACCATCTCCTTGAGCTTGGGCTGCCAGCCCTGGTACTGGTCGGGGAAGCAGCGCTCCAGCACGTCCAGCATCGCGGGCACCGCGGTGGAGGCGCCCGGTGACGCACCGAGCAGACCGGCGATGCTGCCGTCGGCCGCCGCGAGCACCGTGGTGCCGAACTCCAGCACGCCACCCACACCCTTGCGGCGGATCACCTGCACGCGCTGACCCGCGACGTCCAGCTCCCAGTCGGAATCGACGGCGCTCGGCGCGAACTCGCGCAGCGCGTCGACCCTGTCGGCTTCGCTGAGCGCCAGCTGGGCGACCAGGTACTTCACCAGGCTCATCTCGGTGAGCCCGACGCCCAGCATCGAGCCAAGGTTGTTCGGTTTCACCGAGAACGGCAGGTCGGTGACCTTGCCCTGCTTGAGGAACTTGGGCGACCAGCCGGCGAACGGACCGAACAACAGCCACGACCTACCGTTGATCACCCGGGTGTCCAAGTGCGGCATCGACATTGGCGGTGCGCCCATCGGCGGTTGGCCGTACACCTTGGCCTGGTGCCCCGCTGCCAGGATGGGATTGTCGGTCCGCAGGAACTCCCCGCCGACCGGGAAGCCGCCGTATCCCTTGGCCTCCTTGATACCCGCCTTCTGCAGCAGCGGCAGCGCTCCACCACCGGCGCCGACGAAGACGAACTTCGACCGGATCTTTCGCGTCTGGCGGGTGCGCCGGTTGACGATCTTCACCGTCCAGCTGCCGTCGGACTCCTGGCTGAGATTTCGCACCTCGTGACCGAACAGCGTCGTCATGCCGCGCTGGGCGGTATAGCCGATGAGTTGGCGTGACAACGAACCGAAGTCGACGTCGGTGCCGTCCTGAGTCCAGTTGAGTGCGACGGGTTCGGAGAAGTCGCGCTTGGCGGCCATCAGCGGCAGCCGTCGAGCGAATTCATCGCGGTCGTCGATGTACTCCATGGTCGCGAACAGCGGGTTCGCCACCAAGGTCTCGCGCCTGCGCTTGAGGTAGTCCAAGTGATCGGCGCCGTGCACGAAGCTGACGTGCGGGATCGGGTTGAGGAAGCTGCGCACGTCGGGCAGCACGCCGTTCTCGACGGCGTGCGCCCAGAACTGGCGGGAGACCTGGAACTGCTCGTTGACGTGAACCGCTTTGGTGATCTCGATGGTGCCGTCGGGCCGCTGCGGCGTGTAGTTCAACTCGCACAGCGCCGAGTGCCCGGTGCCCGCGTTGTTCCACGGGTCGCTGCTCTCGGCGGCGGCGCCGTCGAGACGTTCGATCAGCGTGATCGACCAGTCGGGCTCCAGGAGCCTCAGTAGTGTGCCGAGGGTCGCGCTCATGATGCCAGCGCCGACCAGCACGACGTCCGTTTTCGTAGTCTTGGCTCCGTTGGGCTCAGACACCTGTTCGTTGACCCTTCGCAATCGCACGGCCGCCTGATACGGCTTACCTATTAGTAGGTTATCCCGCCGCTCCCTGCGCCAATCTGCCAACCGGTCCCCGCCGACGTCTGCTTGGTCACAGTGCGCGGTTAAGGTAGCTGTCGTGAGCTCGTCGGCGTCTGGATGGGAGCCCGACGTGCTGCCGGGGTACTGGCGCCAGACCATTCTGCTCGGCCCGGATCCCGACGGGGAGGGCGAGCTCGTCGCCACCCTCGTCCGGCGCGGGGAGGCAGCTGGCGCCCACCACGCCGTACTCGCGCTGCACGGTTACACCGACTACTTCTTCAACTCCGAACTCGCCGACCACTTCGCCGCCCGCGGCTTCGCGTTCTACGCCCTGGACCTGCACAAGTGCGGACGATCGCGGCTCGCCGGCCAGACGCCGCACTTCACCACCAATCTGGCCAGCTACGACAGGGAGCTGGACCGCGCGCTGTCGGTCATCGCGGCCGACACCGCCGGAGCGGCGGTGTGTCTGTACGGCCACTCCGCGGGCGGGCTCATCGTCACCCTGTGGCTGGACCGGCTGCGCCGACGCGGTGGTACCGCGGCGCGCAACATCACCGCGCTGGTGCTCAACAGCCCGTTCTTCGATCTGCATGGCCCGGCGATCCTGCGCACCCCACCCACGGCGGCGGCGCTGGTCGCGCTCGCCCGGCTGCGCAAGC
Source organism: Mycobacterium sp. (assembly GCF_032162105.1). Lineage (GTDB taxonomy): Bacteria > Actinomycetota > Actinomycetes > Mycobacteriales > Mycobacteriaceae > Mycobacterium. Next base: position 15,879 of record NZ_JAVRPS010000161.1, on the reverse strand, counting down.
TGCACATCATCCGCAAACCGACGCCCGGCGGTTACGGCAGCAGCCTGCACCGCGACTACTCCGGCGAATTCGACTACAACCTGGACTGGAAGCCGCTCGGCGGGTTCCCCGTCACGTTCGGCTGGATCAACGCGATCCGCCGCGGGCAGGCGAGGCTGCACCACGGGCTCGACGTCGGTGTGCCCAACCTGATCCTGCGGTCCGACCACTCGGTTCCCGAGGCACCCGACCCCGAACTGATCCAGCGGGGCGACGCCGTGCTCGACGTCGCCCAGATCGCCCGGTGGTCGGGGTGCGTGGGCAACCACACCACCGTCGCCCCGATCACCGACGCCAAGCACGACGTGTTCCTGTCGCTGCCGCAACCGCGCGCGGCCGCCTACCGGGAGTTGGACGGTTGGCTGGATCGGCACCTGCCCACCGACAGCGAAACACTGCGGACCACGACACGATCGGAACAGGGCTGACACACTTGGAGCACTTCGATCTCACGATCATCGGAACCGGCTCGGGTAACAGCATCCCGGATCCCAGCGTCGACCCTCGCTACGAATCGATGCGGATTGCGATCTGCGAGCAGGGCACCTTCGGCGGTACCTGCCTGAATGTCGGCTGCATCCCGACCAAGATGTTCGTCTACGCCGCGGAAGTCGCCGAAACCATCAGTCGCAGTTCACATTTCGGTATCGACTCGAGCATCGAGAAGGTGCGCTGGCCCGACATCGTGTCGCGGGTGTTCGGCCGCATCGACCCGATCGCCGCGGGCGGCGAGAAGCACAAGAGGGGGCTGCCCAACGTCACCGTGTACGCCAGCCACACCCGGTTCGGTCCTACCCAGCCGGATGGCCGGTACACGTTGCGCACCGAAACCGGCGACGAGTTCACCTCCGATCAGGTGGTGATCGCCGCGGGTTCGCGCATCCGCGTCCCGCCGGCGATCCTCCAGTGCGGTGTCGATTACCAGACCAGCGACACGATCATGCGGATCCCCGAACTGCCGGATCATCTGGTGATCGTCGGCGGCGGAATCGTGGCTGCCGAGTTCGCACACGTCTTCTCCGCACTCGGTGTGCACGTCACCATCGTCGTGCGGGGGGACGGGTTGCTCACCCACTGCGACGAGACGATCTGCCACCGCTTCACCGATCTGGCCGCGCAGAAGTGGGATCTGCACACGCACGAGAACGTCATCGGATCGCACCACGACGGCGACCGCATAATCCTCGAACTCGATGACGGGAAGACGCTCGGCGCCGACATGCTGCTGGTCGCCACCGGGCGCATCCCCAACGGTGACCTCCTCGACGCCGAACTGGCCGGGGTCGAGGTCGACGACGGCATGGTGGTCGTCGACGAGTACCAACGCACGACCGCGCGCGGCGTGTACGCGCTCGGCGATGTGTCGTCGGATTACCAGCTCAAACACGTCGCCAACCACGAGATGCGCGTGGTGCGGCACAACCTGTTGCAGGACTGGGACGACACCGCCGCCATGACCAGGAGCGATCACCGTTTCGTCCCATCGGCGGTGTTCACCGACCCACAGATCGCGACGGTAGGGCTGACCGAGGCGGAGGCCAGGGCGGCCGGGCACGACGTGGTGGTCAAGCTGCAGAACTACGGCGACACCGCCTACGGCTGGGCGATGGAGGACCAGATCGGCGTCGCCAAGGTGATCGGCGACCGCGTGACCGGCAAGATCCTCGGCGCACACCTGATGGGGTATCAAGCGTCATCGCTCATCCAACCGATCACTCAGGCGATGAGCCTCGGTCAGACCGCGAAAGAGGTTGCCGGTGGCCAGTACTGGATCCACCCGGCGCTCGCCGAGGTCGTCGAGAACGCCCTGCTGGGCCTGGACGAGGCGTAGTCGGTCTTAGCGCACCCCTACTACGATGAGTTCCGGCCGGGCCGCGAGTCTGTTCTGGTGACCGTCATACGACGCTGCCAGGAACGGACACCACGGAGGACACCATGACCACCACAGCGCCCGGCCGCCCACCCGTCGTCGACCTGGCCACCTGGCAGGCCGCCCGTGACGAGCTCCTGGTTCGCGAGAAGGCCCACACCCGAGAGGGTGACGCCATCGCCGCGGCCCGCCGCCGGCTGCCGATGGTGGAGTTCGACGGGACGGTCGAGGTCGTCGGGCCCGACGGACCGGTCCCGTTCCTCGATCTGTTCCAGGGCCGCGACGAACTCGTCGTCTACAAGCACATGTGGCACGACGGCGCGCCGCACCAGGGGCAGTGCGGGGGCTGCACCACCACGGCCTGGCACGTAAAGGACGCCGTCTACCTCAACGCCCGCGGCGTGTCGTACGCCATCCTGACCACGGGCCGATGGGACGAGGTGGCCACCTACGTCGAGTTCATGGGCTACACCCAGCCCTGGTACTCGGTGCGCGACGTGGACGCTCCGGTCGGCGACAGCATGGGCTCCATCACCTCCTACCTGCGCGACGGCGACCGCGTGTTCCTCACCTACGCCACGACGGCCCGTGGCAACGAACCGGTGAACGGGTCCATGGGCCTGCTCGACATGACGCCCTATGGCCGCGGCGAGGCGTGGGAGGACAACCCCGATGGCTGGCCCGAGGGGCGCCACTCGTGCTGGTATTGGTGCTCGGACGCGGACGGGAACGCCACCTGGGGTCCGACCAGCCGTCCCGTGCCGCAGTGGATCCGCCCCGGCGCGACCCCCGTGGAGACCCTCGGCCGGCACGGCGACGACATCTAGATCTCGGCGCCTGGCGATCCCCAGCGCTCCTCGACCCGCCCGAAGCGCCAGAACGCGAGTGCGGCCAACCAGACCACGACGAACATTCCCACGATCACGAAGCCGACCGACTCGAGGTTCGCCGAACCAATCGCGGCCAGCGGGCCCGACTGGATGCCGAGCCGGTCGACCAGAAGGCCGGTCAGCACGATGACGCCGATGATCAACGCGACGAACACCGACAGCACCGTCACGGTGAGGTTGTAGTACACCTTGCGGATCGGCTTGAGGAACGCCCAGCCGTAGGCCCGCGACATGAAGATGCCGTCGACCGCGTCGAACAGGCTCATTCCCGCCGCGAAGAGCACCGGCAGCACCAGGATCGCGTACCACGGGAGGGTGAACGCCGCCGTCCCCCCCGCCAGCACCAGCAATGCCACCTGCGTGGCGGTGTCGAAGCCGAGACCCATCAACAACCCGACGGGATAGAGGTGCCACGGCTTGCTCACCCGGCGCATGACGCGCCCGAGCAGCCGGGCCAGAAACCCGCGGTTAGCGAGTTGCCGCTCGAGTTCTGCCTCGTCGAACTCGCCCGTGCGCATCTTGCGGAACACCTTGGCGATGCCGACCACGGCGAACAGATTGGTCAATCCGATCAGGATGAGGAACGTCCCTGCCACCACCGAACCGATCAGCCCGAGGGTCTGCAGCATCGGCGAACCTTCGTCCTGCACCGGGCCGACGAGCGCTCGAACGCCGAGGGCGAGCAGAAACGCCAGGCCGAACACGACGCTGGAGTGCCCCAACGAGAACCAGAACCCGGCGGACAGTGAGCGCGTTCCCTCCCCGACCAGCTTGCGGGTGGTGTTGTCGATGACCGCGATGTGGTCGGCGTCGAAGGCGTGTCGCACGCCGAGCAGGTAGGCGGTCACGCCGAGTCCGACGCCGAACACGCCTGCCGAGCCGAGGGTGATGTGCGCAGGAGCAACGCCGAAGACCAGTACGCCCCAGCCGAACACGTGAAGGGCGAGGACGACACCGGCGATCCCGGCGATCGAGCTCCAGTCGGCTCGGTCGAACCGGTTCGCCACGTTGGTTTCGGGCTGTGTGGCGATGGATCCGACAGTCATTCTCCGAGGCTATGCCGGAACCCAGTCGTCTGTCTAGCTGTTCAGATGATCAGGAATGGCGGGCACCGATCCAGTGCAGCAGATCGTGCACGATCTCGTCCTCGAGCCGGTAGCTGACGGCGCGGCCCACCCGCGTGCTGGTCACCCAGCCCTGCTGACGGAGCACCCGAAGCGCTTGGGAGGTGGCGTTTTCCGACCGTCCCAGGGCGGTGGCGAGATCGCTGACACAGATGCCCGGCGCCCGGTGCAGGCTGAGCAGGATCTCGAGCCGGTTGGGATCGGACAGCAGGTCGAATCGCTGCGTCCAGCCGGTGGTGTCGACGTCGGCGAGAGCCGACGACGCCCGTCGCACCACCGCGTCGTTCCCGGGCTCCATAGCTGCAATTTAGTCCAGAAAGCCGTGCAACAGAGCCGCCGACGCCCAGATGTGTGCGGTCATCACCTCGGCGGCACCCTCGCCGTCGCCTGCCAGGATCGCCATCACGATGGCCTCGTGCTGTTCGTCGGAGTGCGCGATGTTGCGGGCGAGCAGCGGGATCCGGTCGAGCAGCTCGTTGAGACGCATCCGGTTCTCCGCGACGAGCGGCACCAGAGACGGTGCCCCCGCGGCTTCGGCGATGGCGAGGTGCAGCCGGGAGTCGAGCCGCCGGTAGTCCTCCTTCGGGGCGCCGCGGGCATCGGTCATCCGGCTCCACAACGTCTCGCGCTCAATGGCGGTCAGCGTCCTGCACGCGGACATCCGGGCAGCGCCGACCTCGAGGATCTCGCGGAGCCTCAGCGCGTCGTCGATCTCGGCGCGGCTGAACGAGATTCCGTCGCCGCTGGGCGCGGGAAGCTCCTTGGCCAGGAACGTGCCGCCGTACCGGCCACGCCGTGACACCAGGTAGCCGGCCTCGCCGAGCGACTTGATCGCATCCCGCACGGTGTCGCGGCTGACGCCGAGGCGGGTGGCCAGTTCGCGTTCGGGTGGCAGCGACTCACCGGGCGCCAGCACGCCCAACCTGATGGTCTCGAGCAGCCGGCCGACGGTGTCCTCGAAGGCGTTGCCGAGCCGCACCGGACGCAGCAATGCCTCGCTTGGCTGCGGGTCCGGTGCGGTCATTGCATGCCTACAGCGGTGTCACGTACGCCGAGCTGATGCCGCCGTCGACCAGGAACGTCGACCCGGTGATGAACGACGAGTCATCACTGGCCAGGAACGCGACCGCCGCGGCGAGCTCCTCGGGTTCGGCGAATCGACCGAGCGGGATGTGCACCAGCCGGCGGGCCGCGCGCTCCGGATCCTTGGCGAACAGCTCCTGGAGCAGCGGGGTGTTCACCGGTCCCGGGCAGAGTGCGTTGACGCGGATGCCCTGCCTGGCGAACTGCACGCCGAGTTCCCGCGACATCGCGAGCACCCCGCCCTTGGACGCGGTGTAGGAGATCTGCGAGGTGGCCGACCCCATCACCGCGACGAACGACGCGGTGTTGACGATCGAGCCCCGCTGCTGGGGGACCATGTGCCGCAGGGCGGCCTTGGAGCACAGGTACACCGACTTGAGGTTGATGTTCTGCACCCGTTCCCAGGCATCGAGTTCGGTGTTCTCGATCAGGTCGTCCTCGGGCGGGCTGATGCCTGCGTTGTTGAACGCGATGTCGACCGACCCGTAGGTCGTTGCGGCCGCGTCGAACAGCGTGTCGACGGCTACCTTGTCGGCCACGTCGACGGGCACGAACAGTCCCTCGAGCTCCTCGGCGACCTGCTTGCCCGTCGCCGGATCGATGTCACCGATAACGATGGTGGCGCCCTCGGCCCGCATCCGCTTGGCGGTGGCCAGCCCGATTCCGCTGGCGCCACCGGTGATGACCGCGACCTTGCCCGCGAGCCGCTGGGTCAGATCCATCTAAATCTCTCCAATCGCAAAGAAGACGTTCTTGGTTTCCGTGAAGTGCAGCGGCGCGTCGGGCCCCAGTTCACGGCCCAGCCCCGATTGCTTGAAGCCGCCGAACGGCGTGTTGTAGCGGACCGACGAGTGTGAGTTCACCGACAGGTTCCCGGACTCCACCGCACGGGACACCCGCAGCGCCCGCGACAGGTTGTCGGTCCAGATCGATCCGGACAAACCGTACGGTGAATCGTTGGCGAGCTCGATCGCGTCGGCCTCGTCCTCGAACGGCAGCACGGTGACGACGGGCCCAAAGATCTCCTCGGTGACCGAGCGATCCGTACGCTTTGGCGTGAGAACCGTTGGTGGGAACCAGTATCCGGGTCCCGTCGGGGCTGAGCCGCGGAACGCGATCGGCGCGTCGTCGGGCACGTAGGACGCCACGGTGTCGAAGTGCGGGCGCGACACCAGCGGCCCCATCTCGCTGTCCCGCGATGCGGGATCGCCGACCACGAGGCCCCTCACGGCCGGCTCCAACAGCTCCATGAACTTGTCGTACACGTTGCGCTGAACCAGGATTCGGCTACGGGCGCAGCAATCCTGCCCGGCGTTGTCGAACACGCCGTACGGTGCGGTGGCCGCGGCCTTCTCCAGGTCGCAGTCGTCGAAGACGATGTTGGCGCTCTTGCCGCCGAGCTCCAGAGTCACCCGCTTCACCTGCGCGGCGGCGCCCGCCATCACCTTGACGCCCACCTCGGTGGAGCCCGTGAACACGATCTTGCGGATGTCGGGGTGACTGATGAAGCGCTCCCCCACCACCGAGCCCTTGCCTGGCAGAACCTGGAACAGTCCCTCGGGCAGCCCGGCCTCGCGTCCGAGTTCGGCCAGCCGCATGGTGGTCAGCGGGGTGATCTCGGCGGGTTTGACCAGCACCGCGTTGCCTGCGGCCAGCGCGGGCACGAAGCCCCACGACGCGATGGTCATCGGGAAGTTCCACGGAGCGATCACGGCGACGACGCCGAGCGGCTCGTTGAACGTGACGTCCAGGCCGCCTGCGACGGGAATCTGCTTGCCGGACAGGCGCTCCGGGCTGGCAGAGTAGAACTGCAGCACGTCGCGGACGTGTCCTGCCTCCCACTCGGCGTTGCCGATCACGTGCCCGGAGTTGGCCACCTCCAGCGCCGCCAGCTCGTCGACGTGGGCGTCCACCTTCGCGGCGAACGACCGCAGTGCGGCCGCCCGTTCCGCGGGCGCCAGCTTGGCCCACTGCTTCTGCGCGGACTTCGCCCGTGCGACCGCATCGTCCACGGCGGGGACGTCGAGCAGCTCGACGGTGCGCAGCACCTCCTCCGTCGCCGGGTTGATCAGTGTCGACGTGGTCACGATGCCACCCTTTCCGTTGCGTACTGTCGTGCCGCGTCCACGATCGCGGCGAACAATCGAAGGTCGTCGAGCCGTTCCTCGGGATGCCACTGCACGGCGACGACGAATTGCTGCCCGGGAATCTCGACGGCCTCGACGACGCCGTCGGGATCCCAGGCGGTGGCGATCAGCCCCTTGCCGAGTTCGGCGATGGCCTGATGGTGATAGCACTGCGCGTCGGTGGACTCGCCGATCAGCGCGGCCAGCCGGGTGCCCGGCACGATGCCAATGGTCGACGTGTTGAACTTGGCGTTGCCCGCCTGGTGCCAGTTGTGGCCGATGACCTCGGGCAGGTGTTGGTGCAGGGTGCCGCCCAGCGCCACGTTGAGGACTTGGGCGCCGCGGCAGATCCCGAGCACTGGCAGCCCTCGTTGGATCGCGCTCTGCACCAGCGCGAACTCCCAGGCGTCGCGCTCGCGGGCCGGCTCGTCGGTGGTCGGGTGCGGCGCTTGGCCGTAGGTGGCGGGGTCGACGTCCCTGCCGCCGGTGAGCACCAGCCCGTCCAGCCCGTCGAGCACCCGGTCGGCGACCTCGGCGTCCGCCGGTTGCGGCGGAAGCAGCGTGGCGATGCCGCCCGCCAGGGTGACGCCTTCGACGTAGATGGCGGGCAGGAAGCTGGCCTTGACGTCCCAGACACCGGTCTGCGCCTGCTGCAGGTACGTGGTCAGGCCAATGACGGGCCGCACCTTCTCCCCGCTGGAACTAGAGCCGCTCAAAACCGCGCACCCTCTCCCAGTCGGTCACCGCGGAGTTGAACGCCTGCAATTCGATCCGCGCGTTGTTCAAGTAGTGCTCGACGACCTCGTCGCCGAACGCCTCCCGGGCGATCGTCGAGGATTCGAACAGTGCCGCCGCCTCGGCCAGCGTGGTCGGAAGCCGTTCCGCGGCACTGGTATACGCGTTGCCTGCGATGGGATCGGGTAGCTCGAGTTCGTTGTCGATCCCGTGCAGGCCCCCGGCGATCAGTGCAGCCACCGCCAAGTACTGGTTGACGTCGCCGCCTGCTGCACGGCACTCCATCCGCATGCCGTGGCCGTGCCCGACCACCCGCAGCGCACACGTCCGGTTGTCCATCCCCCACGCCACCGCGGTCGGCGCGAAGCTGCCCTCGACGAACCGCTTGTAGGAGTTGATGTTCGGTGCGTAGAACAGCGTCAGCTCGCGCAGCGTGGCCAACTGGCCTGCGATGAAACTCTGGAACATCTTGGACATGCCGCGTGGCTGGTCCTCATCGGCGAACACCGCCGAACCGTCATCGCCGCGGAACGAGATGTGGATGTGGCAGCTGTTGCCCTCGCGCTCATCGAATTTCGCCATGAACGTCAGGGCCTTGCCATGCTGGTCGGCGATCTCCTTCGCGCCGTTCTTGTAGATCGAATGGTTGTCGCAGGTGACCAGCGCGGTGTCGTAGCGGAAACCGATCTCCTGCTGCCCGAGGTTGCATTCGCCCTTCACGCCCTCGCAGTAGAGACCGGCGCCCTCCATGCCGCGACGGATGTCACGCAGCAGCGGCTCCATCCGGGTCGAGGCCAGCATCGCGTAGTCGATGTTGTAGTCGGTGGCCGGCGTCAGGCCGCGGTAACCGTTCGCCCACGCCTGCCGGTAGGTGTCGTCGAACACCATGAACTCCAGCTCGGTGGCGGCAACGGCGCCCATCTTCCGCTCCGTGAGCCGGTCCAGCTGCTTGCGCAGGATGCTGCGGGGCGCCGGGACGACCAGACTGCCGTCGTGCCAGCCGAGGTCGGCCATCACCAGCGCGGTGCCGGGCAGCCACGGCAGCAACCGCAGCGTGCTGAAGTCCGGCGTCATCACCATGTCGCCGTAGCCGGCCTCCCAGCTCGACATCGCGTAGCCGTCGACGGTGTTCATGTCGACGTCGACGGCCAGCAGATAGTTGCAGCACTCGGCCCCGTGGGCCGCGACGTCGTCGACGAAGAGGCGCGCCGAGATCCGCTTTCCGGTCAATCGGCCCTGCATGTCGGTGAAGGCGACGATGACGGTGTCGATATCGCCGTCGGCGACCATCGACTCCAACTCGGTTTGCGACAGAATGCCAGTCATTTCGAGAACTCAACCATTGGAAACCGCCTTACGACCGTCTGACCACCGAGACTTACCAAATTGTCACTCCAAAGGTAGGGCATAAGACCAATAGAACTCAATCGTCCGCTTCGCGGCAGGTCCCACCGCGATCTGAACTACGCCATCGTCGAAGCGGGGACCGCGTACTTGTACTCGCCGCGCGTGTGGGCCCTCCGGTTGATCCGGATGTCGAATGCTTCGGAAACGTGCCATTCCCGGGACAGCATGACCGGAGTTCCGTCCCGGTCGTAGTCGATCTCCTCGATGTACAACAGAGGCTTCCCTCGCCGGATACCGAGCACTTTCGCGGTATGGCTGGTGCTGGCGACCGCGCGCAGCGTCGCCGTCGCGTGGTCAGCCGCATGTCCTGAGGAACTCAGCAGCGCGAACAGCGAGGGGTCGAGGCTCCGCAGTTCGAGGTCGGTGCGGAGCAGGCGCGCGGGGATGCGATCGCGCGAGTAGATCACCGGTCGATCGTCAGCCGTCCGGACCCGCTCGACCGCCAATACGGTGCCGCCCGGGCTGAGTTGCAAAGGGGCGTCGTCATTGGAGCATTCCTCGAATGCCGCGTCGAGGACATGCATCCCGGCACGGACACCCGCACTCTCGATCATCGCGAGATAGCTCAGCGTCGAGTCGAGTCCGTGGGGCATGCGCCGACGCTCGGCGACATAACTGCCCGAACCGCGACGACGGGTGACGTAACCGGCCTCGATCAGCGCACGGACCGCGTCTCGTACCGTGGCGCGAGATACGTTGAAGCGCTTGGCGAGTTGGCCCTCGGTCGGCAACTTCGTCCCCGGCTGCAACTGCGAACTGGTTATTTCCTCCAACAGCTCGTCGCGCAACCGGTCGGCGAGCAAGGTTCGGCCAGACACTCTGCCGAGCCTACGTCCGGGTTTCGCGTGACGCATCCGCGCTGGCCGTGTCCTCGAGGACGCGACGGACCTGCGCTGAGATGGATGGCGCACCGGGCAGTAGGCCGTCGAAGATGGCGCTGCCGATGGTGTATCCCCACGCGCCCGCCTCGCTGACGGCGACGGCCCGGTCGATGCTTGCGATCGACCCCGCGACGATCACCGGGCCGCTCGACCGCCGGACCACCTCCCGGATGAGTGCGAGGTGATCAGCGGTCGGATGGCGATACGCCAGTAGGTCGAGACCGGTGACATGGTCGAGAGCGGTAAGCCGTTCGGCATCGTCAGCAATCTCCTCGATCGTCCCGAGCAGAACACTCGGATGGTCGACGACCCGGCCGGGGAACGGGCAATAGCGCACGCCGTCCGGAAGGATCCCCGCTCCCTCCGCGGCATGGGTACCGCCGAGCACCCAATCGAACCCGGCCTCGGCTGCCGAACGCAGTGACGCCAGCTCGGCCTCCTTGGTGGTCGAGACGACTTCCAGCATCACCTCGAAGCCGGCGTCGTGAGCGAGCGACGTCAGTTCGCGCTGTCGCACGAGGTCGGCACCGACGTCCTTGAACCCGATGTAGCGAAGACCGACGTCGACCAACGTCGGCACGATCTCGGCCGCGTTGTCCACGGTGCGGTCATCGTGGGTGAGCATGAACACGAAATGAGCCACAGCAGTGCTCCTTTCTCCTCTTCATCGGGCTTCATCCGGCTTCTCTGGCGTCGGCCAAGATCGACCGCGCCGTCTCGTCCGACCAGACTCCGAGCAGGTCGGCGAGATCAACGATCGAAATCCGCTCCCGCAACAGGTGGGAATTTCTCAGCGCCCAGAACATCAGGTCGTCGTCGTAACCCGAACCGAGGTCTTCGGCCCGGGTCGGGAGTCCGCTCGCGTGGCTCACTTCGTCGAACTGTTTCGGTGAAGGGAGCGTCACAGACTGCACGAAGGTCGCCCAATCCGTGACCACTGCCTCGACATCCGACTGGTGACCGAGGAGCCAGTTTCGTTTCGCGGAGCACGCCGTCCAGCACTCCTCGACCGTTTGCGCGCCGAGCTGGGCGAAGGCGCGCGTCACCGCGTCACGACTTGTCGACTCGTCCGGTACCCGGACCCGCGCACGGGTCGACCGAATCGTCCGGTCGACGAGCTGCCAGACCCGGACGGCCAGCCGCGTCGCCACCGTGACCTGCATGCCGTGAGCAGCGGCCGGCCGTCCCCGATGGCTGCGCGCCATCTCCAGCAGGTGGGAGACCGCATGCTCACTGCCCGACGCGGGTGCCGTCGAGCCGACGATTCCCATCGACAGGCCGCTCGCCGCCAGCAGGCGGGCGAGATCTGCGAGCCCCGCCGGCTCGGCATCGCGTGCGGCCCGGGCAAGAGTCGGAAGCGCAGGCATCGCGGCAAGGACCTGCTCCACGACCGCGGGATCGTAAGCGGGACCGTGGCCGAGCCGCGCCGCGAGTTGCCATTCGGCGACAGCGTTGGGGACCGTGGACAAGTCGCCGACCCCCGCGAGATTCAAATTCGCAGGTGCCGCGGCGAGGATGTCCGAGTCGGCGACGAGCGCGTCCGGCCATCGCGATACCACGGTCCGCTTAGCGCCCGCAATGACGAGGACACTGCGGTCCGCGATGAACCCGTTGATGCTGCAAGCGGTTTGGACCGCCACATGACGGCCGCCGGTGCGCTGCGCGGTGACCTTCGCAATGTCGGTGAGCGTGCCGGCCCCGACGGAGATGATCAGCCGTCTAGCGCCGACCTCCGCGACCGCGCGCTCGACGGTCTCCTCGTCGGCGCGAACCGCCCCTGTTCCGAGTTGGACGACCGGACACCCGAGCCGCCTGGCGATCCGATCCACCACCGGCCCCGCCGACGTGCGGTACGGCCCCCCGTCGCTGAGGATCACCGGTTCAATGCCCACGAAGCGTTCACTGCTGTCGGCGATCGCGCTGTTCAACACGGACTCGCCGATGCGGACGTCCACGTCGGGCAGGTGGGCGTAGCCCCGTGCGCGCAGGGACGCGAGGAGCGCCGCGGGGTCGGGCACGGTGATCACGTCCGCCGAGCCGACAAGTGAGGCCGCGCCAGCGCGCATTCGACGGCGTCGAACGCGGCGAGATAGCGCAGGTAGGCGTCGGCGTAGGTCTTGGTCGCCTCGGGGACGGGGTCGATGGCGGCCGGAGCGAGCCGGACGGCAACCGATGCCGCGGTGAAGTCCGCGAAGAACCCGGTGCCCACCCCGGCGACCATGGCGGCGCCGACGGCGGTGGCCTCCTCGGTCAGCACCCGGCGCACGGGCCTTCCGAGCACGCTGGCCTTGATCGTCGCCCACAGGTCGTCGCGCGCGCCGCCGCCGACGATCCGTACCTCGCCGCGCCCGAGGCCGAGGGCGTCGAGTCGTTCGACGATGTCGCGCAACGCAAATGCGCAGCCTTCGAGCACCGCCCGCGCGACGTGCGCCGGCGTGTGGTTCATCGCGAGGCCGAGCAGGCCGCCACGCATCCGGTCGTTCCATCGCGGTGCCGTCGACCCCGACAGTGCAGGCAGGAACAGCACGCCTTCGCTGGCCGGTGGTGCCGCCAGCGCCAGGGCAAAGACCTCGGCCTGCGGAACACCGAGCAGCCCGGCGAGCCAGAGTGTGCTGCCGCCACTGACGAATCCGGGATTCTCGATCAGCCAAGAGCCGGGCACCGCATGGCCGTGTGTCTCGACGAGACAGAGCGGGTCGCGCACGGGTGCCGCGGACACCGTCGTCACCGGTTCGGCGGTACCGGTGACGTCGACGACGACACCCGCCTCGATCGCACCGGCTCCGACGGACGCGGCGTGTTCGTCTCCCGTTCCGACGACCACCGCGCAGTTCGTCGTCAGGCCGAACTCGGAGGCGACGTCGGGCAACAGTGTGCCGACCACCTCGGTCGACGGCCGGAGCGGCGCGAACATGGCCGGGTCCAGGTCGGCCGCTGAACACAGTGCGGCGTCGAACTCGCCGCGGGTGACGTCGTACACCATCGTCGACGACGCGTTCGCTGCGTCCTGGGCGTGAGAGCCGGTGAGGTGGTGCAGCACATACGACCCGACGGGCGCCAGCGTCGCCGCACGGTGCCAGACTCTGGGTTCGTGGTCGCGGATCCACATCATCTTCGGTGCGCTATGCGACGCATCGGCCACCAGACCGGTCCGCTCCGCGAGCAGGTCCTCCCCCGCCGCGGCGACCAGTCGATCGCACTGCTCGGTGGCCCGCTTGTCCAGCCAGATGATCGCCGGTCGCAGCGGCTCACCGTCGGCATCGCACGCGACGACGCCGTCTACCTGGCTGCCCAGGCCCATTGCCACGACCCGCGACTCCTCGATGTCGGCCGTCGCCATTCGGACAGCGTCGCGAAGTGCGGTGCAGTAGGTGAGCGGGTCTTGCTCCGCCCAGCCGTCGTGCTGGTGGGTCATGGTCATTGCGGCCGAACCGGTGGCCACGACGTCGCCACCCTCGTCGACGAGGACGACCTTGATGCTCTGCGAGCCGACGTCGACTCCCAGGACCAGAGACACGTCCGCCCTCAGATCATGGTGAGAGAGTCGGCGTGTCGTCGGCCGCGATCTCGGTCGCGGACATCGCGCCGTAGCCCTCCTGCTCGAGGTTCACTCCGTACTGCCCCTGCGAAAGCGCGAACTCCTCTTCCGGCGACAGCACGAGCTTGTGCCGCCCGGCGATCGCGAAGTACAGCACTCCGACCAAGAAGTAGATGAGCGTTCCGACGACACCGGGCCGGTAGTCCGCGTTGAAGAACAGTGAGATGAGCGCAACCAATGCGATCGCACCCGCCACCGCGGCGCCCCAGACCCCCACCGGACTGCGGTACGGCCGCGCGATGTTCGGCAGCTTGCGCCGCAGCAGGATGAACGCCAGGCACTGCATGAAGTAGGAGATCACGGCACCGAACACGGCCATGTACAGCAGCGCACCGACGATCTTGCCCGCGAGTGCGTTCTCGCTCTGGCCGAGGAAGTAGATCAGCAGCGCGAGGACGTATCCCACCACCGCGCCGGCGATGAGCGCGACGTATGGCGTGTTTCTGGTCGGGTGGGTGATCGACAGACTCTTCGGGAAGTATCCCGCGCGGGACAGCGAGTACGTGTTGCGACCGTAGGCATAGATGATCGTGAAGAAACTGGCGATCAGCCCGATCAGCCCGATCAGCGCGAGCACGGAGGCCGCCGTGCCCTCCCCGAAGACCGCCTTGAAGCCGTCGAACAACGGGGTCGCCGACGTTCCGATCGTCGCAGCTCCGCCGCCAACACCCGTATTCAGGAACAGGGTGAGCACAGCGAAGAGGACCAGCGTATTGAGCCCCCAGATCGTTGCACGCGGGATGTCCCGCTTCGGATCGTGAGACTCCTCCGCGGCCAGCGGCAGTTCCTCGATCGCCAAGTAGAACCAGATCGCAAACGGCAGGGCAGGGAAGATTCCGGCGATGCCCTTGGGCAGGAAACTGCTGCCGCCTTCGTCCGGTGCGATGTTGGTGAGCAGGCTGGCGTCGAACGACCCCGTGAAGAGCACGGCAAGGAAGAAGAACCCGAGTATGCCGAGCGCCGCCACCGTGATCACCACGGTGAACCGCATGGTGATCTCGATGCCGAGGATGTTGATCCCGACGAAGATGATGTAGTAGATCGCCCACCAGAGAACAGGGCTGTTCCACCATCCGTCGGCTCCGGTCAGGTCGAAGACGATGTCATGGGAGAGGAAACCCATCGCGCCCACGACGACCGCGGGGGTGATGACGTACTCCATGTTCTCCGCCAGACCGGTGACGAACCCGCCCCAGGGCCCCATCGCCGAGCGGGAGAAGGAGTAGGCGCCACCCGTGTGGGGCAGGGCCGGCGACATCTCGGCGATGCTGTAGCACAGGCCGTAGTACATGACCGTGATGACGATGCCTGCGATGAGCAGACCACCGAAGCCACCGGCGTCGAGGCCGAGGTTCCAGCCGTAGAAATCCCCTGAGATGACCGCGCCGACACCGAGCGCCCAGAGCGACCAGAAGGCCGCGTGACGGCGCAGCTTGCGCTTTTCGAAATAGCCGTGCTCCGCGTCGTGATAGGTGACCGATCCGACTGCCCGCGTGTTCTCCGCCATCACGCCCTCCTAGGCTTCTTGACGAAAGTTGTCAGACAACTTGGAGAATAATCACGCGCAGTTCCACCGTCAAGGATCAATGCCGCGTCCGGCAGAGCCGGTTCGCGACCGCGGGAAACAGAGTTAGGTTGCCCGGCGCGAGGCCGGATCGGGCAGCGACGGAGTAACGCGATGGGGATCGTGGGCACGCGCCTTGAGCTGCGCCGAAACTCGTTTGCCGGTCAGCCGACCCTGCATGTCGCAGAACGCCACGATCTCTGCGTCGACGTCTCCCGCGGCCACCAGCGGCGCCAACTCGATTTGCGGCGGCATGCCGGTCGGGACGAGAACACGACCATTGACAACCGCCCACCGGGCGATCCCTTGGGAAGGTTTACGAATTCGTCATTCCCAAAGGTTAGGACACCAGACCTTTGACGCTCTAATGTGCCTATGCGAGCGCTGTCCTACCCCGCGAAGGAGAACCACCGTGCCCGAGGGTCACGAACAACTCACCGACGATGAAAAGCATCTGGCGAAGCTCGGTTACGCGCAGGAGCTGTCACGGTCCTGGTCCGGGTTCAGCAACTTTGCGATCTCGTTCTCGATCATCTCGATCCTGGCGGGCTGCTTCACGTCG
>NZ_JAVRPS010000160.1:0-25684 GCF_032162105.1 Mycobacterium sp. | reverse complement strand
AGTGGCTCGAAGAGGCGCTGCCCGACTACAACATCAAGTGGATCAAGTTCGACTCCGGCGCGGACATCAACACCGCGTTCATCGCCAAGGAGCTGGACTTCGGCGCGCTCGGCTCCAGCCCGGTGGCCCGCGGCCTTTCGGCACCACTGAACATCCCCTACAGCGTCGCCTTCGTACTCGACGTCGCAGGCGACAACGAGGCGCTGGTCGCCCGTAACGGCAGTGGCATCAACACGATGGCCGACCTGAAGGGCAAGCGAATCGCCACGCCGTTCGCATCGACGGCGCACTACAGTCTGTTGGCCGCGTTGGCGCAGAACAACTTGACGCCCAAGGATGTTCAGCTGATCGACCTGCAGCCGCAGGCGGTCTTGGCGGCATGGGACCGTGGTGACATCGACGCGGCCTACACCTGGCTGCCGACGCTGGACGACCTGCGCAAGACGGGCAAGGACCTGATCACCAGCCGTCAGCTGGCCAAGGACGGCAAGCCGACCCTGGATCTCGCTGCGGTGTCCAATGAGTTCTCCGCCGCCCATTCCGACGTCGTCGACAAGTGGCGTCAGCAGGAGGCCCGTGCACTCACCACCATCAAGGACGACCCGGACGCGGCCGCCAAGGCGATCGCGGCCGAGATCGGACTGAGTCCCGATGTCGTTGCGGGACAACTCAAGCAGGGCGTGTACCTGACACCCGAGCAGCTGACTTCGCCGGAGTGGCTTGGCACCGAAGGCGCGGTGGGCAACATCGCGAAGAATCTGCAGGCCGCGTCGCAGTTCCTCGCCGAGCAGAACCAGATCCCCGCCGCCGCCCCGCTCAAGACCTTCCAGGACGCGATCTATGTGAAGGGACTGCCGGGTGCCCTCGCCCAGTGATGTCGAGACCCGCGGCGGCCTGCGAATCAAGAGCGTTTCGCACCGCTACGGCTCGGGCAGGGACCAAGTCACGGCGCTCGGGCCCGTCGACATCACGGTCGAACCGGGCTCGTTCCTGGTGCTCGTCGGCGCCTCGGGCTGCGGTAAGAGCACACTGCTTCGACTGATCGCCGGCTTCGAAACCCCCAGTGAGGGAACGGTTGCGGTGGAGGGAACACCCCCGACGCCTGGCGTGACAGCAGGTGTGGTGTTCCAGCAGCCGCGGCTGTTCCCGTGGCGCACCGTCGGCGGCAACGTCGAGTTGGCGCTGAAGTACGCCAAGGTGCCGCGGGAGCGGCGCGCCGAGCGGCGTGACCAACTGCTCCAGCGAGTAGGTCTGGACGGCACGGCCGACCGCAAGATCTGGGAGATCAGCGGTGGGCAGCAGCAGCGCGTGGCGATCGCACGCGCGCTGGCCGCCGAGACCCCGCTTTTTCTTCTCGATGAGCCATTCGCCGCGTTGGACGCGCTCACCAGGGAACGCCTCCAGGAGGACGTCCGTCAGGTCAGCGCGGAGTCGGGCCGCACGACGGTGTTCGTCACGCACAGTGCCGACGAGGCGGCGTTCCTGGGATCGCGCATCGTGGTGCTGACCCGGCGGCCCGGGCAGGTGGCGTTGGACCTGCCCGTGGACCTGCCACGCACCGGGGTCGACGCCGACGAACTGCGTCTCTCACCCGAGTACGCCCGGCTGCGCGCGGAGGTCGGTCGCGCGGTCAAGGCGGCGGCGGCCTGACGCAGGCGGCTATGCGACGAGCCCGGCATCGACCCGCCGGGTGGGGAAGTTCAGGAAATTGGCGCTCGTCGCGCGCCGCGCACGGGTTAGACCGGCGGATACGCGGGAGGTGGGTAGACGCCTCGCAGCGCCCAGGGGAACCAGTTGAAGAAGTACTCGATCTCGTCGCTCGCGTCGTAGTCCGGATTCGGATCCATCGGTACCTCCCAGCGAAGCGACTTTGATCGAAGTCTAGACCCGGACACCCCGCGGGGGATACCGGACGGGGTTGAATGCCTAGACTGGCCAACCAGTTGATTGGTACCCGGGCGATGTCCCGGCCTGCATATAGTGAGTCGCCATGTCCACGACCGATCCCAATGCTCTTCGCGCAAGCGGTTCATCGGCAGCTTCCGCGAACGGTTTGACCCGGCGGGAGGAGCTGCTCGGGGTAGCCACGAAGCTCTTCGCCGCGCGGGGGTATCACGGCACCAGGATGGACGACGTCGCCGACGCGGTCGGCCTGAACAAGGCCACGGTGTACCACTACTACGCCAGCAAGTCGCTGATCCTGTACGACATCTGCAAGACCGCCGCCGACTTCACCGTCGGCGCGCTGCACGACGATCCGACGGCGTCGGCGCGCGAGATGATCTACCACTTCACCCACCGGTTGCTCGTCGGCATCGCCAGCGACATCGAGCGCGGGGCCGTGTACTTCCAGGAAGCTCCGTACATCACCGAGTGGTTCACCGAGGAGCAGGTCGCCTACATCCGCAAGGCCGAGACGTCGGTCTACGAGCACGTCCGCGACGTCATCGACCGCGGCATCGCCAGCGGCGAGTTCTACGACTGCGACTCGCACGTGCTCGCGCTTGGCTACATCGGGATGACATTGGGGTCCTACCGTTGGCTGCGTCCCCAGGGACGCCGTACCGCGCAGGAGATCGCCGTCGAGTTCAGCACCGCACTGCTGCGCGGTCTAATCAAGGACGAGGCGGTGCGGGCGGACTCCCCACTGGGCATCGACGTCGCCGACTCGCCGTAGCAGCCGACCGAAGGAGGCGGGGCCATGATGGAAACCATGAAGTCCACCCTGTTGTCGCGACGCGATCTCGACTTCCTGCTGTACGAGTGGCTGCACGTCGACGAGCTGACCAAGCGGCAGCGGTTCGCCGACCACTCCCGCGAGACGTTCGACGGCGTCCTCGATCTGAGCGAGCAGTTGGCCACCCGCTACTTCGCCCCGCACAACAAGAAGAGCGACGCGAACGAACCCACGTTCGACGGCACCCGCGTCACCGTCATCGCCGAGGTCAAGGAGGCACTCGACGCGTTCGCCCAGGCCGATCTGCTCGGCATGAGCGCCGACGAGCGCCTCGGCGGCGCCCAGCTGCCGGTGTGCGTGGCGCAGGCGGCCTTCGCGTGGTTCTCGGCGGCCAACGTCAGCACGTCGGGCTACCTCATGCTCACCATCGCCAACGCCAACCTGCTGGGCAAGTTCGGTACCGACGAGCAGATCGAGGCCTTCGTCAAGCCGATGCTGGCAGGCCGGTTCACCGGCACGATGGCGCTTTCGGAGACGCAGGCCGGCTCGTCACTGGCCGACGTCCTCACCCGCGCCGAGTCGCGCGAGGACGGTTGCTACCGCCTCTTCGGATCGAAGATGTGGATCTCGGGCGCCGAGCACGAGATGTCGGAGAACATCGTCAACCTGGTGCTCGCCAAGATTCCCGGCGGTCCGGCGGGACCGAAGGGCATCTCGCTGTTCATCGTGCCGAAGTTCCTGGTCAACCCCGACGGGTCGGTCGGCGAGCGCAACGACGTGGCGCGGGCCGGGCTGAATCACAAGATGGGCCAACGGGGCATCACCAACCCGCTGCTCAGCTTCGGCGACGGCACGTTCAGCCCAGGCGGCGAAGCCGGCGCGGTCGGCTACCTGGTTGGCGAACCGCACCGGGGCCTGACCTACATGTTCCACATGATGAACGAGGCCCGCCTCGGCGTCGGAATGGGCGCGGTGTCCCTGGGCTACACCGGCTACTTGAAGTCACTCCAGTACGCGCGGGAGCGCCCGCAGGGCCGACCCGTGACCGCCAAGGATCCCTCGGCACCGCAGATCCCGATCGTCGCGCACCCCGACGTCAAGCGAATGCTGTTGGCGCAGAAGACCTATGTCGAGGGCGGGCTGGCGCTGGCGCTGTACTGCGCGCGGCTGATCGACCTGGAGCACACCGCGGAGTCCGCCGAAGAGACCCAGCACGTGACGGACCTTCTCGACATCCTCACCCCCGTGGCCAAGAGCTGGCCGTCGCAGTGGTGCCTGGCCGCCAACGACCTGGCGATCCAGGTGCACGGCGGCTACGGTTACACCCGCGAGTACGACGTCGAACAGCACTACCGCGACAACCGGCTCAACCCCATCCACGAAGGCACCCACGGTATCCAGAGCCTAGACCTGTTGGGCCGCAAGGTGACCCAGCGCGGTGGCGCCAGCCTGGCCGAGCTCGACAAGGCGGTGTCGGGGTCCGTCGCGGAGGCGACCGCGGTGGGTGGCGAGGCCGCCGAACTGGCCGCGACGCTGCGGACGTCATGGGAACGGCTCGTCACCGTCACCTCGGGGATATTCGGCTCGGGCGACGTCGAGGCCGCGCTGGCCAACAGCGTGGTCTACCTCGAGGCGTTCGGGCACGTCGTGGTCGCCTGGATGTGGCTGGAGCAGTTCGTCGCCGCCCACGGACAGGCGGGGGACTTCTACGACGGCAAGCGGCAGGCGGCGCGGTTCTTCTTCCGGTACGAACTACCCAGGACCGCAGCACAACTGGATCTGCTGGAGAGCCTGGACCGCACCACCCTCGAGATGCGCGACGGCTGGTTCTAACCCAGTTCGATGATCTGCCGCACGGCGTGGCCGTCGGCGAGTTGGTCCATGCCGTCGTTGATCTGCTCCAGCGCGATCGTCGACGACACCAGCGCCTCCACTGGAAGGCGCCCCGACCGCCACAGCTCGACGAACCGCGGAATGTCCCTGGCAGGCACGGCGGAGCCCAGGTAGCTGCCGATCAGGGACCGGCCCTCGGCGACCAAGCCCAACGGCGACACGCTGATTCGAGCATCTGGTCGCGGCAGCCCGACGGTGACGGTGCGCCCGCCGGGTGCGGTCAGGCCGATCGCCGTCTCCAATGCCGACGGATGCCCCGCCGCCTCGATCACGACCGCCGCCTTGAGGTCACCCACCTGATCCGGTGCGTACGCCGCGTGGGCGCCGAGAGCGAGCGACCGGTCCAGCTTCTCGGGTACCTGGTCGACGGCGACCACCATGACGTCGTCGTGGGCTAGCGCGGTGAGCATCGCCGCCATGCCGACCCCGCCCATGCCGACGACGACCACCGTCTGTCCGGGCTTGGGCCGTCCGGCGTTGAGCACGGCGCCGCCGCCGGTGAGTACCGCACACCCGAGCAGGGACGCGACCACCGGCGGCACGTCGGCGTCGACGGGCACGATCGACCGACGGTCGACGACGGCGTGCGTGGCGAACGCCGAGACGCCGAGGTGATGCAGGACGGGATTGCCGTCCCTGGTCAGCCGCGTCCCCCCGGCGAGCAGTGTGCCCGTGCCGTTCGCGGCGCTGCCTGCCACGCACGGCGCCAGACCGTCGGTGGCGCAGGCGCTGCAATCGCCGCAGCGCGGCAGGAAGGTCATCACGACGCGCTGCCCGACGGCCACGTCGGACACCGCGGCGCCCGACTGTTCGACGATGCCCGCCGCCTCGTGGCCGAGCAGCATCGGCACCGGCCGGACGCGGTTGCCGTCGACCACCGACAGATCGGAGTGGCACAGGCCCGCGGCCTCGATGCGGACCTGTAGTTCGGTGTCACCCGGCGGCGCGAGGTCGAGGTCGGCGATGGTGATCGGCTGCGACTCGGCATAGCGGCGGGGTGCGCCGATCCGTTCGAGGACGGCTCCGCGGATTCTCATACCGACCAGCCTCCCCTGACTGACAGACTGCAGCCATGGAACGGTCGCTCACCAGCCGGGATTTTCCGGTGCACTGGCCGGTGCACACGCGCTGGACGGACAACGACATGTTCGGTCACCTCAACAACGCGGTCTACTACGAGCTGTTCGACACGGCGATCAACGGCTGGATCAACACCAGCACCGGCGTCGACCCGGTCACCGCGCCGTGGCTGGGCGTGGTCGCCGAGTCCGGCTGCCGCTACTTCGCCGAACTGGCGTTCCCTGACCCGCTCGTCGTGGGGCTCGCCGTGACACGGCTCGGGTCCACCAGCGTCACCTACCGGTTGGCGGTGTTCGGGCCCGCGGAACCCGAAGTGCCCGCGCCCGTCGCGGCGGTTGGTCACTGGGTGCACGTCTACGTCGACAGGTCGACGCGCCGACCGGTGCCCATACCTGAAGCCATCCGCTCGCTGCTGGAGCCCGCGGTCGTCGACTAGGCCGGTTTGTGGCGCGCGTGCTGCTCCTCCTGAGAGCGCTCCAGCCATTCGGCGATGGCAGCGGCGGCGTCGCGGAAGAAGAGCCGGTACGGGCGGTCGGCGACGTATCCGATGTGTGGGGTCGCCAGCACGTTGGGAAGGGTGCGCAGCGGATGGTCGGCGGGCAGCGGCTCGACGTCGAACACGTCGAGTGCGGCACCGGCGATGGACCGCGACCGCAGCGCGTCGATCAACGCCGCCTCGTCGACGATCGGCCCGCGCGACGTATTGACCAGCAGGGCGGTCTCCTTCATCGACGAGAGTTCGGCGGCCCCGACCAGACCACGGGATCGCTCGCTGAGCTTCAGGTGGATGGACATGACGTCAACGGTTGCGAAGAACTCATCACGCGGAAGGTAGCGGGCGCCGGCCTCTTGGGCGGCGTCGGCGGTCAGGTTCGCGCTCCACGCCACCACGTCCATGCCGAACGCCGCACCGATCCGGGCCACCCGGGTTCCGATCCGGCCCAGGCCCAGGATTCCGAGGACGCGACGATCCAGTTCGCGCCCGACGGTCGTCTGCCATCCGCCGTCGGCCACCGCCTGGCGTTCGGTGACGAGATGGCGCGACGCGCCGAGGATCAGCCCCCAGGTCAACTCGACGGTCGACGCGACCGTGCCCGTGGTGTGCGTGACGTGGATGCCGGCGTCGGCGGCAGCAGCCATGTCGATCGACGCGTTGAACGCACCGGTCGAAGCGATCATCCTGAGCCTCGGCAGTCGCTCGATGACGCTGCGTGGCAACGGGGTTCGCTCCCGCATCACCATGATGGCGTCGAACGGGGCGAGGCGGTCGACCAGTTCGTCCGGATCGGAGACGTGGTCGGTGAAGACGGTGATCTCGGCCCTGGCCGACACGGGTGACCAGTCCGCTGACGTCAGCGCGACGTTCTGGTAGTCGTCGAGGATCGCCACCCGCATGGGTGTTTTCTGGATCTGGCTCACTGGGCTCCGTTCGTGGGGATGGCGGTCGATATGCTCGTCCGATGCCGATCGTGAGCAAGACCGTCGAGGTTTCGGCCTCCGCCGATTCGATCATTGCGATCGTCGCGGACTTCGAGTCCTACCCGCAGTGGAACGAAGAGGTGAAGGGCGTCTGGGTGCTGGCGCGCTACGACGACGGCCGTCCCAGCCAGTTGCGCCTCGACGCGGCCGTGTCGGGCTTCGACATCAGCTACATCCAAGCGGTGTACTACCCGGGCGAGAATCAGATTCAGACCGTCATGCAGAAGGGCGACCTGTTCTCCAAGCAGGAGCAGGTGTTCTCCGTCGTCGCCATGGGCCCGACCGCGCTGCTGACGGTCGACCTGGATGTCGAGACGACGATGCCCGTACCCAAGCCGATGGTGAAGAAGATGGTCAACGACGCGCTGGAACACCTGGCCGACAACCTCAAGGCCCGCGCCGAAGAGTTGGCCGCCACCTAGAGGCGGCGCTGACCGCCCGAAACTCACTGGCGAAAAAGTGAGGGAGACACGGTGGCTCACCGCTCCTAGCAGGTGAACGCAGCCCACGGGGGCCGCGACAACCTGAAGGAGAACACCATGACCACCACGCACCCGACCACCTCCGCCCGCCGTCGGATCACGGCCGCCACCATGCTCATCGCTGCCGGCGCAGCCGCGGCCGCAGGCCTCGGCGCAGCCGCGACCGCCAACGCACGCCCCATCGTCCCCAACATTCCGGGAAAGCCCGGCATCCCGGCTCCGGTCAAGCCCGCTAGCCCGACGCAGTACTCCGCCATCGCCTTGTCGGCGGAGACGGGCGTCTGGGCCACCTGGGTCAACGCGGGATCGCGGAACGACGCCTACGTCCAAGCGCAGCGGGCCTGCCAGGCCGCTGGCGGCAGTCAGTGCGTGGTCACCGATATCGCGGTGAGCAAGTGCACCGCCCTCGCCGTCGACGCCGTCAACTTCGAGCTGTGGCACACCGGCCAGGGACCGACCCTGATCAGCTCGCAGACCGCGGCCCTTCAGGCAAACGGCGGCGGTCGCATCGCCACCGTGGCGTGCTCCAACGGTGGCGCCCCCATGTCGTTCACCGGACACGTGAATCAGCTGTCGGGGACCTAAGCCCGCGGCACCGAATCGGCCCGTCATCCCAGGGGTGGCGGGCCGATCTGTTGTTCCGGTGGCCTATTGCGGCGTCAGTTCCACAACCCCAACTCGTCGAGGTGTGCGGTGAGTCGTCGTGCGCCGTCGGCGAACTGGGTGTTGATCTGTCGAACCACCTCGTCGGCGTCGCGGCGCCGCAGGGCCGCGATGAGCTGGCGGCGACTGGCCACGATGGTCCGACCCCACTGCGGATCGTTGGCGTAGAAGTGCCGCGGCAGGTAGCGGGCCGCGTGCAGCAGGAACCAGGCCAGCTTGATCCGCCCCGAGTACCGGTTGAACGCTCGGTGGAAGGCGAACTCGGCGTCGATGACGTCATCGACGTCACGACGCTCGATGGCGTCGGCCACCGCTCCTGCGCGCCGCTCGAGTTCGTCGACCTCGTCGTCGGTGATCCGCTCGGCAGTCGACCTGGCGAGCTGGCTGGCGATCGCCGCCTGCAGCCAGAAGATGTCCTCGATGTCACCGCGGGTCAACGACGAAACCACGTGGCCCCGATGCGGTTCGAGCCGCACCATGCCCTCGCCACGCAACGTCCGTAGTGCCTCGCGCACCGGCGTGATGCTGACGCCGAGGTCGGCGGCGGTCTCGTCGAGCCGGATGAACGTGCCGGGCCGCAGCGTGCCGGACATGATTCCGGCACGCAGGTGTGCCGCCACCTCGTCGGACAGTTGTTCGCGACGAACGCGCGGCTTGGTGGGTGCGTTCACGGCGTTCCGTCCCGTTGTCCTTGCGTCTGGCGTGGGGTTGTCCCCGAGCCACCGAGGCCATAGTGTGACCGGGGCAACACCATGTTTGATCAAATATCAACGCCGCGCAACCTGCGCCAACCGACCCGGGGAGCAGCACAACGTTGACCGCTTCGCCGTCCAACTCGGCTCAGCCTGTCGAGCAGCCGTACCTGGCCCGAAGACACAACTGGACCAACCAACTCGCGCGCCACGCGTTGATGCAACCCGATGCCACGGCACTGCGATTCCTCGGTCACACGACCACCTGGGGCGAGCTGGACCGCCGGGTCACCGCGCTGGCGGGGGCGCTGAGCCGGCGCGGCGTCGGGTTCGGCGATCGCGTGCTGATCCTGATGCTCAACCGGACCGAGTACATCGAGACCATCCTGGCCGCCAATCTGCTCGGCGCCATCGCGGTGCCCGTCAACTTCCGCATGACACCACCCGAGATCGCCTTCCTGGTCGGCGACTGCGACGCCCGGATCGTGGTGACCGAACCGGTGCTGGCCGGTGTGGCGACGGCGGTGCGTGACCTCGATCCGACGCTGGCCACCGTGATCGTCGTCGGCAGCCCCACCGAGGACGGCCTGCTCGGCTACGACGATCTCCTCGCCGAGGAGGGCGGCGGCGCGTTGGACGTGCCCGACGTCCCGAACGACTCACCCGCGCTGATCATGTACACCTCGGGCACCACCGGTCGACCCAAGGGCGCGGTGCTGACCAACAACAACATCGCCGGGCAGGCGATGACCAATCTCTTCACGATCAGCCCCGACATCAACGGCGACGTCGGATTCGTCGGCGTCCCGCTGTTCCACATCGCGGGCATCGGAAACATGATCAGCGGCCTGCTGCTCGGCCTGCCCACCGTGCTCTACCCGCTCGGCGCGTTCGATCCCGGTGCGCTGCTCGACGTGCTCGAGGCCGAGGGCGTGACGGCGATCTTCCTGGTGCCCGCCCAGTGGCAGGCGGTGTGTGCGGCGCAGAAGGCCAATCCCCGGCAGCTCCGGCTGCGGGTGCTGTCCTGGGGCGCGGCACCGGCGTCCGACACCGTGCTGCGGGAGATGGCCGAGACGTTCCCCGGCACGCAGATCTTCGCCGCGTTTGGTCAGACCGAGATGTCGCCGGTGACGTGCATGCTGCTCAGCCAGGACGCGATCCGCAAGCTCGGGTCGGTCGGCAAGGTCATCCCCACGGTCGCCGCGCGCGTCGTCGACGACGCGATGAACGATGTGGCCGTCGGCAACGTAGGAGAGATTGTGTACCGCGCTCCGACGTTGATGGCGGGCTACTGGAACAACCCGAAGGCCACGGCCGAGGCGTTCGCCGGCGGCTGGTTCCACTCCGGCGACCTGGTTCGCCAGGACGAGGAGGGCTACGTCTGGGTGGTCGATCGCAAGAAGGACATGATCATCTCGGGTGGCGAGAACATCTACTGCGCCGAGGTGGAGAACGCGCTCGCCGGGCACCCGGCCATCGCCGAGGTGGCGGTGATCGGCAGGCCGCACGAGAAGTGGGGTGAGGTGCCGGTGGCGATCGTCGCCCTCGGCGCGAGTGCGCAGACGGATCTGACCCTGGCCGAACTCGATGAATTTCTCACCGATCGACTCGCGCGCTACAAGCACCCCAAGGCGCTCGAAGTCGTCGACGCACTGCCCAGAAACCCTGCAGGCAAGGTACTGAAAACGGAACTGAGAACACGCTTCGGCGCGACGAATTCCGTTGACGCGAACGAAAGTTCTTCTGCGTCAACGGTTTCTGTCGGATCGTCGGAAGGCTGACCAGCGAAGATGGGTTTGCTAACGGTTGCGGTCTCAATCCTGCCGATGCGGTGCCCCGCCCCGATCGGATCGGGTACAGTCCTGTGGTCCGCCTTACTACCGACGAGTAGGGAGACCGGGATCACACACGTGGGGCAGGAGCAAGGAGAGGGCGTGCGACAGGTTCTGCCGGTGCGCTGCAGTGACCGCGGCCTCGTCTCGGGAGTAGTCCGGTGACGGCACAGACGCCAGGTCTCGTCGACTACGTCCGCGACCAGGTAAGGCCTGGTCTCACCGCGGTCGGTGGCTTCGTCAAGATGTGCGTGCTGACCGGTAAGGCGTTGTTCCGGCGGCCTTTCCAGTGGCGGGAGTTCATTCTTCAGGGCTGGTTCTTGATGCGGGTGGCGTTCCTGCCCACCCTTGCGGTGTCGATCCCCCTGACCGTGCTCATCATCTTCACGCTCAACATCTTGCTCAAGGAGTTCGGTGCCGCCGACATCTCCGGGGCCGGCGCGGCATTGGGTGCGGTCACCCAGCTGGGTCCGCTGGTGACGGTGCTGGTGGTAGCCGGGGCCGGGTCGACGGCGATCTGCGCCGACATCGGCGCCAGGACCATCCGCGAGGAGATCGACGCCCTCGAAGTGCTCGGCATCGACCCGATCCACCGGCTCGTCGTGCCCCGCGTCATCGCCTCGACGTTCGTGGCGTTGCTGCTCAACGGCGCCGTCATCACCATTGGTCTGGTCGGCGGCTTCATCTTCGGCGTCTACGTGCAGAACATCTCCGCCGGTGCGTATGTGTCGACGCTGACGCTGATCACCGGACTGCCCGAGGTGCTCATCTCGATCGTCAAGGCCATGACGTTCGGTCTGATCGCCGGACTGGTCGGCTGCTACCGCGGCCTGACCGTGTCCGGCGGCGCCAAGGGCGTGGGCACCGCGGTCAACGAGACCCTGGTGCTGTGTGTGATCGCGCTGTTTGCGGTCAACGTGGTGCTGACCACCATTGGTGTGCGGTTCGGAACGGGGCGCTGAGATGTCGACGTCTGCAGTCCTGCGCTCCCGGTTCCCCAGGGCCGTCGCCACTGGCGAAAAGTTCGTCGGCTCGCCGGCGCGGTTTCTCGACAGTGTCGGGCACGTCGCCTGGTTCGTGGTCACAGCGGTCGGGTCGATCGGGCACGCACTGCGGTACTACCGCCGCGAGATGCTGCGCCTGATCGCCGAGATCGGGATGGGCACCGGCGCGATGGCCGTGATCGGTGGCACGGTGGCCATCGTCGGGTTCGTCACCCTCTCGGGTGGGTCGCTGATCGCCATTCAGGGTTTCGCCTCGCTGGGCAACATCGGGGTGGAGGCGTTCACCGGGTTCTTTGCCGCACTGGTCAACGTGCGCATCGCCGCCCCGGTGCAGGCGGGTATCGCGCTGGCCTCCACGGTCGGTGCCGGCGCGACCGCGGAGTTGGGCGCGATGCGCATCAGCGAGGAGATCGACGCCCTTGAGGTGATGGGCATCAAGTCCATCTCCTATCTGGTGTCGACCCGGATCCTGGCTGGCTTCGTGGTGATCATCCCGCTGTATGCGATGGCGATCCTGGCGTCGTTCGTGGCCGCCCAAGTCACCACCACCTTGTTCTACGGCCAGTCCACCGGCACCTACGAGCACTACTTCCGGACGTTCCTGCGCCCCGATGACGTGGCCTGGTCGTTCGTGCAGGCGATCATCATCTCGGTGATCGTGATGCTCAATCACTGCTACTACGGCTTCTACGCCAGCGGCGGTCCGGTCGGCGTCGGGGAGGCCGTTGGCCGCTCGATGCGCGCATCGCTGATCGCGATCGTGCTGGTCGTGTTGTTCGCTTCGTTGGCGCTCTACGGCACCAACGCCAACTTCAACCTGACGGTGTAGCCGATGACCATCGCATCGGGCCAAGTGCAATCGCCTGTCAACACGCCGAAGACGCCGCCGTACAAGCTGGCGGGTCTGGTCCTGCTGGTGATCACCGCCGTCGTCGTGGGCCTGGTCTGGGCGCAGTTCCGAGGCGACTTCGCGGAGCCTGAGAAGCTGACGATGATCTCGGCGCGGTCGGGCCTGGCGATGGATCCGGGGTCGAAGGTCACCTACAACGGCGTCGAGATCGGCCGGGTGGCCAACATCGAGGCGGTCGACGTCGGTGGTGAGCCCAAGGCCAAGGTGGTCCTGAACGTCGATAAGAAGTTCATCCACCTGATCCCGCAGAACGTCGATGCCGAGATCATGGCGACCACGGTGTTCGGCAACAAGTACGTCGCGTTCTCCTCGCCGAAGGACCCGACGGCCGCGCGCATCAAGTCAGCCGACGTGATCGACGTGTCGGCAGTGACGACGGAGTTCAACACGCTGTTCGAGACCGTGGTGTCGGTGGCGGAGAAGGTCGACCCGGTCAAGCTCAACCAGACGCTCACCGCCACCGCGCAGGCGCTCGACGGGCTGGGTAACCGGTTCGGTCAGTCGATCGAGAACGGCAACACGATCCTGGCCGACGTCAACCCGCTGATGCCGCGGATCCGTCAGGACAACCAACGACTGGCCGACCTCGCCGACGTCTACTCCGACGCCGCGCCCAACCTCTTCGACGCGCTGGAGCACGCCGTCACCACGGCCCGCACGCTCAACGAGCAACAAGGCAACATCGACGCGGCCCTGATGGCCTCCGTCGGGTTCGGCAACACCGCTGGCGAGGTCTTCGAACGCGGCGGCCCGTACCTGGTCCGCGGCGCCGCCGACCTCGTCCCGACCAGCGCTCTGCTCGACGAATACAGCCCCATGCTGTTCTGCACCATCCGCAACTTCCACGACGCCGAACCCAAGATCGCCTCGTCGCTCGGCGGCAACGGCTACTCGCTGCGCACCTACTCCGAGATCCTCGGTGCGCCCAACCCGTACGTGTATCCCGACAACCTGCCGCGGGTCAACGCCCGTGGCGGCCCCGAGGGCAGGCCGGGTTGCTGGCAGCCCGTCACCCGTCACCTTTGGCCAGGCCCGTATCTGGTGATGGACACCGGCGCCAGCATCGCTCCCTACAACCACATCGGACTCGGTCAGCCGATCGCCATCGAATACGTGTGGGGACGCCAAGTGGGGGAGAACACGATCAACCCATGAGGATTACCGGTACAGCGATCAAGCTCGGCGCCTTCGCCTTGGTGCTGCTCATGTTCACCGCGGTCATCATCGTGGTGTTCGGGCAGCTGCGGTTCGACCGCACCACCGGGTACACGGCGGTCTTCAGCAACGCCAGCGGCCTTCGGTCCGGACAGTTCGTTCGCGCCTCCGGCGTTGAGGTCGGCAAGGTCGACGCCGTCCAGCTCATCGACGGCGGGACCAGGGTCAAGGTCGACTTCGCCGTCGATCGGTCGCTGCCGCTGTTCCAGGGCACCACCGCCTCGGTCCGGTACCTGAACTTGATCGGTGACCGCTACCTCGAACTCAAGCGTGGTGACGACGAGAAGAGGCTGCCCGCCGGCGGCACCATCCCGATCGAGCACACCCAGCCCGCGCTCGACCTGGACGCGCTCATCGGCGGGTTCCGGCCGCTGTTCCGGGCACTCGATCCGGACAAGGT
Organism: Mycobacterium sp.; assembly: GCF_032162105.1. Taxonomy (GTDB): domain Bacteria; phylum Actinomycetota; class Actinomycetes; order Mycobacteriales; family Mycobacteriaceae; genus Mycobacterium. The sequence continues at coordinate 11,357 of NZ_JAVRPS010000160.1, read as the reverse complement.
GAACAACATCGCCCAGTCGATCATCACGATCTTCCAGGGCCAGGGCGGCACCATCAACGACATCCTCGACCAGACTGGCGAGCTGACGTCGGCGCTGGCCGATCGCGACCAGGCGATCGGCGAGGTGGTCCGCAACCTCAACACCGTGCTCGACACCACCGTCAAGCACCAGCAGCAATTCGACGAGACCGTGCAGAACTTCGAGAAGCTGATCACGGGGCTGAAGAACCGCGCCGATCCGATCGCAACGTCGGTCGCCGACATCAGCGACGCCGCGGGCTCGGTCGCCGACCTACTCGGCGAGAACCGTCCGCTGCTGCAGAAGACCGTCACCCAGCTCGAGGTCATCCAGCAGCCCCTGGTCGACCAGAAGGATCAGCTCAACGACATCCTGCTCCGGTTGCCGAACGCGTTGAAGATCTTGGGCCGTGCAGGTGGTGTCTACGGTGACTTCTTCAACTTCTACGCCTGCGACATCACCCTCCGAATGAACGGACTGCAGCCCGGCGGCCCCGTCCGCACGGTCAAGGTGTGGTCGCAGCCCTCAGGAAGGTGCGCGCCGCAATGAGGACGCTGGAAGGATCGAACCGGGTCCACAACGGCATGATGGGCATGCTCATCCTGCTGCTGGTCATCGGCGTGGGGCAGAGCTTCGCCAGCGTGCCCATGATCTTCGCGACGCCGAGGTACTACGCGCAGTTCACCGACACCGGTGGGCTCAATCCGGGCGACAAGGTCCGCATCGCGGGCGTCGACGTCGGCACGGTCAACTCCATGGATATCGACGGCGACAAGGTGGTCATCGGGTACTCGCTGGGCGGTCAGAAGATCGGCAGCGAGAGCCGGGCCAACATACGCACCGACACGATCCTGGGCCGCAAGAACCTGGAGATCGAACCACGCGGCTCGAAGCCGTTGGGCGCCAACGGAGTTCTGCCGCTCGGCCAGACCACTACGCCGTACCAGATCTACGACGCCTTCTTCGACCTCACCAAGGCGGCGTCGGGCTGGGATACCGACACGGTGAAGCAGTCGCTGAACGTGTTGTCGGAGACCATCGATCAGACCTCCCCACATCTGAGCGCGGCACTCGATGGCGTCAAGCGTTTCTCCGACACCATCGGCAAGCGCGACGCCGACATCAAGACTCTGCTCGCCAACGCGAACAAGATTGCGGGCGTGCTCGGCAACCGCAGCGAGCAGATCAACCAGCTGCTGGTGAACGCACAGACCCTGTTGGGGGCGATCAACGAGCGTTACTACGCGGTCAGCCAGCTGCTCGAACGCGTTGGGAAGTTCTCCACACAGCTCAAGGGCTTCATCGACGACAACCCGAACCTCAACCGCGTGCTCAACCAGCTGAACACCATCAGCGACGTCCTGGAGGCGCGCAAGTACGACCTGGTCGACGTGTTGTCGATCGCGAGCAAGTTCACCGCAGCCCTTGGCGAGGCGATTGCGTCCGGCCCGTACTTCAAGGTGATGCTGGTCAATCTGCTGCCCTATTGGATCCTGCAGCCGTGGGTCGACGCCGCGTTCAAGAAGCGCGGCATCAGTCCCGAGGAGTTCTGGGGCAACGCGGGGCTGCCCTCGTTCCGGTTCCCGGACCCCAACGGCCAACGACAGGCCAACGGCGCCCCGCCGGCTGCGCCGACTCCGCTGGAGGGCACCCCGGAACATCCGGGTCCCGCAGTGGTTGCGGGGACGCCATGCTCGTACACCCCAGGGCCGGGCAACTACCCGACGTCGGCGAATCCGCTGCCATGCGCAGGCACTGACGTCGGTCCGTTCGGCAACAACCCGTACGGGCCCAACTACGCGGGACAGGGTCCCGACGTCGTCGGCCTGCCGCCCAACCCCGCCGCAGCGGTACCGGCGCCCGGCGTCCCGAGCGCTGCGTTCCCCGGCGAGTTCCCGTCCTTCGTCCCCGGCATTCCGCCGCCGCCGTTCGCGCCTGGCCCGCCCGGAGCCAGGACGGTCCCGGTCACGCCCGGGCAACCGTCCGATCCGTACATCGCGCCTGGATCGCTTCAGGGTGACGGCACCTCGCCATTGCCACCGGCGCTCGTGGGGCCGCCGCCTCCTCCGGGACCAGGTCCCGACGCGGGTCCGGCAGGCGTGCCACCGCTGCCAGGCAACCCGCCGTTCCTCCCGCCCGGATCACAGGGAGGCAACTAGATGTCGACCATCTTCAACATCCGCAACCTGCGGCTGCCTGCGCTGAGCCGCGCTTCGGTGATCGTCGGAACGATCGTGGTGATCCTGGGGTTGATCGCCGCGGTCGTCGGCTGGCAGGTGTACAAGAAGCTGACCACCAACACCGTCGTCGCCTACTTCCCCCAGACCCTGGCGCTGTACGCGGGCGACAAGGTCCAGATCATGGGCGTCAGAGTCGGTTCGATCGACTCGATCGAGCCCGCCGGGGACAAGATGAAGGTGACGTTCACCTACGCCTCCAAGTACAAGGTGCCCGCCAACGTCACGGCGTCGGTGCTCAACCCGAGTCTGGTGGCATCGCGAACCATCCAGCTGGCGCCGCCCTATACCGGTGGACCGGAACTGGAGAGCGGCGCCGTCATCCCGATCGACCGCACCCAGGTGCCGGTGGAGTACGACGAGCTGCGCGATTCGATCAACCGGATCCTCACCGACCTTGGCCCGACGCCACAGCAGCCGAAGGGCCCGTTCGGCGACGTCATCGAGTCCTTCGCCGACGGTCTGAACGGCAAGGGCGAGCAGATCAACCAAACGCTCAACAGTCTGTCCGAGGCGCTCACCACCCTGAACCAGGGTCGCGGCGACTTCTTCGGCGTGGTGAAGAGCCTGGCGCTGTTCGTCAACGCGCTCTACAAGAGCGATCAGCAGTTCGTGGCGCTCAACAACGACCTCGCGCAGTTCACCAACTCGTTCACCAACACCGACAGGGAAGTCTCCACTGCCCTGCGGGACCTCAACCAGCTGCTGACCACCACGCGGGGCTTCCTCAACGAGAACTCCTCGGTGCTGACCGGCGACGTGAACAAACTCGCCGACGTGACGAACGCGATCCTGCAGCCCGAGCCGCGGAACGGCCTCGAGACGGCCCTGCACGTGTTCCCCAACCTGGCCGCCAACGCAGTGAACATCTCCTCGCCCAACGCGGGTGGCGTCGTCGGCCTGCCGGTGATCAACATGTACGCGAACCCCATGCAATTCCTCTGCAGTGCAATTCAGGCGGGCAGCAGGCTGGGCTATCAGGACTCCGCGGAGCTGTGTGCGGAGTACCTCGCGCCGATCCTGGACGCCACCAAGTTCAACTATCCGCCATTCGGCCTGAACCAGATCACTACCGCGCTAACGCTACCGAAGCAGATCGCGTACTCCGAGCCGCGCCTGCAGCCGCCGCCCGGCTACAAGGACACCACGGTGCCGGGCATCTTCTCGCGTGACACCTTGTTCTCGCACGGCAACCACGAGCCCGGCTGGGTCGTCGCGCCCGGCATGCAGGGAGTCGACGTGCAGCCGTTCACCCAGAACATGCTGACACCGGAGTCGCTGTCCGAGCTGATGGGCGGACCCGACATCGTGGCTCCCCCCGCACCGCCGGCCTTCGGGGTGAACGACGGCCGACTGCCCGGCCCGCCGAACGCCTACAGCGAGAACACCCCACTGCCGCCGCCGTGGTACCCGCAGCCGGGGCCGGTTCCCGGCCCCGCACCGGGCGTGCTCGCCGGCGACCCGTTGGGCGCCATCGCACCCGCGGCCCCCGGACCCGCACCGGCGCCCGCACCCGCGGGGCCACCGCTGCCGGCTGAACAAGGGGCAGGGTGATGAGCCGCTTGCGCGACGAACAGACAACGCTGATGTTCAAGCGAATCAGGCTGGGGCGGATGGCGAAGCGCGTCTCCGCGATGCTGATGATCGCCGTGGTGCTGACCTCCTGCGGATGGAAGGGCATCGCCAACGTGCCGATGCCGGGTGGTGCCGCTACCGGCCAGGGCACCATGACGCTCTACGTCCAGATGCCGGATACGTTGGCGCTCAACGTCAACAGCCGGGTCCGGGTCGCCGACGTGTTCGTCGGCAGCGTCCGCGCGATCGAGCTGAAGAACTGGGTGGCCACGCTGACCCTGGACGTTCAGCGCGACCTCAAGCTGCCGTCCAACACCCTGGCGAAGGTCGGCCAGACCTCGTTGCTGGGATCACAGCACGTGCAGCTCGACCTACCACCGGACCCGTCCGCTCAGCTACTCAAGAGCGGGGACACCATCCCGCTGCAGAACTCCACGTCGTTCCCCACCACTGAGCGGGTGCTGGCGAGCATCGGCACCATCCTGACCGGCGGCGGCATCCCGAACCTCGAAGTGATCCAGACCGAGATCAACAACATCCTCTCGGGTCGAGGGGATCAGATCCGCGAGTTCCTCGGCCGGCTGGACACCTTCACTGGCGAGCTGAACGCGCAGCGCCAGGACATCGTCCGCGCGATCGATTCGACGAACCGGCTGCTGTCGATCGTCGCGCAGCGCAACGACACCCTGGACCGCGTGCTGACCGAGTTCCCACCGTTGATCAAGCACTTCGCCGACACCCGAGACCTGTTCGCCGACGCGGTCACTGCGCTGGGCCGGGTCAGCAAGGCGACCGACGATGCGCTGTCGCAGGCGAATCCGGACATCACCGCGAACCTGCAGAACCTGCAGAGGCCGCTCGTCCAACTGGGCAAGGCCTCGCCCTACTTGCTCGGTGCGCTGAAGTTGCTGCTCACGGCTCCGTTCAGCATCACGAACGTGCCGAAGGTGGTCCGCGGCGACTACATCAACGTCTCGGCCACCATCGATCTGACGCTGTCGGCCCTCGACAACGGGTTCCTGTCGGGCACGGGTGTGTCGGGCATGCTGCGGGCACTCGAGCAGGCGTGGGGACGCGATCCGGAGACGATGATCCCGGATGTCCGGTTCACGCCGAACGCCCACGATGCGCCAGGTGGACCGCTGGTCGAGAGGGGTGAGTGAGCTGTGCTGACCCGCCTCATCAAGATCCAGCTGGTCCTGTTCACTGTTCTGACGGTGCTCGCGCTGGTGATACTGGGTTGGTACTACCTGCGGCTGCCAGCCCTGGCCGGTATCGGCCAGTACAAGCTGTATGCCGACCTGCCGAGATCGGGCGGGTTGTACTCGACGGCCAACGTGACCTACCGCGGCACCGCCATCGGCAAGGTGACGTCCGTCGTCCCCACCGAGCGTGGCGCGCGCGCCGAGATGAGCATCGACAGCAACATCAAGATCCCGGCCGATGCGTCGGCGAACGTGCACTCGGTGTCGGCGATCGGCGAGCAGTACCTCGACCTGGTGTCCACGGGCAACCCGGGTCAGTACCTCGCCGGAGGCGCCACCATCACCCAAAGCTCGGTGCCCAGTGAGGTCGGTCCCGCGCTGGACTCCGCCAACAGGGGCCTTGCGGTGCTGCCCAAGGAGAAGATCGACTCGCTGCTGACCGAGACGTCGCAGGCAGTGGGTGGACTGGGTCCTGCGTTGCAGCGCCTTGTCGACTCGACGACCGCGATCGCCAGCGACTTCAAGGACAACCTGGGCCCGGTGAACGACATCGTCAACAACTCGACGCCGATTCTGGACAGCCAGGTCAACTCGGGTGACGCCATCTCTCAGTGGGCGGCCAACCTGAACACCATCACGTCCCAGACGGCGGAGCAGGATCAAGCGTTGCGCAGCGGTTTGCAGCAGGCCGCCCCGACGGCCGATCAGCTCAACGAAGTGTTCGGCGGTGTGCGCGACTCACTGCCCCAGGTGCTGGCGAACCTGGCGATCGTCAACGACATGCTCAAGCGGTATCACAAAGGGCTCGAGCAGTCGTTGGTGATCCTGCCCCAGATCGGGACGATCGCCCAGACCGCTACCATCTTCGAAGGTCAGGGTCTGCTGCACTTCGGCCTCTCGATCGGCCAACCGCCACCGTGTCTGACGGGGTTCTTGCCGGCGTCGCAGTGGCGTGCACCGGCCGACACCAGCATGGCGCCGCTGCCGGCGACTGCCTACTGCAAGATCCCGAAGGACTTCCAGGGCAACGTGGTTCGCGGTGCGCGCAACTATCCGTGTGCCGACGTACCAGGCAAGCGTGCTGCGACGCCGCAGGAATGCCACAGCAACGAACCGTACGTTCCGCTGGGTACCAACCCGTGGTACGGGGACCCGAATCAGATCCTCACCTGCCCGGCCCCCGCCGCGCGGTGCGATCAGCCGGTGAAGCCCGGCTACGTGATTCCGGCACCGTCGATCAACAACGGGATGAACCCACTGCCCGCCGACCAGTTGCCGGGAACGCCGCCACCGAGCAGCGACCCGCTCACCGCGCCCGGCCAGGGCAGCGTCGCATGCAGTGGCCAGCAGCCCAACCCGTGCATCTACACTCCGGCATCAGGCCCGACGGCGATCTACAGCCCGTCCAGCGGTGAGGTCGTTGGACCCGACGGGGTCACGTACTCCGTGACCAATTCAAGCAAAACAGGAGACGACGGATGGAAGGAGATGCTGGCGCCAGCCAGCTGAACCCCACCGGAGGGCAGGAAACCGAAGCACTGGATGATTCGGTCGCGACAGTCATAACCGAGCAGAGCGAGGACGCAGAGCCGGCCGATTCGGGTGAGCAGGATGCCGAGATGCGGCGTCCCGAGCATGTGGGCCGGGGATGGTTCGTCGCGATCTGTGCGGTGCTGATGCTCCTGACGGTCGGCGTCGCCGTCGGCGGTTACCTTGCGCTGCGGTCACATGATCAGAGCGAGGCGATCGCCCGCGACGACGCGGTCGCCCTGGAACGCGCAAAGGAATGCGTCGCTGCGACCCAGGCCCCCGACACCGCGGCGATGGCGGCCAGTCAGTCGAAGATCCTCGAGTGCTCGACCGGCGACTTCGCCGTGCAGGCCAACCTGTTCGCTGGAATGCTCGTCGACGCCTATCAAGTGGCCAGCGTGAACGTGAAGGTATCCGATCTTCGCGCCGCGGTGGAACGGCACAACCCCGACGATTCGGTCGACGTGCTCGTTGCGGTTCGGGTCAAGGTGACCAACTCGCAGGCGGCCGATCAGGAGCAGGGCTACCGGTTGCGGGTGCAGATGGCCCCCGCGGACGGGACCTACAAGGTCGCCAAGCTGGACCAGGTCACGTCGTGACGGCGCTGCTCGAGCAGACGACGGAGTCACCGGCGACGGATCAGGAGTCGATCGGCTACGCCTCCTGGCCGGCACGCGCCGGTGCGCTGGCGGTGGACGTGCTGCCCGGCGCGGCGGTGATCGCGACGGCGTGGCTCCTCGCGCTGACGACACAGCAGGGGGGCTGGCTGTGGTGGGTGTACGTGGCGTCGGCAGCGCTGGCAGGTCTGGCGACGGTGCTGAACAGGTGGTTGCTGCCTGCGCTGACCGGGTGGAGCCTGGGCCGCGCGTTGTTCGGCATCCGCATCGTGACCCGATCCGGCGCCCCGGCCGGCATCGCCCGGCTGCTGCTGCGCGATGCCGCCCACCTACTGGACACGGCGAGCCTGTTCGTCGGATGGCTCTGGCCGCTGTGGGACGGCAGGAAAAGGACCTTCGCGGATCTCCTGCTGCGCACCGAGGCCCACGTCGTCGGGCCTGCGCAGGGCAACGTGCGCCGGATCGCAGGCATCGTGTTCCTGGTGGCGGCACTGCTCTGCGCGGCGGGCAGTGGGTTGGGCTACCAGTCGGTCTATCGGTACGACCGTGCCGTCGAGAAGACCCGAACCGAGATCGCCGAGCAGGGTCCCCGGATGGTCGAGAAGATGCTGAGCTACGGCACCGCGACGCTCAAGGATGACTTCGCCAGGGCGCAGTCATTGGCCACCGACGGGTACCGGCCGCAGTTGATCGCCCAGCAGCAGGCTGTCCAGAAGGCGGGGGCGGTCGCCAACGAATACTGGGCCGTGAGCAGCGCGGTGCTTTCGGCGTCACCGAAGCAGGCCTCGATGCTGGTGGCGCTGCAAGGGCAGCGAGGCGCCGATCCGCGGAGCCTGAAGTTCATCACCGCGACGGTCCGTGTCGACTTCGAGCGGTCCGCCGACGGCCATTGGCACGTCGCCAACCTCACGGTCCTGAAGAAGCCCCAGACGAACGAGCCAGCCCGATGAGCCCGCGCAGGCAGATCGACACCGCGGAGCGCGAATACTTCACGGCCACAACGAAACCGCCGTTTCGATGGGGTCTTCCGCTGGCGACCACGCTTTCCGTCCTCGTCGTCGCGGCTGCGCTCGCGGCGAGCATCTTCATGGCGGTGGGCCACGAGAGCTACCGCCGCACCCAGGTCAGGGATGCGTCCGCACTCGACTACGTGCGCGGATTCATGACCAGCTACACGTCGCTGGATCCGTTCCACGCCAACGACTATGCGGACCGCGTCCTGGCGCAGGGCACGGGTGACTTCGCGAAGTCGTTCAAGGAGAAGATGAACGAGATCGTCGTCCAGGTGGCGCGCGCCGAACCCACCACCGGCACCGTCCTCGATGCCGGGGTCCAGCGCTGGAACGACAACGGCAGTGCCGACGTGCTGGTGGCGACGAAGATCAGCACCACCGGTCCGGACGGGAAGTCCACCATCGAGAGCGGCAATCGCTGGGTGGTCACGACGATCGAGGAGGGACAGCAGTGGAGGATCAGCCAACTGATTCAGGTGATCTGACCACCGACGCCGCCGCTCTCGTGCCGCGAGGGAAGTCGGGGCGCACCCGTCATCGCCTGCCGAGACAGAAGCTGCGGCAGGTGGGTCAAGACGACTCCGATGCCGGCGACACCGCTGAACCCGCAGCCGAGGTGGCCGAACCCGAGGTTGCCGCAGCCGAGACCCCCTTCGTCGAGCCCACCCCTGCGCGCCGCCGATTCCCGTGGCGCCGGACGAAGCCGACCGCGGAACCGGTGGCCGACAGCGTCGAGCCCGAATCCAGCAGCGAGACAACGGCATCCGATGCCGAAAACGCACCTCTCCCGGAAGGGTCGGACGAGGAGCTGGAGGCCGAGCCCGTTCTAGTGCCGCACCGGACCGCGGGCCGTGCGCTGAAGGTCGCGGCGATCGTCGCCGGTGCGCTATTCGTCGGAGCAGCGGCGTTCGCCGGCTCGACGCTGCAGCCCTACCTGGCCGACCGGGCCGCCGCGCACACCAAGTTCGAGGTCGCCGAGACGGCGGCCAAGGCGATCACGACGCTATGGACCTACACCCCGGATGACATGGACTCGCTACCCGACCGCGCAGGCAAGTTCCTGGCGGGTGACTTCGCCACCGAGTATCGTCGCTACATCGACGCCATCGTCGAATCGAACAAGCAGGCCCAGGTCACCAACAACACGCAGGTGCTCGGCGCAGCCGTGGAGTCGCTGACGCCGACGGAGGCGTCCGCGATCGTGTACACGAACTCGGTGGCCACCAGTCCGGTGACGAAGGGCATTCCTTCGCTGCGGTATCTGGCCTATCGGCTGACGATGGAGCTGCGGAACCGGCAGTGGCTGATCACCAAGATGACGGCGGTCACGTCGCTGGACCTGACGCCCAAGCTGTAGCGCCGCCATGGCAGTCGAATCGCCGGTGTCCCAACGGATGACGGTCGTCGCGCTCATGCTGCTGACGTTCGCCACCGGGCTCGTCGACGCCATCAGCGTGCTGGTGCTCGGCCACGTCTTCGTGGCCAACATGACGGGAAACGTGATCTTCCTTGGCTTCTGGTTCGTGCAGCACACCGTCGTCGACCTGACCGCCGCCGTCGTCGCATTCGTCAGCTTCGTCGCAGGCACGGTGCTCGGCGGACGACTGGCGCGCCACCTCGGCACCGAGGTACGCCGCTGGCTGACGGTCGCGCTCGGCATCGAGGTGCTGATCCTGGCGACGCTGTCGATTCTGGCAGGCACCGGGGTGCTGGCATACCAGGGCCACGACAGGCTGATCATCATCGCCGGCCTCGCCGTCGGCTTCGGCAGCCAGAACGCGGCGGCCAGGCAGTTCGGCATCCAGGAACTCAGCACCACCGTCCTGACGCAGACCATCGTGGGCATCGGGTTCGACAGCCGACTCGCAGGCGGCACCGGACAGCGGGAGAAGCTCCGCTACGGGGTGGTGCTGACGATGCTCGCGGGCGCGGTCGTCGGTGCGACCATGACGAGGTTCACCGTGGCACCGGTAATCGGGCTGGCGGCCGTCGTGGTCGCCGCCAGCGCCGCGATCTTCAGATTCGCTCCTGCGCGGACGCCCACGGCCGACAAGAGTTGACCCGTAACTGGGCATGGTTCTTGAGGTTCCAGAGTCCGGTGTTGATGTCGAGGTTGTGGTTGATGGCGTCGCCGCGGCGGCGTTGGCGCTGGATTTGCCAGCGTTTTGAGGTGGGCGATGACGTGCTCGACGCGGGCTCTGATCCGGCTGTGCGCCCGGTAGTGGTGGTTGTGGATGATCCGGCCAGTGTGGTCGCGTCCAGGGGTGGTGATCGAGCCGATGTCGCGGTACCCGCCTTCTCCGAGGACGACACGTCCATCGAGCAACTGTGTCACGGTGTGGCGGACTGCGGTGACGCGGCGATTGTGTGCGCTGATGATGGCCTGAGTGTTGATACGACGTTGGTAGTTGTTGCTGATGGCGGTGATCGACGGACCGTGTTCTGGGATGAGGGTGCGGTGGATGATCCACGGGTGGTTGCTGTCCTGCGGTGTGGGCAGCAGGCTGTGGGCCGGTATCGGCACCAGGTAGTGGATGACTCGATCGAGCCGTGGATTGACGTGTTTGACACAGTGCGGCCAAGGCGCGGGTGGTCAGGTTGGTGCGCCGATGGATGAGCGCCAACGGCACCCGTGCTGGCAACGAAGGCGCCCAGGGCCGGCCAGGAGGTGGACGGTGTGAATCTGGATGCAGGTGAGTCCAGTTAGTGGCAGCGGGTTTCGGTAGCGGCTCGGCCGAGGGTTGTTGTCGGTGGGTGATGGTTTCCTGACGGTGTGGCAGCTGCGCGGTCTGATGGCACCGCTGTGATGGGCGTTGATGTGGGGGTGCCGCGGCGGCGTGGTCGGTCGAAGGCCCCGAACTTCACTTATGAGGGGCCGGTGTCGGTGATCCGCCTGGAGCTCGACGTCGGCGACGCACGTGTTCACCAGCGTCTGGAGCGGCAATGGGTGGCGGCGTTCCGGCTGCGGCGGGCGTTGCAACGTGACGCGGCGGCGCGGTGCCGGGCGTATTGGGCGGCTCATCGTGCACGCCGTGCTGATCCGAAAGCGCTTCGGGAGCGGCTGGGGTTGTCCCGCAAGGCCATGGAGGCAGCCGCCAGGAAGCATATTGAGGCCAGCGGGTGGATGCGTGATCACCTGACCAAGGCGGTTGGTCTGCACG
>NZ_JAVRPS010000159.1:0-14671 GCF_032162105.1 Mycobacterium sp. | reverse complement strand
CGACGGTTCACCGGCCGCGGCTTGGCCCGCGCCCGCAGCGAATGGACCTTCCACGCCACCGTGCACAACATCGCCAAGATCCTCACCCACCTCGCCGCAACACCACTACCCGCCTGATCAACGACGGACACCGGCATCAGATCCAATCCCACCAAATCAGGGACAATCCATTTCGAGACAGCCCGCCCAGCGAACGTTTGCGCACCCAAATCGCAGAGAGTTAGGCCTTCCACACCGTCTTGAGGTTGCAGAACTCGCGGATCCCCGCGGCGGCCAGCTCGCGGCCGTAACCGGAGTCCTTGACCCCGCCGAACGGCAACTCCGGGTACGAAACCGTCATACCGTTGAGGAACACCGCGCCGGCGTCCAGATGACCGATGAACCAGTCCTGTTCTGCCGCTTCGTTGCTCCACACCGCCGAGCTCAGCCCGAAGGTGGTCTGGTTGGCCACCCGTGCCGCCTCGTCGCGATCGGCGACCCTGTAGAGGGAGGCGACCGGCCCGAACGTCTCCTCCATCACCACTCGCATCTCGTCGGTGAGACCCGCGAGCACAGTGGGCGAGTAGAACCAGCCAGCGCCATCGGGAGCACCGCCACCGGTCAGCACCTGAGCACCCTTGGCCACCGCATCATCGACTAGTTCGGCCAGGTCGTCGCGCCCGGACGCGGTGGCCAGCGGCCCGACGTCGGTGGCTTCGTCCATCGGGTCGCCGACCACGAGGGCGTTCATCTTGGCGACGAAAAGGCGGGCGAACTCTTCGTAGATGTCGGTGTGCACGATGAAACGCTTTCCTGCGATGCAGGATTGGCCATTGTTGGAGATCCTGGCCTTGACCGCGACTGTAGAAGCTTCATCGAGGTCCGCGCTGGGCATCACGATGAAGGGATCGGAGCCGCCCAGTTCGAGCACCGCCTTCTTGATCTGACCGCCCGCCGTCGACGCGACGGAGCGCCCTGCCGGTTCCGAGCCGGTCAAGGTGACCGCCTTGACGCGGTCATCGGAGATGACCGCCTCGACGCCGGCCGAGCCGATCAACAGCGTGCGGAACGACCCGGTCGGGAAGCCGCCCTTCTCGAACAGCTCGTCGAGGTACAGCGCGGATTGCGGCACATTCGAAGCGTGCTTGAGCAGACCGGAGTTGCCTGCCATCAGCGCCGGCGCGGCGAACCGGATGACCTGCCACAGTGGGTAATTCCACGGCATCACCGCCAGCACGACGCCGAGAGGCTGCCAAACCGTCCAAGCCTGCGAGGCCGAAACGGTCGAGGGATCTGCCAGTGGCTCGTCGGCAAGGAAGGACTCCGCGTGCTCGGCATAGAACCGCATGTTCTTGGCACACTTGAGCACCTCGGCGCGGGCCTGGCCGATGGGCTTGCCCATCTCGAGGGTGAGCATCCTGGCGGCGTGCTCGACATCGGCCTCCAGGATGTCCGCGGTGGCGTTCATCCACTCGGCGCGTTGGTTGAATGTAGTGTCACGCAACGCATTAGCGGCCCCGGCAGCCTCTGCGATACGGCGCGCCACCTCGGCGTCATCGTGGGGTTCGAATGTTTCGACGGTCTCCCCCGTGGCCGGGTTGATGGTTGCGATTGCCATATGTGCGGTTCCTTCTTCAGCGGATTGGATGCGATCAGCGGGGTGGATGGCTGGAAAAGACTTCGGGGTGGCGCGTGAGCTGTAACCGGGTGCGGCGGATGTGCCCGAACAGCACGCGCTCGGCCTCGTCGGGATCGTTCTCACGGATCGCCGCCACCAGCATGTGGTGTTCGTCGTGCACGATTCGGTTGCTGTCATCGTCGAGTAACCGGGTGAAGGCGCGGCGGTAGTGCTGGGTGGCGTTCCACAGCCGTTCGACGGTTGGGCGCAGAAACGTCGTCTCCGCCGCACGATAGCTGCCGAGATGGAACTCCCGGTCCAACGCAAGGAAGTGCTCAGTATCGCGGGTGTTGCTCATCTCCTCGGCCAGCTCGCCAAGGCGATCGACGTCGGCAGGCGTGAGATGGGGCAGGCTGTAGCGCAATAGAAGCGGCTCGATCCGCTCGCGGACTTGGTACAGCTCGGCGCACTCGTCGGCACTCAGGCTGGCGATCCACGCGCCGGCGTTGGCCACCGTCGTGACGAGGCCCTCGGACTCCAGGGTTCGCAGCGCCTCGCGGATCGGCACGCGGCTGGCCCCGTACTGTGCGGCGAGTTCCTCCTGGCGCAGCCGGGTGCCGGGCGGATAGGCGCCGTGCAGGATCGCCGCGCGCAGTTCGTCAGCGACCCGTGCTCCGGTGACACCGTCACGCACCTGGGGTTGCGCCATCCTGCCTCCGATCGGTGTTAGGGCTTCACTGCGCCGGGGTGTTCGGGTTCCACAACAACACTTCGGCGTCCTTCTCGTATTCTTTCCCGCCAGGGAAGCTCACCAGCTCGAACTGCATGCCCCAGGGACTGAGAAAGTACACCCATCGCTGGCCTGCGCTGGCATTGCTGCTGGCCGTCGGCTCGCCAAGTACCCGAACGCCTTCGGCGCGAAGGTATTCGACAGCAGCGTCGAGATCGTGGACGTAGAGCGCCAGGTGGTGGCCGCCGATATCGCTGTTGCGCGGAACGGGTGCCGCGGCGTCCGCCGGCTCGTACTCGAACACCTCGAAATTGGCTCCCGTGCCGCACCGGTAGAAGTGCAGCCGTCGCATCACGGTGCGCGGGTGGACGTTGAGATGATCACGCATCCAGTCATCCTCGTGCTCGAACGGCCCGAGCGTGTAGACGTGCGTGCAACCCAGAACCCGCACGAAGAAGTCGTGGGCTTCTTCGAGGTCGGGAACGGTGAAGCCGATGTGATCAGTACCGACCAGACCTGGCAGCGCCATACAACCTCCCGCGCGTAATGTATCCAATACTGCTCACACTAGTCCATATTTCCATGATCTGTGTTGATTCCTAGCCAAAGTGGATCCAATCGGCGTAGGTTGGCTCAGACCGTTGCCAGTGCCGCCGGGTCACTCGCGGTCAACGGAAGTAGGAGACATGCCACGCGAACAACGCCTCGAGACCGGTTCTGCCTGGATCGAACTGTCGACCACCGACGACGACTGGAAAGCAGCTTCGCCACAGCTTCTCGGCACCATGCTCGCCGAACTGCACCTCATTCGCGCCTTCGAGGAAACCGTGCTGGAGTTGGCAGGTGAAGGGCTGGTGCACGGCCCAGCGCACTCGAGCATCGGGCAGGAAGGTGGGGCGGTCGGTTCGATTGTCGGTCTTCGCTCAACTGATGCCGTCAACGGATCGCACCGTGGTCACCATCAGTTCCTCGCCAAGGCGCTCACGCATGTCACGGGCGGTGCGATCGATCCCGCTGCGGCGGTGAGCCCCAAGATTCAGCGGGTGCTGCAACAGACCTTGGCCGAGATCCTCGGGCTGGCCCAGGGCTACTGTCATGGCCGCGGCGGATCCATGCACCTGCAATGGTTCGAAGCAGGCGCCCTTGGCACCAACGCGATCGTCGGTGGTGGCGTACCGATGGGCGCGGGCAATGCCTGGGCCCAAAAACACAGTGGTACAACCGATCTCACCATCAGTTACTTCGGTGACGGAGCCAGTCAGATCGGTTCCGTGCTCGAGACGATGAACCTCGCCGCAGCATGGAAGCTGCCGTTCTGCTTCTTCATCGAGAACAATCTGTACGCCGTGTCCACCCGGGTCGAGGAGATCACCGCCGATCCTCGGTTGTCGGTGCGCGGCCAGGGGTTCGGCATTCCTTGTTGGCGCGTCGACGGCATGGACCCGTTGGCAGTGCACCTGGCCACCGAGCAGGCGGCCGAACGGATGCGCAGCGGCGAGGGACCCGCGGTGATCGAGGTCGAGGTATACCGGTTCTTCCACCAGAACGGGCCCTACCCCGGCAGTGCGTTCGGATACCGCGACAAGGAGGAAGAGGCGCATTGGCGCTCTCGTGACCCGCTCGACAGGGTCGCGCGCGAGATGATCGCGCTCGGCTTGATCGACGAGGCGGGGATAGCGTCGGTGCGTCGGCAGGCACAGGATGCGATGACGGCCGCTACGGCCGAGTTGGTCGAGGACGACCCCGACGATGCAGGCAAGCGTCGTATCCGGCCGCAACTGTGGCCCGATCCCGGCTTCGTCGACGTCGGGATGCGGGGTGACGCAAGCGAGCTCGCAGCTCTCACTCCCCTGGAACCGACGGAATATGAAGGCCCCTGGCGCTCAGTAAAATTCGTCGAAGCAGTGGCCGGCGTAATGGACCGCAGGATGGCCCGTGACGACCGCATCGTGGTGTTCGGTGAGGATGTACACCATCTGAACGGCGGCACCAACGGTGCCACGAAGGGTCTCGCGAAATACGGCGATGACCGGTTGGTGGGGACCCCGATCAGCGAGAACGCGTTCAGCGGCATCGGCGGTGGCATGGCACTCGACGGCCGATTCCGGCCGGTTGTCGAGTTCATGTACCCCGACTTCATGTGGGTGGCCGCAGATCAGGTGTTCAATCAGATCGGCAAGGCGCGACACATGTTCGGTGGCGACAACCCCGTGCCGTTCGTGCTGCGCACCAAGGTCGCGATGGGGGCGGGATACGGGTCTCAGCACCTGATGGACCCCGCGGGCATCTTCGCGACCAGCCCCGGTTGGCGGATCGTCGCACCATCGACCGCCGCCGACTACGTCGGGCTGATGAACGCCGCTCTGGCCCTTCAGGATCCGGTGCTCGTCATCGAGCACATCGACCTCTACGGAATCGCCGACAAGGTCCCAGATGGGGATCTCGACTACATCATCCCGCCGGGCCGCGCCGCAATCCGGCGGGCAGGTTCCGAGGTCACCGTGATCAGCTATCTGTCCATGGTGAACCACTGCCTCGAGGCGATCGAGCAGACCGACGTCGACGCCGAACTGATCGATCTTCGCTGGCTGGACCGCGCATCGATCGATTGGGACACCATCACCGCCAGCGTCCGAAAGACCAACGCGGTCTTGATCGTCGAACAGGGCGCGCGCGGCAGTTCCTACGGCGGCTGGCTGGCCGACGAGATCCAGCGCAGGCTCTTCGACTGGCTGGACCAGCCCGTCGAACGGGTGTCCGGTACGGAGGCGTCACCGAGCATCTCGAGGGTGCTCGAACGCGCCGCCATCGCCAGGACCGAGGAAGTCGTCGCGGGTCTGGAGAAGGTCCGTGCAGCAATGGGTGTGCTCAGGGCGAGCGACGCGACGGGGGGTGTGCGCTGATGGCCACCGTCGTGCGGATGCCGGAGGTACTGGCCAATACCGGCGAGGCCGTCATCCAGACATGGCTCGTCTCGGAGGGGCAGGAGATCGCCGTTGGTGACCCGCTCGCCGAGATCGAAACCGAGAAGGCGGTCGTGGAATACGTCTCGGAAGTGGATGGGATCGTGGGCAGGCTGATCGCCGAAGCGGGCTCGACGATTGCGGTGGGCGAGCCGATCGCCGTGGTGTTGGCGCCAGGCGAGACCGATGCAGACGTCGATGCCGCCGTGCGCAACGGTGTCGCCGTGTCGCCCACACCGGAGCGAGAACTCGTCGCCGTGGGCGTTGCCGACGCCGGCGCCGCGGCCAACGGCCGGCGACTGTTCGCCACCCCGTTGGTGCGAAAGCTTGCGCGCGAACGGGGAATCGAGCTCGAGAGCGTGACGGGAACCGGCCCCGGAGGGCGCATCGTGCGGCGTGATCTGGACCGGCTGCCCGTCGCCGAACCCGCCGCAGCACCGCAACCGGTGCGGGCCCCCGCTGCCGCCGTGGAATCAAGCGAACCGGCAACGGGTTTCACGGACATTCCGCTCACCCCGATGCGCAAGGCCATCGCGCGCAGGCTCACCGAGAGCAAGACGACGGTGCCGCACTTCTATCTCACCGCGGATTGCCGGGTCGACGACCTGCTCGAGTTGCGGCGCAGCGTCAACGCGGCCGCCACCGTCAAGGTGTCGCTCAACGACTTCATCCTCAAGGCGGTGGCCGGGGCCCTGATCGAGGTACCCGACGCCAACGCGATCTGGAACGGCGACTCGATCCGTCGCTACGACGGCGCCGACATCGCGGTGGCCGTGGCCGTGGACGGCGGGCTGCTGACGCCGGTGTTGCGCAGCGTGCACACGACACCACTGTCGGCGATAGCCGCCCGGACCGCCGATCTCGCTCGGCGCGCCAGGGACGGGCGGATCAAACAGCCCGAACTCGAGGGCGGCAGCTTCTCGGTGTCCAATCTCGGGATGTACGGCGTCGCAGAGTTTTCCGCGATCCTCAACCCGCCGCAGTCCGGCATTCTCGCCGTCGGCGGCGCCATCCAGCGGCCCGTCGTCGTCGACGGTGAACTGAAGGTCGGCACGGTCATGACGGTCACCCTGTCGGCCGATCACCGGGTCATCGACGGTGCGGTGGCCGCCGCGTGGATGGCAGCCTTCGTCCGGCGGGTCGAGAACCCGTTGACCATACTGATCTGAACGCGCAGAACGCTTCCCGCCGCCGTCAGCGGCGGGAAGCGCTGAGCTCAGTACTTGTTGGCGATGACGAGTTCCTGCGCTGGGAACAGCGTCAGGATCCGCGGCCCATCGGCGGTGACGACCACTTCTTCCTCGATGCGCGCGGCCGAATGGCCGTCCGAGGCCGGGCAGTACGTCTCGAGGGCGAAGACCATGCCTTCCTTGAGCTCGATCGGTTCGGTCATCGAGTTCAGCCGCGAGATGATCGGGCGCTCGTGCAGGCCGAGTCCGAGGCCGTGCCCGAATTGCAGTCCGAAGGCGGCGAGTTCGTTGTCGAAGCCGAACTCGGTCGCCTTCGGCCACACGGCTGCCACCTCGTCGGTGCCGACGCCGGGCCTGACCATGTCGATCGAGGCGTCCATCCACTCGCGGGCCTTGGTGTACGCGTCGTGCTGGCTGGCCGTCGCGCTGCCGACGTTGAACGTGCGGTAGTAACACGTGCGATAGCCGTTGAAGCTGTGGATGATGTCGAAGAAGGCTTGATCCCCCGGTCGAATGAGCCGGTCGGTGAAGTTGTGCGGATGGGGGTTGCACCGCTCCCCACTGATCGCGTTGACGGCCTCCACCTGATCCGAGCCCATCGCGTAGAGCCGCTGATTCACCAGCGCGACGATTTCGTTCTCCCGGATGCCTGGCTTGAGGGCCTCGAAGACGTCCTG
Source organism: Mycobacterium sp. (assembly GCF_032162105.1). Taxonomy (GTDB): domain Bacteria; phylum Actinomycetota; class Actinomycetes; order Mycobacteriales; family Mycobacteriaceae; genus Mycobacterium. The sequence continues at coordinate 7,514 of NZ_JAVRPS010000159.1, read as the reverse complement.
ATAGACCCCGTCGACCATCGCGGCCGCCTGGGTGAGCAGCATGATCTCGTCAGCTGACTTGATCTCCCGCGCGTCGAGCATGCGCTGCTGGCAGTCGACGACCTTCAACCCTTGCCGCTGCATCTCGAACAGGAACGCGGGCTCGACGATGTCGACGCCGACCGGGGCGTCGCTCAGGCCGGCGTCGTCGAGCATTCCCTTGATCTCGCGGATGGCCGACACCATCAGGCCCGCCGACGGCGCGACGGCGCCCCGCATCCCGAGCATTCCGGGGCGGCAGTTCTCGTCGGGCAGCCAGTTCGAGTAGAGCTTGTGGTGGCGCACCGCCGAGCCGAAGTCCCACAACCACGGATCGTCGGCCGTGCGCGTGAGCAACGCGTACCGCGTCATCTTGTCGCCGAGCGCGCCGCCGATCCAGGTCTGGGTCGTGTAGCGGATGTTGTAGAAGTCGAACAGCAGGAACGCACCGCACTCACTGGCCTCCAGCGCCGCCTTCGCGCGACGGAGCCGGTAGTCACGGAGCCTGGCGAAGTCGACGCGCTCTTCGTAGTCGACGCCCATGTGGCCGGGAGCCGGAAGGGGGCGCGACTCACTCATCCGCGGGTATCCCCAGACCGTCGTCGACGTCGGCCTCTTCGGAGACCAACTCGACTCCCGAGCGCCGGGCCTGTTCGAGCAGCAAGGTCGCGAAGTCCTCGCTGGTGTAGCCAGCACCAACCGCCGATGACACCATCTCGGCGGTCACTGCGGCGACGGGCATCGGCACGCCGTACTGGCGGGCGGCTTCCAGGCCGAGGTCGAAGTCCTTGCGCAGCAAGACGTTAGTGAACGTAGGCGCGAAGTCGAGGTTCACCAACGCAGGCGACTTGTACCGGGTGAAGACCGATCCCATGACTGAGTTGTTCAGGAATTCCAGGAACGCCTGCCTGCTGGTGCCGCCCTGCTCGGCGAGCACGGTGATCTCGGCGAGGGACTGCGCGACCACGCCGAGAAAGACGTTGTGGCAGATCTTGACGAGACGGGCGACTTCGCCTTCACCGACGTAGGTGACGCCCCGACCGAGGGGGCGCAGGAGGTGTTCGGTGCTCTCGTAGGCCTCACGCGGACCCGAGACCGCAAGCGTGAGCTTGCCCGACCTGACGACCTTCGGGTTGCCGCTGACCGGAGCGGCCAGGAATGTGGTCGCCTTGGCGGCGGCCAGGCCGCGGATCTTCTCCGAGATGGCTGCCGAGACGGTCGAGCAGTCGATGATGATCTGGGGCGAGGCGTCGGCGGTGAGAAGCCCGTCCTCTCCGACGATCACGTGCTCGAGATCGTCGGAGGCGGCGACCATGATGAAGACGACGTCGCGATCGGCGAGCTGCGCCGGGGTGTCGACCAGCTTGGCGCCCCGTGCGGCCAGAGGCTCCGCCTTGGACCTCGTGCGGTTGTAGACCGACACGTCGTGCCCGGCGTCCAACAGACGTTCGATGAGCGCGTAGCCCATCCGTCCGGCGCCGATCCAGCCAACGTTCATGGTCTTTTCGTCGTGTTCCATTTGATCTCCCGCCTCGACTGCAATCGGTTGCAATCCTGCCGTGCGGTCTGGCTCAAGTCAACACCGCAGCATGCGCCGTATTCATCACACGGCCGCAATACGCACAGGCGAGCCGCAATTAGCGAACGGTTGCAGCCGCTCGCACCTGTCGGGGCAGAGCCCTGAAACCCCTCAGCCGCGCGGGCGAGGTGCCGGGACCGGACCGGTCGAGGACCGGATGACCATCGTCAGTGGCAAGAGCAGCGAACGCGGATGGCGGTCAGGGTCATTGAGCACTTCCAGCAGCAATCGGGCCGCTTCGGCGCCGATCTCGTAGTGCGGGATGCGCACGGTCGTCATGGGCGGTGACACCTTGTCCATGAACGGCATGTCGTTGAACCCGACCACGCTGATGTCGTCCGGGCAGCGCAGGCCGCGTTCGGACAGGGCGTCGTAGACACCGAGGGCAAGCAGGTCGTTACCGGCCAGGACCGCGGTGAACTCAGGACCGGAGTCCAACAGAGTCCGCATTGCCTTAGCGCCTGCCTGCTCCGACCATTCGTCGCAGGTGATCGTGCGCGTGCTCTCGGCCGGGAGTTGGAGTTCCTCCAGGCTGGACAGGAACGCGCGACGCCGGGTCACGCCGGTCGACAGGTCCTGCGGCCCGGCGAGATGCACGATCTTGGTGTGGCCCAGATCGACCAGGTGCTGCATCGCCATCGCGACACCTGCCGCGTCGTCGGAGGTGACCGATGGGATGTCGGCGCCGTTCGTGCGACGGTTGACCAGCACCATCGGCGTCGATGCCGCAGCGAGTTCCTCGAGCAGCGGGTGCTTCAAGTGCGCGGTCGCGAACACGAAGCCCTCGACGTTGCGCTGACGGAACGACTCGACCGCCGTCTTCTCCACGTCGGGTCGGTTGTCGGTGTTGACGATCCACGCGTTGTAGCCGATGGTGCGGAGCACGTCCTCGACCCCCCGCACGATGGGCGGGAACAGCGGGTTGGTCAGGTCGGGGATCACCAGCCCGATGCTGGCCGACCGAGATGTCTTGAGGCTGCGGGCGATCGGATTGGGCGAGTAGCCCATCTCGGCAGCGACCTTCTTGATTCGGGCCGCAGTTTCGGCGTTGACCAAACTCTCGGTTTGCTGGTTCAAGGCGCGCGAAGCGGTGGCCGGATGGACGCCGGCCATGACCGCAACCTCACGCAGCGTGGCCCTGTGCACAGACCCCCACTTCCCTCCTCGACTGCAATCGGATGCATCGTCCCGTCAATGATGGCGTGACCCCCGCGCACGTGCAAACTACCCAGACCAGTCGCAGGCGAACGATGGGCGCGCGTGGCGGCTCACGTGCGTCGGCCCGTGCCAAGGCCGGCTGTCGCCAGCAACGTCCGCCAAGTGGACGCCACCACGTCGAGATCCGGGCTCGGGCTGTGCTGACGTCTCAGGTTGATCAGGGTATTGATCGAGGATTCGTCGACTCGTCCATCGGTGATCAGGCCGTGAGTGGGATCGAGCAGGCAGCCAAGGTGTGCCTGGGCTTGCGGCTCGGCCAACCCGAGCAATCGCCCTGCCGCCTCGAGCACCTCTCCTCGCAGACGGCCGGTGACGACGTCACCCGCGGTATCGATCACCACCTCTGCGAGACGTTCTCGCGGACCAGTGATTTCGGGGTCGTCGTTCGACATCGCGGCCATGACGGTACCGAGATAGGGACCGAGGTCGGCGACCGTACTCACGACCCGGCACCCGGCTGCGATCGCCAGCAGCTCGTTGCCCGCATTGAGGACCGTGGCCGCGCACGTCTCCTCCGCCAGCGCCGCAGCACGCCGAGGGGTCGATCCCAGGGACTCGACCGTGTAATCGTCCTGGCCGAGGCCGGCGCGCTCCAGGAGTGCGAACGCGACGAACGCGAACCCCGACCCCGGCACGTCGACCCCGACGACACGACCTCGGACGTCCGCGACGTCCGTCACCGAAGGCGCGAGACACAGCGACAGCCCGAGCCCCCGATCAACGGCTGCGAGGATCTCCACCGGCAGGTTGCGCTGGAGTGGATTGTCGCTGAGAAACCGATAGGCGAGAACGTTGTCCGGGCTGGTCATCACCACGTCGAACTCGCCGGCTTCGAGCGAGCGGAACTGAGCGGGCGACGAGGGCACGGGGGTCTCGGTGACGTCGAGCCCGGCGCGGTCCAATCGTCCGGTAGAGCGGGCGACGTCGATCAACAGCGACGGTGTGAACGTTCCGATGCGTAGCTGGGCTCGTGTCATCACCACATGGTGCCATAGCTGCAATCGTTTGTAGATCGACTAGTTGGTTGCCTACCTGCCGGTTTGTCGCAGCCGCCCTCCCCGCCTTCGAGTGCCCATTGACATGACCCACGTCACATCGCAGGATGGAGCAAACGATTGCAGTAACAACGCGAGTGCAGAGATAGAGGTTGCGATTTTCATGAGTCAGGCCGTTCCCTCGGTGACCCAACGCCCGCGACCGAGCGCCGACGACGCACCGACGACCCGGGCACCACTGATCGAGATTCGCGGCGTCAGTGCCGGATACGAGAACAAGCGGCAGAAGACACGGCTCATCGCCCTTCGGGACGTGAACTTGGACGTGCAACGCGGCGAATTCCTCGCCATCGTCGGCCCCTCCGGCTGCGGCAAGACCACGCTGATCAACATGATCGCGGGATTCATGAAACCCCTCGAGGGCACGATCCGGGTCCATGGGGAGCCCGTTCACGGACCAGGCGCCGACCGGGCCATGGTGTTCCAGGACTATGCGGTGCTGCCATGGCGCACGGTGTACAAGAACGTCATGTTCGCGCTGGAGAACCGGCACCCCCGCCCCTCAAAGGAGGTATCGGCGGAGCGCATCGCGCATGCCCTCGAACTCGTCGGCCTGACCGGATTCGAGAAGTCCTATCCGTACGAGCTCTCTGGCGGAATGCGTCAACGGGTCGGGATCGCAAGAGCGTTGGTATCGGAGCCGGAGATCCTCTTGATGGACGAACCGTTCGGTGCCGTCGACGCCATGACGCGCGAGGCGATGCAGGCGGAGTTCGAGAAGATCATCGCTCACACGGGCCAGACCGTCTTCTTCATCACCCACTCGATCGACGAGGCGCTGACGCTCGCCGATCGGGTGGTCATCGTGTCGAACCGGCCGGGCCGGGTCAAGGAGATCCTCGACGTCGATCTGCCAAGACCCCGCTTCGACGAGGGCGTGCGGCGAAGTGAACGCTTCGGCCAATTGCGCGAACACATTTGGAACCAGCTCCAGGCCGAGGCACTGGGCGCGAAGGTCGGAGGGGACCGATGAGCTCGAGCACACTGCCGACAACGAGGCCAGGAGCCGACTCGAACTCGGTCACCGAGGCCATCACGCGCAGCAGATGGGCGCCGTTCCGGAGCTTCTTCATCACGGTGATAAACCTGACGCTGTTCTTCGTGATCTGGCAGCTGGTCGCACTGTCGGAAGTCATCAACCCGTTGTTCTTCCCCAAGGCCACGGACATGTTCTCGGCGCTGTACCACGGTTTCGTCGACGGCATCATCGGTCCGGAACTGCTCCACAGCGTGCAGAACTTCACGATCGGCATGTTGATCAGCGCCGCGATCGGCATCCCGCTCGGGCTGTTGATGGGCGGCGTGCGGATCGTCGACCTGATCCTGTCCCCCTACGTGTGGGCGATGACGGCGCTGCCGCGCGTCGCGCTCATCCCCCTTCTGATTCTCGTTCTGGGCTTTGGCAATTCGATGCAGCTCACGATCATCGTGCTGTCGGCGGTCTTCCCGATCATGGTCAACTGCATGGAGGGGGTGAAGACCGTCGATCCGTCGCTGGTGCGGGCCGGTCGCGTCTTCGGTACCAGCGGGGCGCAGCTGTACGTCAAGGTGATCTTGCCGTTCACGCTCCCGTTCGTCGTGAGTGGCATCAATCAAGGCATTGCCCGTGGACTGGTCGGGATGCTCATCGGGGAGCTGCTCGGCGGCGGAGGGAAGGGGCTCGGATTCCTGCTCGACCGAGCGGGCGACCAGTTCGATGCGCCGATGATGTACGCCACCTTGGTGCTCCTCGCGGTCCTCTCGGTGGGCCTGGTGCAGGGAATGCGATGGATCGAACGCCGGGCCGCACCCTGGCGCGACTTCTCGCGTGCGTAGACACCCAAAAGATTTCCCCGACTTCACAACAAGGAGAAGTGCATGAGGAAAAGCAAACGATTGCTCGCATTGCTCGGCGTGGGTTTGACGTTCGCGATGGTGCTCACGGCTTGCGGTGGGGGCGCGAGTAGCGGTGGCGGTCAGGCGACCAGTACTCCGACCAACGCAGACGAGATCGACGGCAAGATCGACACGTCGAAGGTGAAGAAGTCGGTCACCGTCGCCGTGGACAACCCGTACTACCTCTTCCACGAGGACATCCTGGTAGCGCAGGACAAGGGCTACTTCAAGGAAGTCGGAATCGACAACGTCGAGATCATCACCGTCGAGGACCCGCTGCCTGCGCTCATCGGAGGATCGGTGGACTTCGCGCTGTACGACACCGACACCACCATCGCGGCGGCGAACAAGTCGAAGTCCGGAGTGCGGTACCTGTCGCCCTACCTCGGCGGTGAGGCGAACATCCTCGGCGTGCACGAAGGCATCAACACCGCCGCCGACCTCAAGGGCAAGACCATCACCGGCGGACAATTCGGCAGTCGCAACGACTTCCTGATTCGAAAGCTTCTCAAGGACAACGGTCTCAACCCCGATACGGACGTCCAACTGGTGAGCACAGGAGGTCAGTCCAACGAGCGTCTGCAGAACCTGATCGCAGGCACGGTCGACGGCGCCAGCCTCCAGCTCCGACACAAGGCACTGATCGAGAAGGCGGGTGGCAAGTTCCTGTTCCAGGAGCTGGGACGGGCACCTCAGAACGGTTGGGCCGCCAACAAGATCCTGACCGAGAGCCCCGAGACCGCAGCCGCCTTCCTGACCGCGACGCTGAAGGCACGCCAGTTCATCAACGACATGAAGAACAAGGACGCGGTGCTTGACCTGATGGCCTCCAAGGGTTTCGACCTCCCGCAGCCGTACCGCGATGCGTACGCCGATGAGCAGAACGCCAACTACCACACCGGCGACGGAGGCTTCGACGTCAAGGACATGGATCAGTTCGTCAACGAACAGATGGATCTCAAGGTGATCCCACCGGGAACCAATTGGCACGACTACGTCGACCTGGTCCCGCTATGGCGCGCGCAAAAGGCGCTTGGTCTGCCCCTGCGGCCCAACCCCGCCGACTTGACCAAGTGACGACGGAAACCGCCTCGGCCCAAGGCCTTCGGCTCCTCGGCCAGCACGACCTCGGCGGACGTGGCGACGGCATGCAGGTCATGCGTCATGGCGACGCACTGTACGTCGGACACGCCGGGACCAGCGGGGCGGGCACGTCGATCCTCGACGTGTCCGCCCCGGACCGTCCACAACTGGTATCGCAGTGGGACGCGCCCGCCAACACCCACACCCACAAGGTGCAGGTCGCAGACGGGCTCCTGCTGATCAACCACGAGCGATTCCCGTACCGGCCCAAGAAGCCGTTGGGCCCGCACTCAGCCGGTGTCGCGGTCTACCGGGTCGACGATCCGTTCGAGCCGAAGCAGATCGGGTTCTGGGAGTCCGGAGGCAAGGGCGTGCACCGCATCGTCTGGGAAGGTGGACGCTACGCCCACATGTCCGGTGCGCCAGCCGGATTCACCGACCGCATCTGGATGACGATCGACCTGATCGAGCCCGACAAGCCCGTCCTCGCCAGTCGCTGGTGGTGGCCCGGGCAGTGGAGCGAAGGGGGCGAGACCAAAGACTGGTCCGACGGTCATCGGGTCGCGGCGCACCACGGTCTGGTCGAGGGCAAGTACACCTACCTGGGTTACGACGACGCAAATCTGGTCGTGCTCGACACGTCCGATCCGACGACCCCCCGGGAAGTGTCACGCCTGCAGTGGGGA